>JAGQJA010000373.1:0-1493 GCA_020430845.1 Myxococcales bacterium
GTCTGCGTCTGCGTTTGCGTTTGCGGTTGCGAACGCGTTTGGGTTTGCGTCTGCGGCCGCCCTCGCTCCCGCTCCCGCGCACTCCCCCGCTCCCGCCCCCGCGCACGCGCCCGCGCTCCCGCGCACGCCCCCGCTCCCGCCCCCGCGCACGCGCCCCCGCCTGGTGTATGCTCGCGCCCCCATGGCCACCCGTATCCATCCCTCCTCGTTCGTCTCCGAGTCCGCCACCATCGGCGACGGCTCACAGGTCTGGCTCTTCTGTCAGATCCGCGACGACGCGCGCATCGGCAAGGGCTGCATCTTCGGCAAGGGTGTGTATGTCGACGGCGGCGTGACCATCGGCGACAACGTCAAGATCCAGAACAACGTCTCGGTGTTCACCGGCGTCGACATCGAGGACGGCGTCTTCGTGGGCCCGCACGTGTGCTTCACCAACGACAAGGTCCCGCGCGCGGTCAACCCCGACGGATCGATCAAGTCCGCGCACGACTGGGTCGTGTCAAAGACGCTGGTGAAGACGGGCTCGGCGATCGGCGCCAACTCCACGGTCGTCTGCGGCGTGACCGTCGGCGCGTGGTCGATGGTCGCGGCCGGCAGCGTCGTCACCAAGGACGTCCCCGACCACGCGCTGGTTCGCGGCAACCCCGCGCGCACCGTCGGATGGGTCTGCCGCTGCGGCCTCAAGGTCGATCTCTCGGCCGGCGAAGCGCGCTGCACGTGCGGGCGCTCGCTGGTCCAAGACGCCGACGGCGTCGTCCGCGACGCGGGCTGAGCGTCGGCGTCAGAGCGCGCGGAGGTACGCGAGCAGCGCGACGCCGTCAGCCGTCGCCGGGGAGGCCGGGGATTCCGCCGCTTGCGCCGGGGATCCCGCCGCTCGCTCCGCCCGAGCTCGATCCGCCCGCGCCGTCGGTGACGCACCCACCGGCCGCCGGTGTGCAGCTCGACTCGCAAGTCGCGGCGCCGTTGCACGACGTCTGACAGGTGCTCTTGCACTCGGTCGTTCGACACGAGGTGGCCCCGTTGCAGGTGTGCTGACAGCCGTTCCCCGAGCACTTGAGCGTGCTCGACTTGGTCCCCGACGAGGTGACGTTGCAGCCGCCGCCGGGGCAGTCGAGCGTGACGGACGCCGCGTTCGACGCCGTGACCTGGCAGCTGCCGCCGGGGCACGAGAACGTGCAGTCGCCGCCGGTGCACGAGAACTGGCACGACTTGCCGCTGCCGCCACACGTTTTATTGCAGTCGGCACACGTACACTGCTTGCCGGCGATGCAGTCTTCGTCCGCGGACGAAGAACAACCCAGCACGGGAACCCACACCGCAGCCAGCGCGAGCGCCGCCGTCGCCATCTTCTCCCACATACGCGTCCTCTCCTCGTGTGCGGGCGTCCGCGGCGTCGCGTGCCCTCCGCCGTCGACGGAGCAACGGGTGTGCCTCACGTTCCGGTTCCGTTCTCGCGGCATTCGTGCGCGCGCCTGCGTCACGCCTGACGCGGG
>JAGQJA010000373.1:1543-2242 GCA_020430845.1 Myxococcales bacterium
TCAGCGTCGGAGCCTGGGGACGTCGTGCTCGAGCGCCGCGAGGATCTTCTCTGCAGCCGTCCCGTCGCCGAAGATGTCGGGGCGGACGTCGAGCTTCTCGGCAGACGCGAACGCGTCTTGGATGCGCCGCGCGTCGGCGCCCGTGAGGCGGTTCCACCCCGCGTCGACCGTCTCGGTCCACTCGGTCTCGTCGCGCAGCGTCACGCACGGCACGCCGAGACAGTAGGCCTCGCGCTGGACGCCACCGGAGTCGGTCCCGATGGCGCGCGCGCTCTCTTCTGCGACGAGCATGTCGAAGTACCCGAGCGGATCGGTCACGCGCACGTTGGGTGGCACCGACAGCCCGAAGCTCTGGAGCGCGGCCGCAGTGCGCGGGTGCAACGGCAGCACCACAGGGCGATCGAGCCCTCCGAGCCCGTCGAGGATGGCCGTGAGGCGCGCGGCGTCCCCCGTGTTGTCGGCGCGGTGCACAGTGGCGAGGTAGTACTCGCCGCGCTCGAGCCCGAGGCGGGACAGCACCGTGGAGCGCTCACGGGCCCGGGGCAGGTTGTGCAGGAGCGCGTCGTACATCACGTCGCCGACGCGATGTACGTGCTCGGTGATGCCCTCGGCGCGCAGGTTCTCGACGCTGCGGGAGCTCACGCAGAGGAACATCGACGAGAGCCGGTCGGCGACGACGCGGTTGATCTCTTCGGGCAT
>JAGQJA010000374.1 GCA_020430845.1 Myxococcales bacterium
CGGCGCTGGCCCGCTTCCGGTAGACTGCGCCGATGACCGACATCGTCGTCCACCCGCTCCGGCGTCCGCTCACCGGCGGTGTGCCCGTGCCGTCCGACAAGAGCATCGGGCACCGCGCGCTGCTCTTCGGGGCGCTCGCCAACGGCGTGTCGCGCATCCGCGGGTTCTCTCGCGGCGAGGACAACGTGTCGACCGCGCGCGCGATGGCGGCGATGGGCGCCGAGATCACCGACGTGAGCGAGACCGAGCTGTCGGTCAAGGGCACGGGGCTCTTCGGCCTGCGCGAGCCCGAGGGCCCGCTCGACTGCGGCAACTCGGGCACCACGATGCGCCTGCTCGCGGGCCTGCTCGCCGCGCAGCCCTTCAAGACGACGCTCATCGGCGACGAGACCCTGTGCCGACGCCCGATGATGCGCGTCGTGGGGCCGCTGCGCGCGCGCGGCGCGATCATCGAGGGCAAGCCGCACCCCAGCAAGCCGGACAACGTGACGGCGCCGCTCGTCATCGGGCCGCTGCCCGAGGGGACGCACCTCGGCGAGCTCGAGTACGAGAGCCCCGTCGCGAGCGCGCAGGTCAAGAGCGCGATCCTGCTCTCGGGCCTCTACGCGCACGGGGTCACGCGTTTTCGCGAGCCCTCGCTCTCGCGCGACCACACCGAGCGCATGCTCCTCGCGATGGGCGCGCCGCTCCGCACCGTAGGCCCCGTCGTCGAGCTCGACCCGGCCGGGTGGAAGGGCGTGCTCGAGCCGATCGACGTCGACATCCCCGGTGACGTCAGCGCCGCGGCGTTCCTGCTCGTCGCGGCGGCGATCTCCGAGGGCTCGCGCGTGACGGTGCGCGGCGTGGGGACGAACCCGACGCGCACGGGCGTGCTCGAGATCCTCCGCGACATGGGCGCGGGGCTCGAGATCGTGGCGCGCGGAGAGCAGGGCGGCGAGCCGGTGGCCGAGATCACCGCGTGGCACACGACGCTGCGCGCCGGACGTATCGGCGGAGAGATCGTCCCGCGGGCGATCGACGAGATCCCGATCGTGTGCGCCCTCGCGGCGCGCGCCGAGGGTGAGACCGTGATCACCGACGCGGAGGAGCTGCGCGTCAAGGAGAGCGATCGCATCGCGACGATGGCCGTCGTGCTCCGCGCGTTCGGCGTCGACTGCGACGAGCGCCCCGACGGGCTCGCGATCCGCGGGCACAAGGGCGCGCTCCGCCCCGCGGAGGTCGACAGCAAGGGCGATCACCGCATCGCGATGACGGCCGCCGTGCTCGCGCTCCACGCGTCGGGGCCCACGCGCATCAAGGACTGCGACTGCATCGCGACGAGCTTCCCGCGGTTCGTGGGGACGCTGCGCGCGCTCGGCGCCGAGATCGACGTCCCGGCGTGAACGTCAGAACGCGTGGCTGACGCGCACCACCAGGAGCGGCTGGTACGGCGGGATGCGTCGGATCTGCTCTTCGAGGCTCGCGGCGTCGACGTCGGGGCCGCGCAGCACGGAGCTCTTGCGCACGCCCGCGTAGACGAGCCTGGAGATGCCCATGCCGATGGTGAGGTGGTTGGTCGACTTGAGCTTGAAGCTGTAGCCCGCCTCGAGAAAGCCGTTGTGCGAGTATGTATCGATCTCGTACGCGTTCTTGAAGAAGTACCCCGCGCCGAAGTAAGGGCGGTAGCCGCGGATGTTGAACAAGAAGCGCACCGCGCCCGTGACGCGATAGGCGGGGTTGGCCTCGAAGCCGGCGCCGCCGTAGAACTCGATGCCGTGGATCTGCTTGGGCATGTACCCCGCGACCAGGCCCAGGTTGCCCTCGGGGCCGAGGCCCGCGGCCGCCTCGATGACGAAGATCCGCCGTCGGCTGTCGACGATGTCCGCGAACGTCTCGTCGGGGCGGTAGATGGCGCGCCCGCGCGGCGTGTGGACGCCCAGGGACTTGGCGCCCCCCACGTCGCGGCCCGACCCCTCCCAGTCCTCTTCGGCGAGCGCCTCGTCCGTGGGGCCCGCCAGGTCCTCGGCGTGGGCGGGGCGGGCGCACGCGAGCATCGTCGCGAGCACGCACGCGGTCGCGGCGCGCGCGCTCATAGCGCCCTCCCGATGACGATCGAGACGTAGCCCTCCCACGGCCGCTTGCGCTCGGCTTCGAGCGCCTCGTTGGCCTGGGCGTTGTTGACGCCGTTGGGGTCGATGAGGAAGTGGTCGACGAGGTCGCCCGCGACGACCGCGCGCAGCCCCGTGTAGACCTCGATGCGGAACGAGCGCTTGCGGAACAGCGCGACGCCGATCTCCGCCGGGGCCACGTAGGTGAGCCAGTAGTGGTTGCGCAGGCGCGCTTCGAGGTGCGCGTTGGCGCCGAGGAAGGCCTCGACGCCGAAGATCTCTTGCCGC
>JAGQJA010000375.1:0-3240 GCA_020430845.1 Myxococcales bacterium
CGCTCGGCGCCGCGCAGCTGCTGCGGGTGATGGATGTTCGAGAAGGGCGACCGCACCGGCGCGCCGCGCGGGCCCTTGAGGCGGTCGGTGAGCACGACCGCGTACTCGCGCTTCTGCTCGAGCGGCACGACGGGGCGCAGCAGCAGCGAGTCGGTCTCGCGCTCGTACCAGGTGAGCACCTCTTCGGGGCGCGCCTGTCGGCCCGTGGGGCGCAGCACGTTGGGGTGGTCGAGCACGCCGTCGAAGTCGGTGTCGAGCTCGGGCCGGTACGCCGACTGCGGGAGGCCGAAGCCCTCTTCGTGTGTCTCGAAGAGCAGCGAGTCGGCCGACGCGCGCGGGTCGTTGGCCCAGTAGCGGTTCGGGTCGGACACCGTCACGGGAAAGCTGCCCTTGCCCACGTCGAGCAGCGCCGGGAGCCCCGTCTGCAGATCGATCACGTAGAACGGATCGTCGCGCGGGTCCCAGTCGCGCGTGCGCGCGTACACGTCCTCGATGTCGATGGCCGGAGCGCCTTCGTCGGCGCCCTCTTCGCGCGCGAACGCCACGCTGATGGGCGCGAACGTGCCCCAGCCCTCGAGCGTGGTGAAGCCGGACCGCGCGAACGCCTCGAGCCTCGTCGGGGCGACCATGCTCACGTTGATGCGTCGCCCTGTGCGGCTCGACGGGTCGGCGAAGGTCGCGACGTCGTTGGGCTGCGGGATCTCGGGGAGCGGACGGCGCGTCAGCTCGAAGACGATCTGTGGGCCGGTGCCCGGCGGAGTCTCGCGCGCGCCACCCGGAGCGCGGTCCACGAAGCAGCCCCCGGCGAGCGCGAGGACGAGGGCGAGGACGACCAGGACGGCGCGCGACATCACTGGGTCACCGCGTGATGAACGGGCACGTGGCGTCCGCCAGACAGCCGTGGGTCGTGGGGTGGCTCAGGTAGTAGACGTCCTTGCCGCGCGTCGCAAAGAAGCGCGCCATGAGGCCGTTGCCGTACGTCGCGTAGTCCCACGCGCGGCACGTGTCCCCGAGGTTCCATGTATGTGCACCCTTTGGGACGAGGTAGTGGTTGAGCAGCGCGACCACGGGGTCGGTGGCGGCCCACGCCGTGTCGTCGGGCGCGAACGGCACGCCCCGCAGGCGCGGCTCCCAAGCCTTGGCCAGCGTGCCCGGATCGGTGGGGCGCACCGTGGCGATACGCGCGAGGCGCAGCGGCCGCTCGGCGTGCGGCTGGTCGTGGAGCATCGCGCCCTCGCTCAGCCAGTCGGGGTCGAACAGCGCGTTGGCGCACTCGTAGGGCGCGATCGTCGGGCTCTTGGTGCAGACGTCGGCGTCCTTCTTGTAGTTGGCGCGACACGTCGGCCCGGCGGTCGAGCGACCGAGCCGGGCGATGCCCTCGGCCACGCCCGTGTCGACCAAGAAGTCCATGGGCGTACGCCGTCCGAGCGCGTCGTACACGGCCTCGGGGGTCACGTGGTCGGCGTACTCGGGGTAGCGCTCGAGCGCCCGCGGCGGCAAGAACGGGAGCGCGCCCGCCGCCCGCGCGAACGAGAGGCCCGCGCTCACCTGCACGAAGTTGTCGCCGATGGTGTTGATGTTGAGCAGCGCGTGCGGCGCGACGACCGCGCCGTTCTCGTCACGAAGCGCGCGCAGCATGTAGTACGGCGCGAAGTTGATCGGGTCGGCCGCGTCGAATCCCGCCTGCGCGAGGTCACGCAAACGCCGCAGCTCGGGCGTCTGCCTCCGTAGGCCGAGGCCGTGGTTGGGCGCGACGAGCGGCGTGCCCACGGGGAAGAAGACGTCGCGGAACTGCTGGCACCCGGCGGGCTCGACGTCGGAGGCCGCGACGGCCGCGTCGCAGGTCTTCGACTCGTCGCCGAGCGGCAGGGCCTCGAGCGCCGGCTGCTCCCAGCGCGAGATCCTGCGTCCCACGGGCGCGCCCTCGCGCACGAGGCAGCCGTCGTACGACTTGAACACCTCGACGCCCGTGTAGATCTGCACGTCGAGGCGATCGCCCGCGGAGGTGGGGATCGGCACGCGGAAGCGCCCGCCCGCGCCCGTGCGCGCGCACCGGCGCTCGCCGCTCGTCACGTTGCTCACGAGCACGCTCATGCCGTCGGCCAGCTCGCCGGGCTCGACGCACGCGATCTCCATCTCGTGGTTGCTCACGCCGTTGTTGACGTGGATGCGCACGCTCCGCTGCGTGTCGGCGCAGCGCGTCCCCATCTGATCCTTCTTCTTGCGATCGGGGCGTTCGGTGGCCGGCACGGCGAAGACGATCGGGCCGAGCATCTGCCCGGTCACGCTCTCGACGACGCCGTACGATCGCATGGCGACGTCCATCGCGAGCGAGCCCCCGCCGCTCATCGGCGCGGCCGCGATCATGTACGGCTCGATGCCGCCCTGCGCCCCGCTCATGATGCCGCCGAGCGACTCGCCGGCGGCGAAGTAGGGCACGTTGGGCCCGCCGAGGTCGGGCACGCCGTTGCCGTCGAAGTCGCCCGCGAGCTCGGGCGCGCCGTCGCCGTTGAAGTCCTGGGTGCTCCGCCGCACGCCGTCGAAGCCGCGCAGCATGCGCACGGCCTGCATGCCGTCGAGCAGCCCTTGGCGCACGTTGTCGCGCGTGTGGAAGATGTGCGCCGTCCACCAGAGCTCGCCGCTGTCGCCCACGCCGTCGCCGTCGACGTCGCGCGTGCGGTTCTTGGTGTACGCGTCGAGGAAGGGCACGAGGCAGTTGCGCGTGAGCTGACCCGAGGCCAGCGCGCGCTCCGTGGCCGAGAGCACGACGCCGTGCTCGGGGTTGTTGTACGCAAAGAGGGCGATGCCCTGCCGCGCGAAGTCGCCGGCGTAGAAGAGCACCTCGTCGGCGCGGCCGGTGACGCCGTGGCCCCAGAACGCGACGGGGAACGGTTGCTTGGCGGCGGCCGTCTCCTTGGGGACGGAGAGGAAGAAGGTCACGTCGTCGGCGCGCACGTCGCCCGCGCCCGTCTTGAAGTCCACACCGAAGCGCGTATCGGGATCGGTCGAACGGGGATCGCCCATCAAGAAGGGCGACTTGAAGTCGCCCAGCACCACGTGGTCGACCGCGCCGAGCGCGCTCTCGATCGCGCGGCTCTCTCCCTTGTCGAGCCCGAACGCCTCTTCGAAGAACGTCTTGAACGACTCCTTGACGTCGGTGTCGTTGAGCTTGACGACGTACGGCGTCTTGGCGCGCTCGCGGCACGCCGGCGTGGGGTCTGTGGTGGTCGGCGTGTGATC
>JAGQJA010000375.1:3362-7172 GCA_020430845.1 Myxococcales bacterium
GTGGTGAACGTCCACGCGAACGCCACGCGGTCGAGGCCCGTGCCGGCCACGTCGCCGAAGTACGCGGTCGCGCGCTTGTTCGACAAGATGTCCTTGAGGCGCGCCACGCCGCTCGTCTGCTGCGGGTGGTGGATGTCCTCGAACGGCGAGCGCACGGGGTTGCCGTCCGAGCCGCGCAGGCGATCGGTGATCACCACGGCGTACTCGGTCTTCTCGTCGAGCGGCAGGATGGGCCGCAGCACCAGCGTGTCGGTCTCGCGCTCGTACCACGTGAGCACGTCGCTCGGCGTGGCCGCGGGCTTTCCCGTCAGCGTGTTGGGGTGGTCGAGCACGCCGTCGAAGTCGCGGTCGAGCTCGGGCCGATACCCTGCCTGCGTGAGGCCGGCGCCCTCCTCGACGGTCTCGAAGACGAGGTTGCTCTCGCCCGCCTTCTCGTCGTTGGGAAAGTAGCGCCACGGGTCGCGCAGCGTCACCGGGTAGTAGCCGTTGCCCACGTCGACGAACATCGGCACGCCGGTGCGCAGGTTGACGACGTAGACCGGATCGTTCGACAGGTCATGCTCGTCGCCGTGCATCCGCGCGAGCACGTCGGCGAGGTCGATGGCGGGCTTGTCGGCGGCGGCTCCTTCGGCGCGCTCGAACGACACCGAGATCGGCGCCGAGGTGCCCCAGCCCTCGAGCGTGGCGAAGTCCTCGCGCGCGCGACGCTCGAACATGGTCGGCGCGACGACGCTCACGTTCACGCGGCGCCCCGTCCGGCTCGACGGGTCTGCGAACGTGGCGACGTCGTTGGGGAGTGGCAGCTCGGGCAGCGGCCGGTGTGACAGGTCGAACTTGATCGTGGCGCCCGGCCCGAGGGGCGTCTTGCGCAGGCCCGACGGCGCGCGATCGACGGCGCAGCCGCTGGCCTGTGCGACGCAGAGGGCGGCGAGGGCGAGCAGGAGAGGGCGCATGCGCATCGATCGACCTCCTCCCTAGAACTGCAGCCCGCCGCGGGCGATGGTCACCCACTGCGTCTTGAGGCGCTCGCCGAGCGCGTTCTCCATGGCGCCGCCGGGGAACAGCACGCCGCCCTGCGCCCCGAGCGCGAGGTTGAGCCCGGCGCGCAGCGGAAAGCGCGCCTCGACGCCCGCGTCGAGCTCGACGCCGAGGTCCTTCTTGCGCGGGTTGCCGCCGCGGTAGTTCACGTACGAGCCGGTGGTCGTGAGCAGGTACGGGTCGACGATGTCGGCCGTCGCCTGCGCGATCACCGCGCCGCCCTTGAGGTCGAGCCACGGGCGCGGGCGGTAGATGACGGTCGGGTTGAGGTACTGCGCCCCGAACACGCCGCCGTTCGACGGCAGCTGATCGAGCCCCGGGCTGCGTCGCTGGCTGTTCGCGAGCAGCGGGTCGGCGGCGGCCGTCGCCGAGCGCGCCGTCTGGAAGCGGAGCACCTCGTCGAAGAGGAGCAGGCCGACCTTGTGGTTGGGGTCGAAGACCAGCCGGCGCTGCGTCCCGTCGTACGGGTCGGAGTCGCCCGACGCGTAGCCGGCCTCGAGCTGCGCCACGAGATCGCCGTACGCGCTCGCGCGGCCTTGCCCCACGTCCTTGGCCTCGGCCTTGTGCACGACGCCGAGCATGGCGGCGCCGCCGTAGGCCAAGACGCTCGTGCGTGAGCCGTCGAGCGCCTGGTCTTGCGTGCGCACGATGTTGGTCGAGCCGAGCACCACGACGCCCTCGGCCTCCGCGAAGAAGAACGCCTTCTCGTTGGGGACGGGCACGGCCACGCGTCCGTGGGCGTCGACCGCGAGGGCGTCGAGCGAGTCGACGTACGTGTAGACCGCCGGCCCCGACGTGCGGTCCGTCGTCTGGTGTCGCAGCGTGCTGAACACGCCGAGCCGGTCGAAGCCGTGCTCGTAGAACGCCGCGAGCACGCCCTGGAACGCGTGGTCGCCGCGGCTCAGGCGCGCGGTGTTGTCGCGGTAGACGAGATCGC
This sequence comes from Myxococcales bacterium, assembly GCA_020430845.1. Taxonomy (GTDB): domain Bacteria; phylum Myxococcota_A; class Polyangia; order Polyangiales; family Polyangiaceae; genus Labilithrix. Next base: position 5,338 of record JAGQJA010000375.1, read on the forward strand.
CCGCGACGGCGATGACGAAGTCGGTGTCCTTGCCGCCGGGGCGCGTGGCGAAGAGCACGCGCTCGCTGATCGACCCGTAGCGGTAGTCGCCGAAGAGCGGCGGGTGGTCGCCGTCGTTGGTGAGGATGCCCATGCCCCAGTGGTTGGGCTGCTGGCCGATGCGCAGCACGCCGATGGGCGTGTTGACCTGCGCGTAGAGCCAGCGGAGCTGGATGTTGTCGAAGCCGTTGAACGTGTCTCGCGGCGTGAGGTCCTCGGACGTGTCGCGCGCGCGCTCGCCGAACGGCAAGAGGCCGGTGACAACGTCGAGCTGACCGACGAGCTGGAGCGTGTCGCGGAGCAGCAAGCGCGGGCGTACGCGCAGCCAGTGGTGGGTGAAGTGGCGCTGCCCCGTCGACTCCTCGACCAGCCCTGGGCGCCGGTCCATGGCGCTCGTGGTCGCCGTGAGCGGGAAGGTGCGCTGGGCCTGGTAGCGCAGCTGATACTCGCCGTGCATCGTGAAGCGCAGCTGGTCCTTGTCGGGCGGCGGCTCCTCGAGGCGCCCGGTGTCGAGCAAGAGGCGGGGCAGATCCTTGGGGATCGCGTCGTCCGCGCGAGACGCGGAGGGGATCGTTGCGGTGACCGCAGCGAGCGCGATCGATACGAGCGGTCGGCGAGCCATCGGGGCGCGGAGCATAGTCGCTCGTCCGCGCGCGCGGGAACCAGAACGCCCCACGGTCGGAGGCCACGCGCGGGGCGCACCGCGCAGAGCACGGGCCCGTTCGACCGCCGGTGCGCGCGCGCCGACGGGCGCCCGCAGGGGCGGGGGGTGGATCGTTCGTCCCCACCTACTGGATCCTACATGTCTCACCTTGTCGGGTGACATGTGCATGGCCTGGCGTTTTTCCCGTGAATTCGCCCTTCCCACGCACGGACGAGGTTGGCCTACTCAGTGCTACATGTAGGACAACGTCGGCGCAGGCGGGGAAGCCGCGATGACGAAGGAGGTAGGTCGAGCTTTCGAGTGTGGGTCGGTCGTGGGGAGAATCGAGGGGACGTGCACACGCCAAGCGTGTCCACGGCTCGCTCCTCTACCCGGGACCTGGGAGGGCCATCGCGCCCATCACCGCGAACGACGGGACATGTGCCCGACTCCAGCTGCCCACTCGGATGAGTGCGCGAGCATTGGGGTCCGCCATCGAAGGTCCTCGCAACCTGTGTGGAGGTATCCGGAGCCGCAGTACCGCTTCGACATACACGTACCGATGAACAAGAAAGCAACCTGACGTCCCGCGATCGCGCGGGCCGATTCCTACGAAGACGACGCCGACCGTCGCCACGTCCCGTTCGCGGGCTGGCCGGTCGGCGAAATTCTTTTGTGGTAAGAACGCGGCGATGTCAGAGCCCGTGCTTCTAGGTCGATCGCTCTCGCTCGAGGCCCTCGAAGACATCGCGGTGCGCGGCCGCAAGGTGGCCGTCGCGCCCGAGGCCCGCGCCAAGGCCGAGGCCTCGCGTGTGGCGATCGAGGCCATCTGCGCCGCGGGCGACGCCGCGCCCCGCGTGTACGGCGTGAACACGGGCTTCGGCGCGCTCAGCGAGACACGCATCGGCGCGGCCGACGTGCGCGCCCTGCAGAAGAACCTCGTGCGCTCACACGCCACGGGCATCGGCCCCGACCTGCCCCCGGAGCAGGTGCGCGGCGTCATGGTGCTGCGCGCGCAGGTGCTCGCGCTCGGGCACTCGGGCGTGCGCCTCGAGGTGCTCGATCAGCTGGTGCGCATGCTCGACGCGCGCGTGCACCCGCGCATCCCCTCGCAGGGATCGGTCGGGGCGTCGGGAGACCTGGCGCCGCTCGC
>JAGQJA010000376.1:0-4865 GCA_020430845.1 Myxococcales bacterium
CGTCGACGTTGACGCGGCGCATGCGCTCGGCGTCCCGTTCCCAGAGCGAGAACACGGCCGCCAGGTGGAAGACCACCTCGACGCCGCGCACGGCGCGCGCCATGCAGTCGCCGTCGGTCACGTCGCCCTCCAGGCGCTCGACGGCGAGTCCGCGGAGGTTGCGCGTGTCCTCGTGAGGCAGCGTCATGGCTCGGACGTCGTGGCCGCGATCGACGAGCGCGCGCACGACGTTCGAGCCGATGAAGCCTGCCGCTCCCGTGACGAGCGCCCTCACGGCCCGCTCACGTCGCCGCGAGGGCAAAGTAGAGGACGAGCGTCGCCGACGACGACGTCACGAAGTACGCGTGCCCGAGCCACACGCCCGGCTCCACCTCGCGGATCTCGTCCTCGATGTGCCGAATCGGCAGCGGGTTGTCGGCGTGGTCGTAGTCGAGGTGCAGCGCGTCGAAGTCACCCGCGCGCGACGGCGCGATGAACGTGTCGAAGCGAAAGAGCTCCCAGCGCTCGCGGATGATGCGGTTGACGCCTTGCCCACGGTCGTCGTTCGCCGGGCCGCGACGCGACGGCGCGCCCTCGCGCCGCGACGCCGAGAAGCTCTTGCCGAGCCACGGAAACCAGGACGCCGCCGCCAGCGCACGGATCGCCCCGTCCGCCCCCGGCACGCCCGCGAGCACCGGCCAAGCGAGCATGCGCCCGCGCAGAGGTCCGCGCACGTCGTCGAGCCGGGGCACACGCGCGCTTGCATACGCGAGGTCGAGCGCCGGCACGCTCAGCTCCGAGAGCGCGTCGAGCGCCGCCGCCGCGTCCCGTGCTCGCCGCGTGCCCGCCGCCGCCGCTTCCGCGCCTTTCACCGTCGTCGCCCGATCCGTCCACGTCGCTTGCATCGCGTCCTCCTGGATTGACATACGGATTCGTATGCCGAGGACTGGAGTGACACATACGAACGCGTATGTCAAACGAGGCCGTGCGTTCGCGCTTGCGTTCGCGCCTGCGCCTGCGTTCGCGTTCGCGTTCGCGTTCGCGCTCGCGTCTGCGCTTGCGTTCGCGCCTGCGCTTGCGTTCGCGCCTGCGCCTGCGTTCGCGCCTGCGCCTGCGTTCGCGTTCGCGCCTGCGTCCGCGTCTGCGCTTGCGTTCGCGTTCGCGCCTGCGTCCGCGCGCGCGTCAGTCCTTCGTCGGGACGCGTCGGAGGAGCTTCGCCGCGGCCCAGGCGCTCCAGGCCGCGAAGCCGAGGAACATGCCGATCAGCAGCACCGCCCAGCGCGCGTTGGCTGGCGCTTCGCCGTCGACGAGGAGCCAGGCGCCTTCGGGCACGGTCTCGCGCGTCGTGCCTCGCAGCGCGCTCGCGAGACCGCGGTGCTTGGGGCCGCCGCCGTCGAGCCGCATCAAACGGCCCGAGAACGTCGTGGGCGGCACGTACCGCATGTTCTCGCCGCCCGACGGCACCCTCACCTCGACCCACACGTTGGGGTGCCCCGCGACCGGCATCAGCCGGAAGGAGCCGGGCATGAGCGGGCGCTCGTAACGGATCGCCCCCGCCGCGCCGAGGAGCCCGTGGCCGCGCACGAACGCGTTCTCGGCGAACGCGGCCGGGGGCGCCGTGGAGAGATCGCCGAGCTCCTTGGCCTCGGGCGTCGACAGGGCGTAGCGCGCGTCGCTCGCCAGCGCCGCGACCATCGCCAGCGAGGCCAGCGCGGTGACGACGAGCATCCCCACGGCGACCGTCCGGTCGCGCTTCGGGGGGTCGGGCAGCTCGAGCAGCTCCGGATCGACGCTGTCGTCTTCGCGCTCGAGGTCGACCGTATCTCGGGTGGCTGTGCTCACGTAAGTGCCTGATGTTACAATAAATTCAGTGCGTGTCTAGGGCTCGCCGGGGGGCCCCGTGAGGCGCGGGGCGCCGTGCCCACATGGGAGCGACAGCCTGGCGGCCCGCGGGTTCCCTGGAAAATTGCGCTCCCGCTTCGTGTTGCCCATGTACCCCCGGCCATCGTACCCTCTCCATCCTCATGGCCTCTGGAAACCTCGTCTCGTGCGGCGCCTGCGGGTTTGACAAGAATCCCCCCGGCTCGCAGCGCTGTGGCTCTTGCGGCGCCAAGATCGAGGCGCTCTCGCGCGCCCGCAGCCGCGAAGAGGAGCTCGAGCGGCGCTATCAGCAAGAGGGCGTCAGCGTGCAGTGGCTGTTCATCGCCATCGTCGTGCAGGGCGTGCTCACGGCCGCGCTCGTGTTCGGCCTGCCGCGCCTCGTGACGCTGCTCGACTTCGAGGGCGGCAACGGGATGATCGTCTGCGTGCCCGTCTGGTTCGTCGGCGGACTGCTCGTCGGGATGATCTCGCCCGGCCGCACCTTCGTCGAGCCCATGGTCGCGAGCCTGATCGTGGCGATCCCGAGCGCGTTCTTGCTCGTCCAGAGCCAGACCGTGCGCACGATGCCCACGTTCCTCTACGTGATCATGAGCGCCATCGGCATCATGTTCACGCTCATCGGCGCGTACATCGGCGAGCGCATCCAGCTCGGGCCTCCCCCCAAGACCGCGGAGTGACCACCCGCGGCGCGCTCGCGTCCGTCCGGTCGGCGTCGTCCGAGCCCGTCGACGTCGTCGTCATCGGCGGCGGACCGGGCGGGGCTGTGTGCGCGGCCGAGCTGGCGCGCCGTGGCCGTCGCGTCCTCGTGGTCGAGCGCGAGACGAGCCACGAGAGCGTCCGTATGGGCGAGTCGCTCGTGCCCGCTTCGCTCGACGTCTTCGCGTCGCTCGGCTTGATCGACCGGCTCCGCGAGCGCTTCGTCGAGAAGCGCGGCGCGTGGTTCCACGACGACCGCGACGACAAGCACGAACGCTTCGGCTTCGAAGGCGCGATCGCGCCACGGTTCGTGCATGCGTTCGAAGCGCCTCGCGACGAGCTCGACGCCACGCTGCTCGAGCGGGCCCGAGAGCTCGGGGCGGCGGTCGTCCGCGGCGCGTCGGTCTCCCGCGTCGACCTCGAGCGCGCGCCGCGTGAGGTGCGCGTCACCCTGTCCGACGGCGACGGTCCGCCCGTCGAGCTGCCGACCCGCGCCGTCGTCGACGCGTCGGGGCGCGCCGCCGTCGTCTCCCGAGCGCGATCGGCGCACAGGCCCATCGCCGGCCTCCACAACACGTCGCTCTTCGCGCACTTTCGTGGCGTCGAGCGACGCGAGGGCGACCAAGAGGGCGACATCGAGATCGTCATCCTCGAGCCAGAGCGTCGTTGGGGGCGCGCGCCGCACGTGTCGGAGGGCCCGTCGGCGACCAAGGACCCGGTCGAGGGTTGGGCGTGGCTCATCCCCTTCAAGGACGGTCGCACCAGCGTCGGCTTCGTGGTGCAGAGCGCGTGGATCCGCGACGCGCGCGCCGCCGAGCCCGGCGCCGACCCCGCGCGGCTGTTCGAGCTCGCCCTCGATCGCGCCCCGACCGCGCGGGCCAAGCTCGGCGGCGCCGAGCGCCTGTTCGCGCCGCGCGCGCTCACCGACTTCAGCTACTCGGTCGACGACATCGTCGGCCCCGGGTGGCTCGCCGTCGGAGACGCCGCGGGCTTCATCGATCCGCTCTTCTCCACGGGCGTGCACCTCGCGGTCGTCGGCGGCGAGCGCGCGGGCGCCGCCCTCGACGCGGCGCTCGCGACGGGAGAGGTGACCGCCTCGTCCCTCGCGGGCTACGCGTCCGAGATGCGCGGCGCGATGCGCGTCTTCACCGACGCGGTGCGCGCGTTCTACGCCGGCGAGCTCGCCAGCTACCTGTTCGCGCCCAACAAGCGCACCGTGCTCCGCCGCTCGATCACGTCGCTGCTCGCGGGCGACGTGATGGGCGATCCCGTGTGGCTGCGCGACGTGGCCGCCCGGGTGGCGCGCATGGCCGAGCGCGCCTGACGCCTTCGGGCCGCGATGTCGCCCGCGGGCGACACGCGTGGATCGGCCGCCGGTCGCGCGCGTCCCACATACAACTACAGCCTCGCCGCACGTTTTTCAGGGGGATTGTGCGCTTGTCGCTCACGCGCGACGCGAGCGCGCCTCTGGTACGGAAGGTGAAACGTGGCGCCCATGAACGCGATGCGGGCCGCCGTCGTCATGAGCGCTGCGTGCGCCGTGCTGGTCGCGTGCGCGGCCGACGACATCGAGGGCGGCGCGCTCGTCACCGCGGGGCTCGACGCCGAGTCCAAGCTCCTCAAGATGTCGCTCGGCGCCGAAGGCTGCGGCGTCGCGATCCCCGACCTGGGCGACGCGTTCTTGGCCGCGCTCCCCGACTGCGCCAACGGTGAGGGCAAGTGCGTGCCGCCGAGCCCGATGATGACCGCGGAGATGGCCGCACAGCTCGCGCCGTGTGAGGGCGGGGCGAGCTGCGTGCCCGTCTCGTTCTTGAAGGCGGGCAAGGTGCCGCTCACTCCGTGCACGTCGTTCGGCGAGGTCGCCGGTGTGTGCGTCAGCCGCGCGATCCCCGCGCTCGACCAGCTCACGTTCCTCCCGCGCGACAAGTGCAAGGAGACCGAGCGCTGCGCGCCGTGCGCGAGCCCGCTCGATCAACGCCCTACCGGCATCTGCGACATCGGCAAGCCACCGACGAAGCCTGCGTCGCAGTGTCCCGCCGACCCGATCGCCATCGCGTGCCCGCACAAGGGCAAGCCCGTGCTCGACGTGAGCAAGCTCGAGCCGTGCGCCGACAAGGGCATGCACTGTGTGCCCAAGCAGATCGTCCCCGCCGCCTTCGCCGCTCAGCTCGGCAAGTGCCCGGCCGAGGGCATGCTCTGCGCGCCGGACAAGGCCGTCGAGGCCAACGGGCAGTACGTCGCCAAGACGTGCGCGTCGGTGGGAGACGCCGAGGGCCGATGCATGCACGCCGGCATCCCCGAGGTGGCGG
>JAGQJA010000376.1:4985-9010 GCA_020430845.1 Myxococcales bacterium
CCCAAGTGCGCCGAGGGGCGAGGCCGCTGCGTGCCCAAGTCCGCCGTGCCGCCGGACATGAGCGGCAACCTGCGCACGCGCGACTGTGAGGACGACGCGCTCTGCGCGCCTTCGATCGCGCTGGACCGCACCGCAAAGCCCCAGACGTGCGCGTTCAAGCTCGTCGGCATCCCCATGGGCAAGCCCGCCGTGTGCGTCGAGGACGTGCTGTCGCTCGGGTTCGCGCTCTCCAAGAGCGACTGCCAAGAGGGCTTCAAGTGCACGCCGTGCGAGAACCCGCTCAACGGCACGCCCACGGGGCTCCCGGGCTGTCCTCCGTGACCCGCACCGTCGCGAAGCGCGCCGCGCGCACCGCGTTCGTCGCGTCGCTCGTCGGCGCTGCGCTCGCACTCTGGCCATCAGGAGCGCGCGCGGGCGGGATGGAGTACCCCGACAACGGCGTCGAGGCGCTCGGTCGCGGCGCCGCGTTCGCCGCCAAGGCCGACGACGGCACGGCGATGATGCACAACGTGTCGGGGTTCGCGCGTCAGCGCGGCTGGCGGCTCACGCTCGGCGCGAGCACGGCGTTCCACTCCGCCGCGTTCCAGCGCGCGGGCTCGTACCCCGACGACCCCAAGGACCCGCTCACGCCGTGGGGCGGCGAACGTTTCCCGGTCGTGCGGAGCACGGGACGACCGCTCCCGATCCCGCACCTCGTCTTGAGCGGCGACTTCGGGCTGGAGCGGTTGACGGTCGCCGCCGGCGTGTACGCGCCGTCGGTCATCACCGGGCGCGTCTTCCCTCTCGCCGTCCAGGGGCGACCGAGCCCCGCGCGCTACGACGCGGTGCAGGCCGGCGGGCTCATCATGTATCCGACGGTCGCCGCCGCGTATCGCCTCACCGACTGGCTCGACGTCGGTCTCGGCGCGAGCCTCGTGGTCGCCAAGCTCGAAGCGACGAGCATCTCTTCGGCCGACCTCGCCCCCGCGATCTGCAAAAACCAGGAGTACCAGCCGTGCGACACGCGTCAGAAGGTCGAGACCGAGGGGAGCACCGCCGCGTTCACGCTCGGCGCCATGCTCCATCCCGCGCCGTGGCTCGCGATCGGCGCGCAGCTGCGCACGGCGCACACGCTCGAGACCGAGGGCACGGTGACGGCGACCGCGCCGCCGGTGCAGCCGGGCAACATCGAGCCGGGCAAGGCGTTCATCACGCAGTCGCTGCCTTGGGTCGCGCGCGGCGGCATCCGCTACATCGGGCTCTCGGGCACGCGCCAGGTGTGGGACCTCGAGGTCGACGCGACGTACGAGGCGTGGGGCAGCGCGCTGGGCGAGGGCACGCAGGTCTACATCCCCAAGCTGAGCACCTTCAAAGACATCCGCTCGACCATCCGCCTCAACTTCCACGACACGATGAGCGTGCGCGGCGGCGGCTCGTATCGCTTCGGGGCGTTGGGGGGCGATCTCACCCTGCGCGGCGGAGCCTTCTACGACGCCGCGGCGACCGACGACAAGGACACGCGCCTGACGTTCGACACCTCGGCCAAGACCGGCGTGACGGCGGGCGTGGGCCTCGCGGTCGGCCCCGTGCGCGTGGACCTCGCCGTCGCGCAGATCTTCCACGAGACGCGTGAGGTCAAGGGCGGCACTGTGCGACCGATCAACGGCGCGCTCGGCGGCACCAACGTCTCGTCCGGCGGCCAGCCGTACGAGCCCGTCAACAACGGCGTCTACGCGGCGTCGACCTTCGTGCTCGCCGTCGGCCTGGGCGTGCAGATCGACGCGCTCTTCGCCAAAAAGAAGCCGCCCCCGCCCGCGCCTGCCGCGAAGCCGAGACCGGCGCGCGACGAGGACGACGAGGACGAGGGCGACGACGACGAGCCCGAGAGCCCGTGAGCGAGGATCAGGACTCGCGCTGCGTGCGGAGGCGCGCGGCCTTGCCCTGCAGATCGCGCAGGTAGTACAGGCGCGCGCGGCGCACGACGCCACGCGAGACGATCTCGACCTGGTCGATGCGGGGCGAGTGCGAGAGGAACACGCGCTCGACGCCGACGCTGAAGCTCACCTTGCGCACGGTGAACGTGCTGCGGGCTCCCGCGCGGTGGCGCTTGATGACGACGCCCTGGAAGACCTGGATGCGGTCTTTGTCGCCTTCGACGATCTTGTAGTGGACACGGACGGTGTCACCGACACGGAAATCCGGCAGGGTCTCCCGAATGAGGGCCTTCTCCATCTCCGCGATCTTCTGAGTCTGCATGGCGTCTTCGTCCTGTCGGCGGGCCAGGGCCCGCGGGGGGCGCGACTTAAAGCACGCAGGGTGTGGCGTGTCAACGCTACCTCGCGAATCGTCCGCGGCCACGCGGACCCGTTTGCGATGCGGGGCCGCGCGTGGCATCCAAGCGGGCCATATGGCGCTCTCCGTCGGCCAGAAGGCCCCCGATTTCGACGTCGTCTCTGCCTCGGGGCGTCGCCTCAAGCTCAGCGAGCTCGTCGGCAAGAAGAACCTCGTCCTCTACTTCTACCCTGCCGATTTCACGCCGGTCTGCACCAAAGAGACCTGCGGCTTTCGCGACATGTACGAGGAGCTCGCGTCGAAGGACACCGAGGTCATCGGCGTCTCGGTCGACTCCGACGAGCAGCACCGCAAGTTCGCCGACAAGCACAACGTCCCCTTCGAGCTCGTGTCCGACGGCGAGCGCGCCCTCGCCAAGGCCTACGGGGCGACGGGCTTTCTCCGAGACATCTTGGGCAAGGCCGCGCGCATCACGTATGTCATCGACAAGAAAGGGATAATCGCCAGCGTCCTCAAGGCCGAGCTCAGCGCCCGCACGCACCTCGACGGCGTGCGCGACGCGGTGGCCAAGCTCGGCTGACGCCGCGCTGGCGCGGGTCTCGGATGCCCCGCGCGGCCTTCGCGCGGGGACGGCGATCTCTGCGCTTGCCCTTTGTGCGCGCCTATCTATGATGCGCGCCCTTGTCGCCGGGCCCCCCGGCGCAAAACCCTGAAGGCAACGGGCTCACGCCCCCGGTCTTGCGCTCGAGACCGGCTCCTCTTCGGAGACGCCACCCGGGGTTCCACGGTAACGAGAGCCGCGCACACTGCGCGTCCGAGCGCGAGAGGAAGCACCACCATGAACTCGAGTCCCGGCATCTTCGGCAAGAAGCTCGGCATGACCCAGATCTTCACCGACGACGGCAGCGTCAAGCGCGTGACGGTCATCGACATGACGGGCATCTCCGTCGTCGGCAAGCGCACGATGGAGAAGGACGGCTACGTCGCTCTCGTGTTCGGCATCGGCGACGCCAAGGAGAAGCACCTCACCAAGGCGCAGCTCGGCGCGTACAAGAAGGCCGGTCAGGCCCCCAAGCGCACGCTGCGTGAGCTCCGCTGCAGCGACGAGTTCGCCGCCAAGTTCGAGGTCGGCCAGGCGGTCGCGCTCGACCAGATCTTCGAAGCCGGCCAGAAGGTCGACGCGCGGGGCACCACGGTGGGCCGCGGCTTCACGGGCGTCATGCGCCGCTGGGGCTTCGCCGGCTTCAAGCGCACGCACGGCACGCACGAGTACCAGCGCCACGGCGGCTCGATCGGTACGAACATGACGCCGGGCCGTACGCTCCCGAACGTCAAGATGCCCGGTCAGTACGGCAGCGAGACGGTCAGCACGCTCAACCTGCGCGTGGCCAAGGTCGACACCGAGAAGAACCTGCTCCTCGTCGAGGGCGGTATCCCCGGGGCGCGCAACTCGCTCGTGCTCATCCGGCAGGCGGTCAAGACGAAGAAGCGGAAGGTTCGCTGAAGCGAACCGGCGAGCGGGCTCTAGTCCTCGCTCGACCAACCACGGGCGCGGTGCCAGGTCTCGATCGACACGCCGCGCGCCCGAGGCTCCTCTTCCCACGTCACGTCCACGTCGAGCAGGCTGGGCATACGCTGCCGCGCCGGCTCGGGCCGTTGGTCACGAACGCTGGGCACATGAAAGAAGCACTTGAGGTCCACGCCCCAGACCTTTGCAAGGTCAGGTCCATCGGCGTGGGGACGCGGATCTCCAT
>JAGQJA010000376.1:9085-9535 GCA_020430845.1 Myxococcales bacterium
GAGGTCCATGCGAGGGCCTGAGGTGTTGTAGGTTCGATCCCTCCATGTCCCGCCGGAGCCCGTACAAGCGCCCCGATCGCTTCACCCAAGCCGCCAAGAAGCAGGGCTACCCCGCGCGCAGCGTCTTCAAGCTCGAGGAGATGGATCGACGCCTGAAGCTGCTCCGGCAGGGCATGCGCGTGCTCGACCTCGGCTCGGCGCCGGGCAGCTGGACGATGTACGTGGCGCAGAAGATCGGTCCCGGAGGCCGACTCCTCAGCGTCGACCTCAAGCCGCTCGACGTGCCGCTCCCTCCTCACGTGGTCGCGGTCGCGGGCGACGCCCTGTCGCTCGACGAGCCGGTGCTCGCGCAGTTCGCGCCGTACGACGTGGTGCTCAGCGACATGGCGCCCAACACCACCGGCAATCGCCTCGGCGACCAGACCCGCAGCTTCGAGCTGTTCATGCGCG
>JAGQJA010000377.1 GCA_020430845.1 Myxococcales bacterium
CCGACCTCGCGCTCGAAGAGGCGCCGGCGCTGTCGGGCGGCCGCGAGGGCGACGGCCCTGCGGCGCGCGCGAGCGAGGCCCCCGCGTTCCAGTCGCGCTACGTCATTCGTCACCCCTTCACCAAGCCTGTGACGTGCGCCGCACCGCTTCGCGGGCGCTGGGGCCCGCGGCCGGGGATGGACCACCCGTTCGGCGCGATCGCCGCGCAGCGGGCGCTCGGCAAGGCGGCCGACGCGGTGGCGCTCGACGCGATGCTCGTCTCGACGGGGGCAGACGCGGGCCACGAGACGTCGGACGCGTCGACGGACGCCGGACCGCCGGGGCACGAGCCGGCGGCCAAGGGCGGGTGCGGGGCGTGCGCGGTCACCGGGACGACCCACGGCGGGCGCGCCGACATTGCATGCATACTCATGGGTTTGGCCGCGGCGCTCTCGGGGCTGCGTCGACGCCGGTGACGCCAGCGCAGCCTCAGAAGGTCGCGCCGAGCCCGACGTGCAGCAGGTGGACGACGGCCGTCATCGCCCCCAGGTTCGTCGCCCACGGCGTCCGATGCGCCGCGGTCCCGTCGGCGCAGACGCCCGCGGAGGCGTCGCCGCTCGCACACGGGACGCCCGTGAACGCGCCGATGCCCGGCCCGCCGCTGGCCTCGCGCCCGAGCACGTGCACCTGGGCGATGCCCACCGACACGTCGAGCGTCCGCGGCCCCGCCGACGCGCGTGCCGCCGCGTCCCCGGTCACGAGGCGCAGCGTGGCGCCGGCGGCCACCCCCACGCGCGCGCCGGCGAGCACGTCGACGTTCTGCGTGGCGTCGCGGTCGGCGCGGGTCTCGTAAGAGCCTCCGACGCGCAGCGAGAGTCTCCGCGGAACGACCGACACCTCGCCGCCCATCCGCACGCCGAGCACGTCGCGGTAGTCACGCGGGACGTCGGCGACCGGCGGGATCACGCCGGCCGTGCCCGCGACGGGGATCGTCCCGAGCCCTCGATCGCTCGGGAAGCGCACCCGCGTCGCGTCGATGACGGAGCTCTGCGTCCACTCGAGATCGAGCTCGAGGTCGAAGACGTCGTCGGCGATCGGGTCGCGGACACGCCCGGGCGCCGCGTCGCGCGCGCGCGGCAGGTGGAAGCGCGCGCCGACCTTGAGCTCCATGGGCATCGGGATCGTGACCCGCGCGTTGCCGCCGGCGCCGCAAGCGCTGCCGCCCGCCTGTCCGCAGTCGGCGCGTGACGTGTCGCCGTAGACGACGCGCGACGTGTCACCGTCGCGGGCGCGCGGCGCGAACGCGTTGACCTCGGTGCGCGCGTCACCTCGCGCGTCGATCGGGGCGCTGAGCTTGTACGCGACGCCCACGTCGAGGAGCGGCCCGAGGTTGGCGAGCGCGCCGAACGTGCCCGACGGTACGAACGCGTCGGTCGCCTCGATGGTGCTCTTGACGTCGTTGTCGGCGGGGCGCTGCCCGGCGGTGGGCAAGGCCGCCGTCGCCGCCGAGCTCTTGACCCACGCGACGCCCCAGGCGAACGAAGCGCCCACCGAGAGCGCGGGCAGCACGCGGTGCGCGAGCCCGATCGTGGGCTGCGCGAAGAGCGCCGTCGACTCGAGCGCGAGGTAGCGCTGGGGCGCCGGGCGGCCGTCGACGAACGACGGCCAGCGCGCGTTGGGCACGCCGCTCGGACCGGCGAGCGCGAAGCCGATCGCGCTGCGCTCTCCGACCGGGAACGTGAGCGCCGCGTAGCCCACGGGCAGCGCTGCGCCGTCGTCGCACACGCGAGGGTAAGACGCGCCGGGAGCGAAGCCGTCGTCGGTGGTGTCGCCGATGGCCTTGAGCCGCGTGAAGCACGAGCGCTTCAGGGCGAGGTTCATTCCCACGTCGACGCCGGCGCGCTGGGTGGCGAGCGCCGCGGGGTTCTCGACCACCGCGAGCGCCGTGCTCGCGCGCGCGACCCACGCGCCGGCGCGCCCCAGCTGCTCCGAGCCGTTGTCTCCGACCTCGTACGGGCTGGCCGCCCTAGCGAGCGACGGGCCGAGCAGCATCAGCGCCGCCGCGCCGACGGTCAGGGCGCGCACGTGGAGCTCACACACGCCGCTTGCTCGGTCGCGCACTTGGCCGCGGCGCACGCGCGACAAGCTTCGCCCGGCGCGGCGCACTCCGCGCGGCACTTGGCGTCGGCGCAGGTCAAGAGCGGGAACAGCGCCGCGCTCGCCCCGGGACAGGAGTCGACGACGCACTTCTGCCAGCAGGCGCCCACGTAGGGGCTCCCGCTCGCGAAGTCCGGCCGATCGGTGAGCGGACAGCGGTCGAGGCACGCGACCGTGTCGACGCAGGACGCCTGCCCGTTCCCGACCTCGTGCATGTCCGCGCAGATCTCCTCGCCGGGCTCCATCGCGGGGTAGTAAAAAGCATTGAACATGCACATTTCGTCGCGCGCCGCGCTGAGGCCCTGCACGACGGGCTCGTCGCGGTCGCTCGCGTAGTCGCAGCGGAACCGGATGCTCGTTCCGGCCGGCAGGCGCTCGAACCCGAGGAAGAAGCTCGGGTGGAGCCAGTCGTCGCTCGTGAAGAACGGTGTCGTCGCCCTCGGCTCTCCCGGCTTGTCGATGTACGCCTCGTAGTGGACGCCGCGCGCGTGCATGTGGGCGCCGGCCGAGAGCATCACGATGTCGCGCTCGAGCGTGCAGCGCATCTGCGCCGACGCCTTGCCGCGTGGCGGGACGAAGATGAACGGGTCGTAGTAGCGCAAGAGACCCGCGCGGTGCTCCACGGCCGAGGGTCCGACGAGCCGCAACACGACCCGCACCGACGCGTCGGTCGCGGCCGGGCTCGCGTTGAGGAAGTGGCCCTGCACGAGCAGGATCTCGCCCCCTCGGAGGGGCAGCGCCGCGGCCGAGGGGAAGTCGGCGTTGGCCCGCGCGGCCTGGCCGCCGGTCACGTACGTGGTCACGCCGCGCATCGCCCCGTCGTGCTCGCCGCACTCGAACGGCACCGTCATGTCGTCGCGCCACTCGGTGACGGTCGTGCGGTAGACGAGGTAGTGGTGCGCCCCCGGCGACAGCTCGTGCAGGCCGCCGCGCAAGAACACCTCTTCGCCTGGGGCGCCGGGGACGCGCGCGTACACACACTTGGTGGCCTCTTCGCCGCCGGCGAGCGAGAAGCGCAACGAGAGCTCGAACGGCTGCGACGGGCTCTCGGGGGAGGACGACGCGCAGGCCGAGGCGAGCACCACGACGGCGAGCACCACGAGCGCGGACAAGACGGCGCGACGCACCAATGAGAAGGAAGCGGGGACCACGGCGCATGAGTGGTGCGGGCGCCGGACGATTATGAAGGGCGACTCGAGAAGACGCGTAAATTGCTGGATCGACTGATGTATTCGCCGCGCGAACGACTCAGAGCTCGGTGCTGGGAGGGGCGTCTCCGGGCGCGGGCGGATGGACCTGCGTGGGACCGGCGCCACCGAGGCGCGGGTCGGCGCGCAGGATGATGCCGTTCGCGCCGTAGACCTTGCTGTCGCCCGGGAGGCGGAGCAGCGACGCCACGACGAGGTTGCCCCCAGCCGCACCCCCCGCGGTCCGCAGGCGATCGATGATCGCGGTCTCTTCGAGCCCGGTCGCGCCGTAGCAGGGGTACGCGCTCGGCGAGACGAACGCCCAGAGCGTGAGCGTGCCCCACGTGAGCACGGTCTGGGGATAGCAGAGCGCTTTGTGGGCGCCGTGCTCGTACTCCGGAAAGCCGAGCAGTGTGGAGAACCCGACGTGGCGGTTCGGGGAGATCTGGATCTTGCCGAGCACCTCGTGGTGCCAACCGTCGTCGACGGCGATGCCGCTATGAGACGTCTTGAGTCCGGCAGGGAGGGTGTCGAGCATGACGACGACCTCTTTGGACGATGGGACGGTCGCGGTGTTCTCGATCTTCTCTGCGATCTGGCGATCGCGGTGCGGATCGGCCGCGCCGAAGCCTTGGTACGCGTAGTTGGGAGTGAGCGGCGCGCACCCCTGCGAGGCGCAAGCGGCCAGGACGGCGACGAGAGGAAGGGCGCGGCAAAAGACGGGAGAAGTGGGCTTCACGCCCGGTAGAGGCGCGGCGGGAGGGGTTGTCGCAAGAAATCGACACGGGGGAGTCGGAGTCGCCCACGCGCACGCGCACGCCCCCGCCCCCGCCCCCGCCCTCGCGCTCGCTACTTCACGCTGGGGCAGCGCACGCCGCCGATGGCGGCGGAGTTGTTGTCTTCGAGGCACTCGTTGACCGTGCCGCCTCCCTGCGCGCCGTCGACGGTGACGAAGAAGTTGCCGGCGCCGATCGATGCGGCGGGGACGAGGTGCGAGACGATCTCCGACTCACCCGGCAAGAGCGCGCGCGTCGTCGCCTTCTCGACCAGCAGCGGCCCGGCGGCGCTTGTGCCCTCGTGGAATCGCACCTTCACGCCCGCCGCGACGCCGAGCGAGCCTGCGTTCTTCACGCGCGCGCGCAGCTCGACGCCCGTCGGGCACGGCGCGGTCGAGACCTCGAGGTCGACGCGGAGATCGGGCGCGTTGAAGGCGCCTTTGCCCTGCTGCGACACGCGGTAGTCGTTGTTCTCGGCCACGGTGAAGCTGCGCGGCTCGGGCTTGGGGAGCTTGCCGTCGGACTGCACGTTGGTGAGGTGGTACGCGTGCTGGTTCCAGAGGCGGCGGGTGCGGACCCACTTGTCGTTCTTGTCACCGTAGACGAAGACGCCGTGGCGCGGCGCGGTGCCGGCGGGGTAGCCGCAGTCGAGGCCGGCCAAGAGGTGGTTGCGATCGTTGGCGACGACGACGAACTCGGTGTTGTTGTCGCCGTCGACGTCGACGAGCACGGGGTACTCGTGGATCGTGGCCGAGCTGTTGGGCACGCTGAAGAGCACCATGCCGTCGGTGCCCCGGTACACGCGCGAGTAACACTCGTCGTTGTAGACGACCTCGGCCGAGCCATCGCCCTCGAAGTCGAAGACGCTCGAGCCCGTCACGTTCGACGACGCGTCCTGGGTGTCGACGCTCCACTTGACGCGCAGCTTGGGGGTCGCGGCCGGGTCGTACTCGAACACGCTGTACTTCGACCCGTTGGCCGAGGCGATCTCCATCACCTTGTCGTTGTCGAAGTCGGCGATCGTCGGCGGACCGCCGCGACCGCTGCCGGGCATGGTGAGCTCCTCGATGAGCGCGCCGGTGAGCGCGTTCTGCACGCGCACCTTGCCCTGCGCGACGACGACGAGCTCGGGCGTGCCGTCCTTGTCGAGGTCGGAGATGGCGGGGTAGCCGTCGGAGAGGGCGCCCGAGACGTCCCAGAGCAGCGTGCCGTCGCGCCGGATGGCGCGGTTGCCGGTCACGACGAATTGCTCGGTCGTCGCCGGGTTGCCGTCGACGTCGGCGATGATGCTCACGGCGCCGTAGTTGACGTCGTTGGCGCCCCAGCGCTCGCGTCCGATCGACGTGTCGGTCACGAGCTTGCCCAGGTGGTCGAGCACCACACCGCCGAGCACGATCTCGGCGTTGCCGTCGTTGTTCATGTCGGCGATCGCGACCGCGACCGAGTAGAACGACCCGTTGTAGGCCGTGACGCCGTCGGCGCGCGTGGAGCTCCAGAGGAGCGACCCGTCGGCGCGGAACGCGAGCACACCGCCACCGCGCTTGGGGACGACGATGCGAACGGCGCCCGTGGCGTCGAGCGCCGCCGCGGCGGGCGTGCCGCGCGGGTTGACCTGGTTCTCGGGCTTGTACGCGTCGACCGCCGCGCCCCACTTCTCTTTGCCGGTCTTGCCGTCGAGCACGCGCACGTACGCCGGATCGTTGTCGCCGAAGCCGCCGGTGTTCTCGCTCGTGACGATGATCACCTCGGGGATCTTGTCGCCGTCGATGTCGATGACGACGGGCATGTTGATGACCTGATCGAACGCGGGCAGCACCGTCGGCAGGGTCCACGACCATTCGACGATGGGCTCGAAAGGGAGCACGGGAGGTTTGTACTCGCACGTCGTCCCCGCCTGCGGCTGCGGCAGACACTTGCTCAGCGTGGGCTCGCAGAACTCGGTCTCTTCGCAGTCGAACGAGTCTTGGCATGCCTTGCCCGGCTTGGTGCACGTGGCCGACAAGCACACCTCGCCCTGCGCGCAGCACGTCGCGCCGCAACGCACGCCCGTGGCGCACGCGGCCACGCACGCGCCGTCGGCGCACTCCTGTCCGGCAGCGCAGCACGCCGCGGCGGCGCCGCAGAGCACGTTCGACGGACACGGCGCTCCGCCGCCGTCGGTCTGGAACGGCGGCGGGGGCGGCGGGGTCGAGCCGTCGTCGCCCGGCGCCCCGCCGTCGGTGGCCGGAAAGACGCTGTCGTCCCCCGAACCGCACGCGACGACGATGACGGCCAACAGTGACGCGAGCGAGAGCGTGCGCATTCGACAGACCTCCAGCCCTCCATCGTCGCGCGCGTGCACCGCGCCCACAAGGAGCGCGTGAGTCACCCAAGGAGACGGTTTTTCCCTATCCTTCATTTCATCACACGACGATCGACAGAGCGCATCACGCCGCTGGCGCGTGTCTTCGGCAGCTTGGCGTCGGCGATCCTCGACCTGGGACTGCCGGCGATCCGCAGCTGGCTGCGCAATCGGGTGGGCCCCGGCGCAGAGGTGGAGTCGGTGCGCGCGGACGGCGCGCTCGTGCACCTCACGGGCGTCGTGCTCCCCCTCGGACGCGCTGGGCGCGTGACGCTCGACCGCGCGGCGGTCGCGATCGTGCGGGGGCGAGAAGAGCGCCGGGACGGGCAGCGGGTGCGCCTCGACTCGTTTCGCGGAGCACTGGTGCTCGACGCGGCGCCGAGCGGAGAGCTGCGCGCCGAGGTGACCTTTGCCGCCGACGCGCAGCCCGCGCCAGACTCGTGGGCGTGCGGACGGCTCGTCCTCGACCACGTGAGCTGGGCACCGCTCACCGCGCGAGATCCGCGCGCGGCGCTGCGCGGGGAGGCACATCTGACGATCACGTCGGACGCGTGGAGCCTCGACGGGGGCGCCCTCGAAGGAGCGGCGACGCGCGCAAAGCTCTCTGGGCACGGAGAGCTCGAGTCGGGCGGAGAGCAGGAGGTCGAGCTGCAGCTCGCGGACGTCGACGCCGAGATGCTCGCCGCGCTCGTGTCGGCCCTCGGCCTCGGCGACGCGCCGTTCCACATCCCGGTACGCACGCACGCGCGCGGCGGGGCGCGGCTCACGATGCGCGGCTCGTCGCTCGACGTGACCGGCTCGCTCGAGCTCGCCACCGAGCACTCGCAGATCACCGCCGACCCCATCCGCTTCGACGGCCGCGCGTGGGACGGCACGGTGCTCCGCGGGACGCTGACGGCCGACGACGCCCGCATCATCGGGCTCTTCCCGGGTCCCGTGCTGCCCGCACACGGCACGTCGATCTCGGGCGAGCTGACGCTCTCCGGGTCGACGCGCGAGCTGGGTGTCGCCGGCACGCTCGGCTCGGACCACGTGCGCCTGGTCCGAGGCGAGCCCGAAGGCGAACAGACCGCGCTCGACATGCGACGCG
>JAGQJA010000378.1:0-5863 GCA_020430845.1 Myxococcales bacterium
GTGACCGACGCTTCCGATGGCCGCCCGACCCTCATCGCCGCCGAGACACTCGACGAGGGCGAGCGCCTTCGGCGCATCTACGTGCGTGCGATCGATGTCCGGACGGGCGTCGTCCGGTGGCGACGAAAGGAGAAGCTCCACTTCGGGGCCGCGTGTTTCACGCGCAGCTCCTCGCCGGACGAGCGCGACGGCCGAGGAGCTCCCCTCCCCGGCCGCGCCGTCGTTCGCCTCGCCGCTCCCCAGGGCGCGCACCTCTTTGACGTCGACACCGGCGCTCGCCTCCGGGCTCCGGGCGACGAGCTCACGCCGCGCAACGCCAGGCAACGCAAGAAGCCGCCCGCGTCGTTCGCCGCGCCGCCCGTCGACCTCCTACCGATCTACACCTCACGACGCGATCCACCAGGGGCTCCGGTTGCCGACCCCGAGAGCTCCAGCGTCGCGATCGCGCGTCGCGCGTTCTTCTTCGGGCCGACCGCCCAACGGCGGCCGTGGTCGCGCGACGCGTGCGATCCGGTCGTGTGGCAGCTCGTGCGCGAGCTCCGAGCGCTCGAGGGCAAGCCCGACATACCGGGGTTGCCCGCCCGCCTCGCCGAGCTCGACCTTCCTCCCGACGTGAAGGCGCTCTTTGCCGCGGACTCGACGGTTCTCAAGTCGCGTTGGCGCATCGACACCAAGCTCGCACCAACGCTTGCCAAGGAGGCCGAGCAGCGCGGCGCGCCCAGGCCTGTCGTCGTGGTCGGCGGTGAGAGCCACCCCGAGAACCCGGCGCGTCCGAAGTTGCTCTGCGCGCAGGCGACGGACATGGGTGATCGGCTCGGGATGTTCGACGGGTTCGGCTATCACGGGCCGTTTCCCGTCGCGACGCTGTTGAGCGAGGCGTGTTGGAGCGTGCTCGAGGGCCGACGGTCGGACGGCGATGATGCCGACCCGAGCTGCGCCCTGATGGGGCCCGTGATCGGCCGCGTCCTGGAGGTGACGCGCGACGGTCCCCCAACGCCTGGCTCGTGAGGCGTTTCGGCTGGCGTGTCACGCCTCACGGCTCACCGTCGGTCTGCTCGCCAAGAGCGGAGCTGAGCGCGCTCGGTGAAGAGCAGGCGCCTCGAGAAGGTCGCCGCGAGGGCGCCCGACACTGCCGCGACCGCGACGAGCTGGTACATGATCACGATCTGGTACCGAACCGCCTGCTCGGGCGCGACGCCGCTCAAGATCTGCCCCGTCATCATGCCGGGTAGCGCGACGAGCCCGACGGTGACGAGCCCGTTGATCGTGGGGATGAGCGCCGCCCGGAGCGCCGCCCGCTCGTACGACGCGAGCGCTTGCTTGGGGCTCGCGCCTAGGGCGAGCCGCTGCTCGAGCGTCGCCTCTTCGGCCGCCGCGGTGGCGAAGAGGCGCTCGAAGACGAGCGCGACGACGTTCATCGCCGACGAGAGCATCATGCCGCCGAGCGGGATGACGTACCGCGCGTCGAGGGACTGGACCGGGATGACGAACAGGAACACCGGCGCGAGCGCGAACAAGGCACCGACCCCGATCGACGCGAGCGCGTACGGAAAGAGCGCCGCCGTGCTCGGACCGTGCTCGAGGCGCTGCGCGCTCGTGTACGCGGCCACCGCCCACATCGCGCCGAGCACCAGCGCGACGATCGCCGGGTGATTCGACGTGATGAGGAGCCGGAGCGCGTAGCCGATCGCGACGAGCTGCACCGCGGCCCTCACCGCGCCGAGCCCGAGCGCCTTCTCGAGCCCGAGGCGCGCGAGGCGCGAGAGCAGGATCGCGACGCCGACGAGCAGCGCGGCGATGGCGACACGCCACAGAGGGATCTCGAGGTAGCTCACGGGCTCGACGCCTCGGCAGAGAGCGCGCCCGCCGCCATGCGATAGGCGGCTCCCCCGAGGTGCGCCGCGTGCTCCGGCACGTGCGTGACCAAGACGAGCGCGGTCCCCGCCGCCGCGAGCGAGAGCAACAGATCGAGCACGACGCCGGCCGCGCGCGCGTCGAGCGCTGACGTCGGCTCGTCGAGCAGCAACACACGCGGTTCGTTGGCGAGGGCGCGCGCGAGCGCGACGCGGAGGCGCTCACCGCCCGACACGTCCGCGGCCGAGCGCGACGCGAGCTCGACGGGCAACCCGACGCGTGCGACGAGCGCGCTGACCTGGTCGTCGCCCAGCTCGCGCCCGGCGAAGCGCGGCCCGGCGCGGACGTTGTCGGCGACCGTGCCCTCGAACATCTGCGGAGACTGAGGCACGTACGCGACGCGCCGACGGTACTCGAGCACGCCGATGTCCTCGACCGTGCGCCCCTCGAACCGCAGCGTTCCGGCAGAAAGCGGGATCAGCGTGGCGAGGGCGCGCAGCAGGGTCGACTTGCCGCACCCCGAGGGACCCGCGATCGTGACGACCCCCGCCTCGGCGAGCACGATCGTCGCGCGGTCGACGACGCGCCTTCCGTCACGCTCGACGGTGAGGTCGCGACCGAGGAGGAGGGCGGAGTCCAACGCGCGCAGTGTAGCGCCACGCCGGAGGCGGAGCGGTCGGAGCGGCGCGCTCGCGCAAAACTCCTCCCTCGGCGCGCAGAAGCTGCGCCTCCGCTCCCGTTTCTGCCGTGGATCCGCGGACTTCTCGCGCGGCACCGACGATGCAAAGGCGGGCGCGCCCCCGATGACCAAGCGCGACGGCGATCTCACCCGGCCTCCCGATCTCACACACGGGCGGCCCATGCAGCCCCTCCGGGCGCAGAGGCCCGTGTACGTCGACCTGCGGCCGCCGTGCAACGACGCGTGTCCCGCGGGAGAGGACGTCCAAGGCTGGCTCGCGCTCGCGCAGGCGGGGGCCTACGAGGCGGCGTGGCAGCACCTCGTGCGAGACAACCCGCTGCCCGCGGTGCACGGGCGCGTGTGCTACCACCCGT
Organism: Myxococcales bacterium; assembly: GCA_020430845.1. Taxonomy (GTDB): domain Bacteria; phylum Myxococcota_A; class Polyangia; order Polyangiales; family Polyangiaceae; genus Labilithrix. Next base: position 2,908 of record JAGQJA010000378.1, read on the forward strand.
GCGAGTCGCGCTGCAACCGTGCGGACATCGACGCGTCGGTGAGCATCCACGCCGTCGAACGCTTCCTGGGGGATCGCGCGCGCGCCGAGGGTTGGACGGTCCGGGTCGATGCGGCGCCCTCCGGCAAGCGCGTGCTCGTCGTGGGCGCAGGCCCGAGCGGGCTGTCGGCCGCGTTCCACCTGCGACGCCTCGGCCACGACGTCGAGGTCCGCGACGCGGGGCCCGTCGCCGGCGGCATGATGGTCTTCGGTATCCCCGCCTATCGGCTCCCGCGCGCCGTGCTCGCCGACGAGATCGCCCGCATCGAGCGCATGGGCGTCTCGATCGTGCTGAACCACAAGGTGACCGACGTCCTCGCAGAGAAGGCGGCAGGCGGGTTCGACGCGGTGTTCCTCGCGATCGGTGCGCACCTCGGCAAGAAGACAGAGATCCCTGCGCGCGACTCCGGCAAGATGCTCGACGCGATCTCGTTCCTCGCCGACGTCGCCAAGGGCGAGCCTCCCAAGCTCGGACGTCGCGTCGCGATCTACGGAGGCGGCAACACCGCCATGGACGCAGCGCGCGTCGCGAAGCGCCTGGGCCACGATCCGCTCATCATCTACCGGCGCGACCGCGCGCACATGCCGGCCCACGACTTCGAGGCCGAAGAGGCGCTCGCCGAGGGCGTGAAGATCCACTGGCTTCGCACGATCAAGAACATCGAAGAGACGTCGTTCACCGTCGAGGTGATGGAGCTCGACGGCGACGGCAAGCCTCGCCCGACGGGCAAGACGGAGACGATCGACGCCGACTCTCTCGTGCTCGCGCTCGGCCAGGACGCCGACACCGCCTTCCTGCGCGGCGTGCCGGGCGTCGACGTGAGGCCGGACGGGACGATCGACGTGGGCGCCGATCTGATGACGGGACACCCCGGCATCTTCGCCGGCGGGGACATGGTACCGAGCGAGCGCACCGTCACCGTCGCCGTAGGGCACGGCAAGAAGGCCGCGCGCGCCATCGACGCGTGGCTCCGCGGCGCGCGGCGCGAGCCCAGGCCGAAGGCGCGCGTCGTCACCTTCGACGATCTGCACGTGTGGTACCAGACCGACGCCGACGCGCGCGCCCAAGCGACGCTCGACGCGGCCCGCCGCGCGGAGACGTTCGCGGAGGTCGTCGGGGACGTCCCGGAGCAGGACGCGCGCTACGAGGCGCGCCGCTGCCTGTCGTGCGGCAACTGCTACGAGTGTGACGGATGCCTCGGCGCGTGCCCGTCGCAGGCCGTCGTCAAGCTCGGCAAGGGCCAGCGGTATCGCTTCGACTACGATCGATGCACGGGCTGCGCCGTGTGCTTCGAGCAGTGCCCCTGTCACGCCATCGACATGGTGCCCGCGACCGAGGCGTCCGCGTGACGGCGCGCGCGCGTGTCGCGATCGACGGCAACGAGGCGACGGCTTCGGTGGCCTATCGCCTCTCGGAGGTCTGCGCGATCTACCCCATCACGCCGTCGTCCTCGATGGCCGAGCTCGCAGATCAGTGGTCGGCCGAGCTGCGGCCCAACGTGTGGGGCAGCGTCCCCACGGTCATCGAGATGCAGAGCGAGGGCGGCGCGGCGGGGGCGCTGCACGGCGCGCTGCAGACGGGGGCGCTGACGACGACGTTCACCGCGTCTCAAGGGCTGCTCTTGATGATCCCCAACATGTACAAGATCGCCGGGGAGCTCACGCCGGCGGTGCTGCACGTCGCGGCGCGCGCGGTCGCCACGCAGGCCCTCAGCATCTTCGGCGACCACTCCGACGTCATGAGCGTCCGCCAGACGGGCTTCGCCATGCTCGCGTCGAGCTCCGTGCAAGAGGCGCACGATCTCGCGGCCATCGCGCACGCGGCGACCCTCGCGACGCGCGTCCCGTTCGTGCACTTCTTCGACGGCTTTCGCACGTCGCACGAGATCGCCAAGGTCGAGCTCTTGTCCGACGACGATCTCCGCGCGCTCGTCGACGAAGACCAGGTCCTCGCCCATCGCGGCCGCGGCATGTCCCCCGACCGCCCGTTCGTCCGAGGCACCGCCCAGAACCCCGACGTGTTCTTCCAGTCGCGTGAGACCGTCAACCCGTTCTACGCGCGCGTCCCAGACGCGGTCGCGGCGGCGATGGACGCGCTCGGCGCGCGGACGGGCCGACGATACCGCCCGTTCGACTACTTCGGCGATCCGCAGGCGGAGCGCGTGATCGTCGTCATGGGCTCGGCCGCCGAGACCGCACGCGAGACCGTCGACGCGCTCGCCGAACGCGGGGAGCGCGGCGTGGGCGTCGTCCAGGTGCGTCTCTACCGCCCGTTCTCGATCGCGCACCTCCTCGCGGCGTTGCCCTCGACCACGCGCGCCGTCGCGGTCCTCGATCGGACCAAGGAGCCGGGCGCCGTCGGGGAGCCGCTCTACACCGACGTCGTGGCGGCGTGCGCCGAGGCGTGGTCCGACGTGCACGCGGGCGCACCGATGCCCCGCGTGATCGGCGGCCGGTACGGGCTCGGCTCCAAGGAGCTGACGCCCGCGATGATCAAGGGCGTGCTCGACGAGCTGGCCTCGCCGTCGCCCAAGCGGCACTTCACGGTCGGCATCGTCGACGACGCGGCGCACACCAGCCTCGACTTCGATCCGGCGTTCGTGACGGAGCCCGACGACGTGGTGCGCGCGGTGTTCTTCGGTCTCGGCTCCGACGGCACCGTCGGGGCCAACAAGAACACGATCAAGATCATCGCCGAAGACCCCGAGATGTTCGTGCAGGGCTACTTCGTCTACGACTCCAAGAAGTCGGGGTCGCAGACCGTCTCCCACCTGCGCTTCGGCCGGCGCCCCATCCGCTCCACGTACCTCGTCCAGCACGCGAGCTTCGTCGCGTGCCACCAGTGGACGCTCCTCGAGCGCGCCGACGTGCTCGGGCGCGCCGCGACGGGCGCCACCTTCTTGCTCGACTCCCCGTTC
>JAGQJA010000378.1:5949-6828 GCA_020430845.1 Myxococcales bacterium
AGCGTCGCCCGGGACGCCGGGTTGGGCGGGCGCACCAACACGGTCATGCAGTCGTGCTTCTTCGCCATCTCGGGCGTGCTGCCACGCGACGCGGCGCTCCAGAGGATCCGGGCGTCGATCGACAAGACGTACGGCAAGAAGGGGCGCGAGGTCGTCGAGCAGAACTATGCCGCGCTGGACCTCACGCTCGCCAACCTGCATCGCGTGGAGGTGCCCGGCGTCGTCACCAGCCGGCGCGTGCGCCTGCCGCTGGTCTCCGACGACGCGCCCGCGTTCGTCCGCGACGTCACGGCGCGCATGCTCGAGGGCCGCGGCGATGAGCTCCCGGTGAGCGCGCTCCCCGTCGACGGCACCTACCCGAGCGGCACGAGCCGCTGGGAGAAGCGCAACATCGCGCCGTTCATCCCGCGCTGGGAGCCCGACGTGTGCATCCAGTGCGGCAACTGCGCGCTCGTGTGCCCGCACGGGGTCATCCGCGCCAAGTTCTACGACGAGGCCCGCCTCGCGGGCGCTCCGTCGACGTTCGACCGCGCGCCCATCGACGCGCGCGGCTTTCCGAATGTATATTACACGCTTCAGGTCTACCCCGAGGACTGCACCGGATGCGCGCTCTGCTTCGAGGTGTGCCCCGCGCGCGCCAGGGACGACGCGAGCAAGCGCGCCATCCACATGGTCGACAAACCGTCGTCGCTCGCCGACGCGCGGGCGAACGTCGCGTTCTTCGAGTCCCTGCCCGTCAACGAGCGCGCGCGCGTCGACTTCTCGACCGTGCGCGGCGCACAGTTCCTCGAGCCGCTCTTCGAGTTCTCCGGCGCGTGCGCCGGGTGCGGCGAGACCCCGTACGTCAAGCTCATCTCGCAGCTCTTCGGAGATCGCCTC
>JAGQJA010000379.1 GCA_020430845.1 Myxococcales bacterium
CGCGGGCGCGGACGGTTAGCGCGGGGGCGTTGTGGGGGCGCAGGTGGAAGAGCCGGCGCCGACGATCAGGATGCCGGCGTTTTGCACGACGACTTTGGAGGTGTCGGTCGCTGGCGAGTATTGCGTGACGATCGAGTTGTCGGTGCCGGTGAAGATCCAGAAGTCGCCACCCCAGTGCGCGAACGCAAAGGCGCTCGCCGGGTCGATGGCCGTCGTGCGGTAGGACTTGATCGTGGCGGCGGTTGCCTTGTCGAGGTTGGCCACAGTGCCCGACGACACGCTGAAGGCGAAGAGCTCGGCTCCACGCCCGGTGAGCTCGGTGCGTCCGAGCGCGAGGCTCCCACGGTAGGTGACCGCGAAGGTCTTGGTGTCGAGGCTGGCGAGCCCGGCGCCCGCCATGAACAGCGTCTCGGCGCTCGAGCCCTCGGCGTCGCTCGCGAACCCCATCCCGAAGGTCTCGAAGCCGGTCTGTCCCGCCTTGAAGGCGGTCGGCTTGCACTTGGCGGTGCGCGTGTCGACCTCGAACAGGTTGCCGTCGGTGTACTCGACCCACGCCGTGCCGCGTCGATCGACGGCCATCGAGAACGTGCCCGCGGTGGCCGGGCAGTTGAGCGTTCCGACGCGCGTGAACTTGAGCGGCTGCGGGTCGAAGCGGTAGAGGGCCTTGTCGGTCGCGAGGACGTAGACCTGCTTGGTCTCCTCGGCGCATTCGATGTTCGCGTCGGGCGGCGCGGTGCCCGAGTCGCCGAAGGCTCCTCCGGGGCCGCTGGGCGCGGGGGCGCTGGCGTCGGGCTCCGCGAACGAGGGCCGGGTCGCGCCGTCCTCACCCTGCGCGCACCCGCCTGCGATCGCGACGCAGAGGGAGGCCGCTGCGAACCGAGAGGGGCTCGTGAGCATCCGTCGTCCTTTCATCGCGGCGCTCGCGGCGGCTCGCACGCCTTGGTGAGGCACTTGCCGCCCACGCACGGTTGTCCCTCGCCCGCGCGACACGCGGTGCCGCACGCGCCGCAGTTGGCCTGATCGGTGCTGAGGTCTACCTCGCACCCGTTGGAGACCTGGCCGTCGCAGTCCGCGTAGCCCGGCTTGCATACGTACTTGCACACGCCGTCCTCACAAGACGGCCCGCCGGTGACCGGCCGCCCCGGCCGCGCGCGCGACGGGCCTGGGCAGCGGCTGTAGCAAAACCCGCAGTGCCCGGGATCGCTCTTGATGTCGACGCACTCGTCACCGCAACGCGTCGTACCCGAGGGGCAGAGGCAGCGGCCGCCTTCACACGCTTGACCCGGACCGCACGCGTTGCCGCACGACCCGCAGTTGTTCGGGTCGTTCCGAAAGTCGATCTCGCACCCGTCGCCGCAGAAGTTTTTGTTGCAGTCGCCGAACTGAGGCTTGCAGTTGAGCGTGCACTCGCCGTTGCCGCACGTCCACGTGGTGTTCGGCGGAGTGACGCTGGGCCCGCACTTCCAGCGCGGGTCTGCCGCGCTCGCGGGCTCCTTGCAGATCTCACCGCACGCGCCGCAGTTGAGCTGATCGGACTGGAGGTTCTTGCAGTCGTTGCCGCACCGGGTCAGCCCGTTCGGGCACCCACACGCGCCGCGCCAGCACGGCTTGTCGCTCGGGCAGACGACGCCGCAGCCGCCGCAGTTGTTGTCGTCCTCGTAGGTCTCGGTCTCGCAGCCGTCGGCCACGAGATTGTTGCAGTCTGCATAGAACGCCTGGCAACCCAGCTTGCACTTGCCGCCGCTGCACACGAACGTGCCGTTGAGCGACGTCGACTCGGGACAAGCCGCACCGCACGCGCCGCAGTTGGAGATGTCGGAGTCGAGGTTGGTGGTGCAGACGCCGGGCACCCCGGGGCAGCTGGTGAACGGCGCGGGGCACGTGGTGTCGACGCACGCGAGCGGCTCCACCAGGCCGACCGTGGGCGCGAACGAGTCGGTCGGGGAGAGTTGATCGGTGACGACCTGCTTCGCGCATGCTGCGAGCGCGACGAGCGCGACGACGAGCAGAGCCAAGAGGCGTGCGAAGCCATCGGGGCTCGGTCGCGTCGGCTGTGTCGTGCGGGGGCTCATGGAGTGAGGGGGAGGGGCGTAGAGACGTCGGAATGACACCCCCGCCGAGGGGCGTCGAGTGAAATGGGGGCTCTCAGAACGGAGTCAGCAGCTGGAGAGAGTGCGCGGGGTGGTACGTGAGCACAACGGCTGGGTTTCGCGCGGTGCGCGTGCGTTTGTGAACTCCATTTGCGTGCGTTTGTTGCCGCATGGTCGAGCGGGGATGGCGCGTCGGGGTGGAGACGAAAGGGGAAACGGGAGGACGGCGCGGGGAAATGGGAGGACGGAGCGGGGAAACGGGAGGACGGCGCGGGGAGGCGGGAGGACCGCGCGGGGATGGGCGAGGAGCGGCGCGGGACAGAGCACGTGGCGTGCCGACGTGCGTCGCGGGGGCCGGCGGGGCCGGGGGTCGGGCCGGCGGGGCCAGGGTCGTGCGTGGGTAAGGTCGCGAGATCGCTCGGGCAAGTGGGGGCATGCGGCGTGCTGATGGGTCGGCGTGGGTGGAATGCACTCGGTGACGGCGCGCGCTAGGCTGTTCGGGATGTCCTCGTCGCTCCGCGATCAGCTCCGCTACGTGCGGCCGATCACACCGGTGCTCTTCCCCGAGTCGGATCCGGAGTGGGACTTGGGACAGAACACGCTGCACTTCGACGTCTGCGCGCTGTTGCGGCGCATCTTGCTCGCGGCGGTGGGCGAGCACGGGACGGTGGGCGCCGATCAGTTCTTGTACTTCGACGCGTCGAGCCCGCGTCGCAAGTGCGCACCCGACGCGTTCGTCAAGCTCGGTCCGCGCGTGACGCGCTTTCCGTCTTGGAAGACGTGGGAGGGCGGCGTGCCCGAGCTGTGCGTCGAGGTGCAGAGCCCGGCGGAGATGGAGAAGCTGACGCTCGAGGAGAAGCTGGCGCGGTACCACGAGATCGGTGTCGATGAGGTGCTCGTCTACGATCCGGAGCTGCCGCCGGGGGGGCGCGTACGCGCGTGGGACCGTGTGGAGGGAGATCTCGTAGAGCGCGTGGTCGAGGGCGAGAGGACGCCGTGCGTCACGTTGGGGCTCTACTGGGTGCTCGTGCGCGACGACGAGATCGACGGCGACGCCCTGCGCCTCGCCGAGGACGCCGCGGGCGATCGCCTCGTGCTCACCGCCGGAGAGGCGCGTGCGGAGGAGGCGCGCGTACGTGCGGAGGAGGCGCGCGTACGTGCGGACGGTGAGCGTGCGCGTGCGGAGGGCGAGCGTGCGCGTGCAGACGAGGCGGCGCGCGAGGTTGCGCGTCTTCGCGCGGAGATCGATCGACTCCGCGGAGGATAAGGAGCTCATGTCGAACGCCACGCACGACTGGGGCTCGATCGCGCGGGCGCTGGGGCTCACGCTCCAGACGTCGGGCTCGTACTCCGAGAGCTTCTCCTTCCCCGGTCTCAAACGCGCCATGGCGCGCGCAGACGGTGACCCCTCGAACCCGTGGATGTTCGGCTCGTGGCCGGTGTCCGCTGCGCCCGACGCCAAGCGCGTGGAGGTGATCGTGCTCGTCGACGTGCGGACGCACCTCGACTGGATGTACGCCGAGACGCACACGATCGCGCGCATCGGTGCGCCGCTGCTCTACGGTCTCCGCGCGCAGACGACGCGCTGGTTCCAAGGCGCGTTCACCCCGCAGTGGGGCATCGGCCATCCCGGGATCGACCAAGCGTTCCGCGTCGACGCGCTCGACGGCTCACGCGCGCGGCAGCTGTTCGATCCCGCGATGATCGACCGTCTCCTCCCCTTTGCCGACGCCACGCTCCAGATCACCGACAGCGCGGTCGACCTCCGTTGCGACGAAGGCGTGGAGCGCGACGCCGCGAGCTTGGCCCGCCGCCTCGATCGCGTCGTGTCGCTGGCCGAGGCGCTCGCAGCGCGGCGTCGCGAGATCCTAGCGTCGGACGAAGAGCGAGCGACGCTCGACACGTGGGGCGAGGCCGCCGCGGCCGCGGGGCTCTCCCTCGACCGCGCCGGCGCGCGCATCGAGGGCACGGTCGACGGGCTCGCGGTGACACTCGCCGTCGAGGGCACGCCAGGCAAGCTGCGCACCGTGCTCCACGTGAGGCTGCCTCATCCGCTCGGCGTCGGGCTCCGCATGTTCGAACAGGCCGGCGTCACGTTCTTCGCCGAGCTCTTCGGGCGTCAGGACATCATCATCGGCGACCCGGCCTTCGACAGCGCGTTCGTCATCCAGGGCAACGAGCCCGGTGTGCGGGCCGTGCTCGCCAACCCGCTGTTGCGGCGCGCGCTCCACCAGCTGCTCGTCGGCTCCGACGGCTTCGAGGTCGACGATCGGGGCGTCTTCGTCCGCTGGCCGTACGTCTTCCACAAGCGCGAGGCGCTCGAGAGCGCGATCGCCCACGTGCGTATGGTCCGCGAGGGGCTCGGCCTCGCGGGGCCTGCCGCGCGCGACGGCGCGTATCGGTGACCTGGCGCCGGCGGAGCCAAGGTTCGGCGGGGCTCGCGCGTATCAAGAGAATGCCGTACCGAACGAACGCGAGGGTCGTCGAGAGCGTCGACGACGGCGAGGTCGATGCCATCGCGCGCGAGGCGCGTGGGCGCCGCAGGCGGGTCGCGCTCGGGGTGAGCGGGCTGCTCACAGCCGGCGTGCTATTCGTCCTGGTCGCTCAGTATCCGCACTGGGATCATTCGCGGCTCGTCTGCCACGAGGTGCAGCTGAAGTACGAGAACGCGCCGGAGATTCCGACGCAGCAGTGGACCAGCTGTCGCGCGATTCCCGATCCCGAGACGCTGAGGCGTGCGGCAGCGGCGCGCCGCTGAGGAGAGGGGAGCGCGGCGCGTGACCAAAGACACGTGCACACAGCAATAGGTGTTGACTGCACAGATCTCGCCGGCGATAACACCGCCATGCACGCCGTGGCGCCGCGTCGCGCCGTCGCCTACGTTCGTCTCCCCGAGGCCGCGATCGTCGACGCGGCCCACCCCGACGTCGCCCCGCCGATCGCCACGGTCCACGGCGCGGCGATCGCCCGTTGGGCCGAGGCGCGCGACGTCGAGATCGCCTCGTGGCACATCGACGTCGGCGTGACGGGCGTGACGCCCATCGCGGAGCGCCCCGCGCTCGTCGCGGCTTACGGCGCCCTGAGCGATCACGGCGCCGGGATGCTCGTCGCCGCCGACGCGGCGCAGTTCTCTCTCGACGAGCTCGTCAGCCGCCTCATCGAGCAGGCCGCGCTCATGCGCCGCGCCGTGCTCGAGACGGCAGATGGCTCACGTGCCGTGGCGCACGACGAGAAGGGGCGCGCGCTGGGAGCGTCGCGTCGCACGTCCGAGCACGCGCCGGCCGAGGCGTGGTCGCGCGACACTCTCGCGCTCGCCCGAGCTCATGAGCGCGTCGCGTTGCGCGCGCGGTTCCGCGCCGCCGTGGCCGAGCGCCGAGCGCGGGGAGAGCGGGTCGGCAACCCCCCGTTCGGTTTCCGCGTCGCG
>JAGQJA010000380.1 GCA_020430845.1 Myxococcales bacterium
ATGCGCGGCGAGGTAGCATGGCCTCTTACGCTTGTCTACCGATCGGTCGGTTGCCCGCGAGAGCCGACTTTCGCGAGCGAATTCGAGAAACCGCCGTCCGACGGTTGCGTATGCGCGCCATTGCGCCGACCATCGGCGCCCTGCCAGCAACCGAAGAGGAGACCGACATGGACGCAACCAAGGCACTCGACAAGGCAAAGGACATCGCGACGCGCATCGCCGCGCCCGCCGCCTCCAAGCACGACAGTGAGGGGAGCTTTCCCGCCGAGACGATGAAGGCCCTCGGTGAGGCTGGTCTGCTCGGCCTCCACGTCCCGACGGAGCTCGGCGGTCTCGGGCTCGGTCCGCGCGCGTTCGCCGACGTGATGGCCGCGCTCGCCGAGGCCGACGGCTCGGTCGCGATGGTCTACATGATGCACATCCTCGGCACGTCCTGCATCCTCGCGGCGCCCACGCGCGACGCGTTCAAGGACACGCTCAAGGACATCGCGGCGGGCAAGCACCTCACCACGCTCGCCTTCAGCGAGAGCGGCTCGCGCAGCCACTTCTGGGCGCCCGTCTCCAAGGCGACGCGGAGCGGCGACGGCGTGATGATCACGGCGCAGAAGTCGTGGGTCACGACGGCCGGCCACGCGCAGAGCTACGTCGTGTCGACGCTGTCGGCGACCGGCAAGGGCCCGACCGACTCGACGCTCTACCTCGTCGACGCGAAGGCGCCCGGCGTGAACATCCGCGGCGCGTGGGACGGCATGGGCCTCCGCGCGAACGCGTCGTCGCCCATCGCGTTCGAGACCCAGGTGTCGGACAAGGCGCGCCTCACCGAGGAGTCGACCGGCTTCAAGGCGATGCTCGAGGTCGTGCTCCCGCTCTTCAACCTGGGCCAGGCGGCCGTGGGGCTCGGCCTCAGCCGCGCGACGACCAACGCGACCGTGAGCCACCTCAAGGCGGCCAAGTTCGAGCACCTCGGGCAGTCGCTCGGAGAGGCGCTCCCGAACCTGCGCGCCAACCTGGCGACGATGCAGATCAAGTGTGACGCGCTCGCCGCCGTGATCGACGACACCGTGCGCCACCTCGAGAGCCCTGGCGATCTCACCATGCTGCGCGTGCTCGAGGCCAAGGCCCTCGGCGGCGACACGTCGATCGAGGTCACCTCGCTCGGCATGCGCACCTGCGGCGGCGCGGCGTTCTCGAAGCACACCAGCATCGACCGCTTCTTCCGCGACGCGCACGCCGGCGCGGTCATGGCCCCCACGGGTGACGTCCTGCGCGAGTTCATCGGCAAGGCGCTCCTCGGCATCCCGCTCTTCTGAGAGGTGAACAAGATGAGCAAGAAGATCTGGCTGGGCGCCGTGGCCTACGATCCCAAGGTCGTCACGATCTGGGAGGGAATGCGCGAGTACTTTCGTGACGAGGCCAAGCTCGACGTCGAGATCGTCCTCTACCTCAGCTACGAAGCGCAGGTAGAGGCGCTCCTCGCCGACACGCCGCGCATCGACATCGCGTGGAACACCAACCTCGCGTTCCTCCAGTCGGAGGCGTGGAGCGACAAGCGTTGCACGCCGCTCGCCATGCGCGACACCGACCTCGGCTGGACGACGAAGATCATCGCCCTCTCGGGCGGTAGCGTGAAGTCCGTGGATGACCTCCGCGGATAGACGCTCACGCTCGGCAGCCGCGACAGCGGTCACGCCGCGATCCTGCCGGTGCACTTCCTCGAGCAGCATAAGA
>JAGQJA010000381.1 GCA_020430845.1 Myxococcales bacterium
CGCGGGCGGCGCAGGGCGCGGAGGCGCGGGCGGCGGCGCGGGCGCGGGCAACGGCGGCCCCAAAGAAGCCAAGATCAACGTGGGCGCCGGCACCGGCGCATCGCGCGGTGGCCTCACCCAAGATCAGGTGCGTCGCGTCGTGATGGCGCACCTCGGCGCCGTGCGCGCCTGCTACGAGAGCGAAGCGCAGAAGAACCCGGGCCTGCGCGGTGGCGTCACCGTCGCTTGGCAAATCGAGCCGGGCGGACGCGTGACGAGCGCCAACGTCGCGAGCTCCACGCTCGGCAACCCGCGCGTCGAGGGTTGCGTCGTGCGTCAGGTCAAGTCGTGGCGCTTCCCCACGAGCGAGTCGGCCACGACGATCCCTTCGTTCCCGTTCAAGTTCGCGGTCGGTGGCTGACGTGGCGGCGATCGGGCGAGCGAAGGTCTGCGGTGTTGCGCTCCTCCCGTGCGTCGGTCTCGCGAGCGCGCTGGGACTCGCGCACTGCGGCGCCTTCGATTCCTCGGTGGCGGGGGCTCCGGACGCGAGCGCCGAAGGCGCCGCAGACGCGCCGCAGGTCGACGGTGCTGTCGCGGCCGACGCGAGCGCCGACGGAGGAGACGCGTCGGGCCCGCCGTGCGTCATCTTCGACGGCGGCGCTCACGGCGTCGTCGACACCACCTACCAGAACGGGCTGCACTTCACCGGCGCCCAGAGCTTCGCCGTGCGCGGCGGCACCATCGACGCGCAAGGACGCGTGCACGTGGTCGGTTTCGCGGGCGGCTGCGCCGGGAACGGGCTCGACCTCGCCGCGGTGCGCCTCACGCCCGACGGCGCGCTCGACACCGGCTACGGCGGCACGACCAAGCCGCGAGCGTGTGTTGACTTCGGCAACGACGACGTCGCGTGGGCCGCGGCCGTCGACCAGAAGGGGCGGCTCGTCGTCGCCGGCGTCGCGCGGAAGGCCGCGGCCTCCGCGACCGTGACTGTGGTGCGCCTGACCGAGGCGGGGCAGCTCGACGCCACCTTCAACGCCGTCGGCACCCCGGGCAAGCTGTCGTTCCTCCCGCCGCAGAACACGGCAGACCGCTACGCGGCCTTCGGCGTCGCTGTCGACGGCAACGACATCGTGGTCGTGGGAGGCAACAACGATCTCGAGAACAACCCGGCCGCGCCCTCGGAGGGGTTCGTCGTGCGCCTCACCGAGGCGGGCGCGCTCGACCCATCCTTCGTCGCGCGTCTCGACAACGATGTCGTCGGCTACTGGGCCGCCGCGCCGGTGGGTGGAGGACGTCTGCTCGTCGCGGGCACGCTCCGCGTGTTCCCCCCATCTTATGGGGTTCGGCTCCTCGAACGGGACGGGAGCATCGTGAAGAGCTTTGGCGTCAACGGGACGGCGTCCGCGACCGTGGCGGGGGCCGACGTGCGTGCCACCGACGTCGGCGTCGCCGCAGACGGGACCATCTTCGTGTCTGGGACGAACGACGGCAAGGCAACGACCGCGCGCTTCGACGGGAACGGCAAGCTCGACAGAGCGTTCGCCACGGCCGGCGTCCATGTCGAGACGTCGATGGCGTCCAACTACGCGTTCCACCGGCCGCTGCGCGTGCAATGCGACGGCAAGGTGATCCTGGGCGGAGACGTCCCGGCGCAGCAACCTCGCTTGATGCGCCTCACGGCGGGCGGCGCGCCCGACCCCGCGTTCGGATCGGGCGGCGCGCTCGAGCTCGTCAACGACGCGGGCTTCGTCGGTCTGGGCGTGGTCCTCACGGACCCGCGCGACGGCAAGATCCTCTTCGTCGGAGGTCAGCCGGGCGATCCGGGCCCGTGGGTCTACCGCGTGCTCCCCTGAGAGCGCCGGTCAGCGCGCGCGCCCTCCTCCCCGCGAGTGCGCGACAGGCGCGCCGGCCGGGCCGCTCAGCCCTCGAGGTAGCCGCGCTTGATCTGATCGCGCTCGATCGAGCGGAAGAGCGCGCCGAAGTTCCCCTCGCCGAACGAGAGGTGGTTCTTGCGCTGGATGATCTCGAAGAAGATCGGCCCGATCACGTTCTTGGTGAAGATCTGGAGCAGGTAGCCCTCGTCGTCACCGTCGACGAGCACCTTGCGCTTGGCGATCTCGGCGTGGCTCTCGGTCACGTTGGGCACGCGATCCCACACCTCGCGGTAGTACTCGTCGTCGATGTCGAGGAACGACACGCGCTCGCTCCCCTCGAACGCCGTGAGCGTGCCGAGGATGTCGTCGGTCGAGAGCGCGATGTGCTGCACGCCCGGTCCGCCGTACTCGTCGAGGTACTCGTTGATCTGGCTCTTCTTGTCGGTGCCCTGGTTGATCGGGATGCAGAACTTTCCGCAGGGCGAGCGCAGCGCGTACGACGTGAGCCCGGTCTTCTCGCCGCGGATGTCGAAGTAGCGCACCTCGGTGAAGCCGAAGACGTCCTTGTAGAACGACGCCGTGCGCTCCATCGTCCCCTTGAACACGTTGTTCGTGAGGTGATCGATCTCGAGAAAGCCCCGGCTGGGCACGAGGTCGGGCTTGTCGAGGCGCACGAAGCCGAGCGCCTCGAGGCTCATCGTCGGGTCGATGAGGTACACCAGGCTGCCGCCGATGCCGCGGATCGCGGGCACCTTCGCCCCGAGTGCCTCGTAGTCGCCCGTGGTCACCTCGGCGCCGCGCTCGGCCGCCACGCGCGCCACCTCGGCCGCCGGCTTCGTCACGCGCCAGCCCATCGCCGGCACGCACGGACCGTGCGCCGACTCGAAAGAGAGGGCGTGCGACGCGGGCTCCTGGTTGAGCAAGAAGACGATGTTGTTCTGCACGTACGCGTCGACGGCCCGCGTGTGGTGCCGGTGGACGCGCGAGAAGCCCAGCTCGAGCAAGAGCGCGTGCAGCGCCTTCGGATCGCGCGAGGCGACCTCCACGAGCGCGATGCCGTCGAGCGAGAGCGGGTTCTTCGTGTCGTCTTTCATCGGGTCTCCTTCGTCTGCCAGCTCTTCCAGTAGTCGGCGCGCTCGAACGCGTCGGCGCCGTCGGCGACGCGCAGGCGGTTCTTCGTGTCGAGCATCACGGCGACCTCGTCGGTGCGCGACAGGCCGGCGGCGCGCTCCTTGGCGCCGGGCTGCGGGCCGTGGTGGATGCCCTGCGGGTGCAGCGTCAGCATCGCGGGCGAGATGCCGCGGCGGCTGAAGAAGTCCCCGTTGTGGTAGAAGAGCACCTCGTCGTAGTCGATGTTCGAGTGGTAGAACGGCACCTTCAGCGCCGTCGGATCACCGTTCTCGAGCGGGCGCGGCAAGAAGGTGCACACCACCGCGTCGCGCATCACGAACGTGGCGTGCGCGGTGGGCGGCAGGTGGTAGCGGTCGCTCGACACGGGCCGGATGTCGGCGACGTTGAGCTGCATCACGCTCACGGTGCCCTTCCAGCCCACGACGTCGAGCGGCGAGAACGGGTAGAAGACGCGCGTGATCTCGCCGTCGCGCTTCACGTCGACGCGCCACTCGCCCTGCGCGTCGGCCTCGAGCGACGACGCCTCGCCCGGCGTGGGCACGCGGAGCACGGCCGGATCGACGAGCGCGTGGTGCCCGAGGATGCCCTTGTCGGGGAAGCGGATCTCGCTCCGGGCCTCGATCGACATCAAGAACGTGGGGCTCGTGGGCGCGAAGCGGTGCGTCGTGCC
>JAGQJA010000382.1 GCA_020430845.1 Myxococcales bacterium
TGGCGCGGCGACGAGACGCCCGACGACTGACTCGAGCGGTCTCGTCAGCTGCCCCAGAGCATCTCGCGCGCGATCTGCGAGATCTGGATCTCGTCGGTGCCGCCGTAGATCTGGAGCACCTTGGCGTCGCGCGCGAGCTGCTCCACCTGGTACTCGGCCATGTAGCCGTTGCCGCCGAAGAGCTGCACGGCCTCGAGCGCCACCTCCATGGCGCTCTGCGCGCAGTACAGCTTGCACGCGCTCGCTTCGGCGAGCGTCATACGCTTGCCCTGGTCGGCGAGGCCGATCATCCGGAAGACGAGGTTCTGCACGTTCATGCGCGCGACCTCCATCTTGGCGAGCTTGAGCTGCACGAGCTGGAACTCGCCGATAGGCCGGCCGAACTGCACGCGATCCTTGGCGTACGGCACGCACAGGCTGATGCACTGCTCGATGATCCCGAGCGCCATCGCCGCGACGCCGGTGCGCTCGGCGGTGAACGTGTCCTTGGCGCCCGTGCGGTAGCTGCGCTCCTCGGTCTCGCCGAGCAGGCGATCGGCGGGCACGCGCACGTCGTCGAGGAAGAGCTCTCCCGTGGGCGACGAGTGCAGGCCCATCTTGCGGAGCGGCTTGGAGCACGTGAGCCCCTCGTCGCCGCGCTCGAGCACGAAGCTCAGCACCTTGCGGTCCTTGGGATCGTTGCCTTCGTCGAGCTTGCAGATGAACACGAGCGTGTCGGCGTACGGGCCGTTGGTGATGAACGTCTTGCTGCCGTTCAGCACGTAGCCGCCGTCGACGCGCTTGGCGGTGCTCTTCATCGAGCCGAAGGCGTCGGAGCCCGAGCCCGGCTCGGTGATCGCCCATGCGCCCACCTTGTCGAGCGTCAGGAGGTCGAGCGCCCACCGCTCGATCTGGCGCGCGGTGCCGCGGCTCATGATGGTGTTGGCCGTGAGGCCCACGCTCACACCCAGCGCGGTCACCATGCCCGGGCAGTAGCGCGACAGCTCGATGATCGGGATGACCTGCATCGCGAGCTCGTCTCCCGACTCGACGCGGTCCTTCGCGGGCGGAGGCTCTTCGCCGCGGGCCGCAGCCTCCTCGCGCTTCTTGGCGCGGTGCACGGCCTTCTCGAAGCGCATCTTGCCCATGTCGCGGATGCCGAACGCCTCGAACAGCTTGCGGAGCACGTCATAGGGCGGCGTGTCGCCGTGCTCGAGGGCCTCGAGGTTGGGCTTGACCTCGGCCTCCACGAACTTTCGGACCATGCCCGCAATGCCCTTGTGCGCGTCGCTCCACTCGATCATGCCTCCACGATAGGACGCAACTCGGTCGGGCTGATCTCCAATCGCGACGTCGCCGCGTGCGTCATGCCCGTGAGACGCGGCGCGACTCGTGCTAGAGACAAACACGTGGCCGTCCTTCGCCGCATCGCCGCGCTGCACCTGGTAGCGCTCCTGCTCGCCGCGCTCACGGCGGCGGGCGCGGCGCTGCCGACGATGTCGCGCCTGGTCGCCGGCGATCCGGATCACGCGTGCCACTGCGCGTCATCGGGCGGACACAGTCACTGCGCGTGCCCCAAGTGTTTCCCCGAGCTGAAAGACGACGGGCTCGTCGACGGTCCGTTCGCGTCGAGCCGCTGCGGCGACGACGACGCGGGATGGCAGACGCGTGCGTCGCTCGCCGTCCCGCTCGCATCCTTTGTGCTCGAGGCGCCGTCGCGCGCCGTTGCCCCTCCGCCCATGCACGCGCGGCGCGACAGCCGCGAGCGCGCCGGCCCCGAGCCACCCCCGCCGAAGACGGTCCGGTCGTAGACCTCACCCGTATTCGAGACACGAGTCTGCCTCGACGCCCCGGACCTGCGGGCGCGGGGCGCGGAGAAGTCCATGAATTTTCGAAAGATTCTCTTTGTTCTGGCCGCGGCGACAGTCGCGACGGCAGCCGGCTGCACGAGCAGCGACGGCCACGATCACTCTTCGAGCGGCGGGCACTCGAGCGAATATCCGTCGTGCGACGCGATCATCAAGGCGTGCCACCTCTACGACATCGGGCCGGGACCTGTGCACGACTGTCACGACGTGGGCCACGCCGCCAAGAGCGACGCAGACTGCGCGCCCAAGAAGGACGCCTGCCTGAAGACGTGCAACGACGCGGCGATGGCCTCGGACGGCGGCATGGAGATGGACGGCAGCCACAGCGGCCACGACGCCGGCGGCGACTGAGGGCGCGCCATGCTGCACATCGCTTCGGGCGCCTCGCGCGCACCGAGGATCGCGCGCGCGCTCTTTGCGTGCGCGGTCCTGTCACTCGCGGCGTGCTCGAGCAGCGCCGAGCCCGCACCTCCGCCCGTCCTCACGCCGGGCGCCACGCGCGTCACCACGTCGAGCGACGTGGTGCTCGAGCTCACGTCGAGCCCTATCCAGCTAGGCAAGAACGACCTCGGCGTGACGCTCCTCACGCCGGGCGCAGAGCTCGTCACCGTGAGCGCGCTGATGCCCGCGCACGGGCACGGCACGCGCCCGCCGATCGTCGAGCGTGACGCGCAGACGGGAAAGTACTCCGTACGCGATCTCATCTTGTACATGTCCGGACGCTGGGAGGTCCGGCTCGAGGTGAGCTCTGGCGGCACGCGAGACGACGCGCTCGTCGTCGTGGACGTGCCGTGACATCCAAGAGCACGCGGCGCCTGCTCTCTGCGGTGGGCGCCGCGGCCTCGCTCCTGGTGGCGGCTCCGCGGGAGGCGCGCGCTTGCGGCTCGTGCCGCGGACCGGGTGGTGCGGGCGCAGCGCTCACCGCGCCGTGGCAACGCTGGGGCGTGTCGATGGCCCAGAGCGTCCGCGTGGGCTACGGCATCACGAACGCCGACGCGAAGTATCGCGCGTTCGGCGCGCAGAGCTTCGACACCGTGCTCGACGTCGTGGGCGCGGCGGCAATGCGCCCCGTCTCGCCGATCGAGCTCGGCGCATCGGCCGCGTTCGGCAACGTCCTCGTGGGCGGTCCGTCGTTCCGTTCGTCGCGTCGGGCGCTCGGCGATCTGTCGCTGCGCGCGCGCTACGAAGCCCTCCAAGAGCCTCCGCTCGAGCTCACGGGCCAGTCGCGCCTGCCGTCGGTCGGCCTCACACTCACGACGCGGCTCCCCACGGGCCCGGTCGATCGCGCGAGCGACTCGGGATCGGGCGGACCGAGCCCGGGCACCGTCGGCTCGACCGCGACGAGCCAGGGCCTCGGGACCACGGAGGTCGCGTTCGCGGTCGACGTGCGCAAGACGTTCGCGACCAGATATCAAATCGGTGTCGTCGGCGAGGCGGCGGTGCGCGCGGCAGACTCGTCGATCGGGCTTCGACGCGCGCTCGGACCGCGCGGGCTCGTGCGGGCGATGGGCATCGTGTTCCTCGGAGACGCGACGCTCTCTGCGTTCGCCGATCTCGCCGCCGAGGGCGCCGTGTCGTACGGCGGTCGCACGTCCGAGGGGAGCGGCCAGCGCGCGTTCGCCCTCGGCGCGAGCGGCACGCTCAAGCTCGACTCGCGCCTCCGCTCGGGCGTCGCGCTGTCGGTGCAGCCGCCGCTGTCGGGGCTGAGCGTCAACGCCGTCACGGCGACGGCGATCACGGTCTTCTTGGGTTTCACGAAGTAGCGCGCCGCGCGGGCGGACCGAGTACCCTGCGCCGCATGCGTCGTCCCCTCCTCGCGTGCGTGCTCTTCGGCGTCGTCCTCGGCTGCGGCGGTCCGCCCGACCCCGTGCCTCCGCCGCCTCCTCCCCCGGCTCCGAGCGCGCCTTCGTCGGCGACCGCGCCGGTCCCCAAGGCCGCCGAGTGGGATCCCGTCGCCTACCGCGCCGCGGTCACGAGCACGCTCGAGGTCCTGTTCCAGACCATGCCCACGTGGGCCACGTCGGTGGGCGAGCACGACTTCGACGATCAGTGGCCCGACTTGACGAAGAAGGGCGAGGACGCGGTCGCGGCCGACTTCGTGTCGCGTGCGGCCGCGCTCCGCACGATCGCCAAGGCGGCCCCCGAGTCGGCCGACCCCAAGGACGCCAACACCGATCACCCCAAGCTCGACGCCCTCCTCTTGGCAGACCGCCTCGACGCGGTCGCGGCGCGTACGCGCATCATCAAGCCCTACGAGCGCGATCCGTCGGCCGTGCTCGGCCTCGTCGGTCACGGCGTCTCGTCGATCACGTCCCACCCCTACGCGCCCCTCCACGCGCGTATGAACGCGCTCGACACGCGCCTGTCGCGTGTGCCCGATCTGCTCACCGCGGCGCGCGCGCGTGTGTCCGAGCCCACGCGCGCGTCGCTCGAGAACCTCGCGCTCGTCGCGGGAGGGCTCGCCAAGCTGCTCCGCAGCGATCTCGTGCGCCCGAGCGCGAAGGCCGTCGACGGAGACGCGCCCCTCGCCGCTCGCCTCGCCAAGCACTCCGAAGAGGCGGCCAAGGCGATCGACGCGTACGCCAAGGACGTCGCCAAGGCGTTCCCGGTGGCGAAGGCCGAGAACCGCTCGATCGGCAAGGCGGGCCTCGAGACGCTCATGCAGCTCTTCGAGGGCGTGACGGACAGCTCCGCCGACGTGCGCAAGATGGGCGAGGCCGAGATCGCGAGGCTCACCGCCGAGCTCGACGCGCTGGTGAAGGAGAGCGGCAAGCCCGGCGAGTCGCGCGCGCAGTTCATCGAGCGCCTCACCAAGACCGGCACGGTCGCGCCCGGGCAGGTGCTCGACGCCTACCGCACGGCGAACAAGGGCGTCGAGGCGTGGATGCGCACGAACAAGTTCGCGACCGTGCCGTGGAAGGACGTCGCGCTCGAGATCGTCGAGAGCCCACCACACCTGCGCGGCGTGAGCTTCGCGAGCATGAACACCGCCGGCGCGCTCGACGCTCACCTCTCGACGGCGCGCTTCGAGGTCAACGCGCCCGACGCCAAGACGCCCAAGGCCGCCCGCGACGCGCTGCTCGCCTTCCACGCCAAGGGCGCGACCGAGAACATCAGCATCCACGAGGCCATCCCCGGCCACTACCTGCAGATCCTCTGGCAGCGGCGTTCGCCGTCGACCGTGCGCAAGCTCGTGTGGGCGTCGACGTTCGGCGAGGGCTGGGCGCATTACTGCGAGCAGGCCCTGCTCGAGGCCGGGTACGTGGGCGAGGACAAGGTGCGCGGGCGCGCGTTCTACCTGCGGTCCGCGCTGCAGCGCGCGACGCGCGTCGTGGTCGACGTGGGGGTCAACGACGGCTCGCTCACGCTCGAGGCCGCGGCCAAGCAGCTCGAGGAGCACGCGATGCTGCGCCCCGAGGCCGCAAAGATCGAGGCGCGGCGCGCCCTCTTGTGGCCCGCCAACATGTTCTCGTACACCTACGGCAAGCTGAAGATCCTCGCCCTGCGCGAGAAGGTGAAGGCGCGCGACGGCGCGAAGTTCGATCTCGTCGCCTTCCACGATCGGATGCTCGCGCTCGGCGCGGTGCCCATCCGCTACGTGGGGCCCACGGCGCTCGGCATCGCCGAACAGTGAGCGCGCCTCAGCGCGCGCGGCACCGACCGACGTTGTCGGGCTTGCCCGGCACCGGATCGCACACGTTCGAAGCTTTGTCCTGGCAGACGACCGGCGGACACGGCGGAGCGCCGCACTTTGCGAGGTAGTCCTTCACCGCGGCCGCGTACTCGGGCTTGTCGCCCGTGGTGCTGATCGGACAGCACAGCGAGTCGGTCAGCACGTGGCACTGCAGCGAGCGGCACGTGGGGCAGCACTCGAGCGCCTTCTCCTCGAGCGCGTCGAGCTCCTGACGAAGCTTGGCGCACTCGGACGGCGAAGCGTCGCCGACCGTGCCGCCGTCCGAACCGCCGCCGCCGTCGGATGGCGCGCCGTCGTTGCCCGTCGCGCCGTCGGACGCGCCGCCGTCGG
>JAGQJA010000383.1:0-5660 GCA_020430845.1 Myxococcales bacterium
GGCGTATGGGCCGACGCGTCGTTCGAGGTGCTCCCCCGCCTCGAGGTGACGCCGGGCGTGCGCACGGACCTCTACGCCTCGCAGGGCACCGCCGCGGTCGGCGTCGACCCGCGCCTCGCGATGATCACCGAGGTCACCGACAAGGTGCGCGTGCGCTCGGCGATGGGCGTCGCGCATCAGCCGCCCGCGTTCGTCGTGCCGGTGCCCGGCTTCCAGCCCGGGGGCATCCGTGGCGGACTGCAGAAGGCCGTGCAAGAGAGCCTCGGGGTCGAGGTCGACGTCGCGTCCGGCACCACGTTCTCGCTCACGGGCTTTCACAACGGCTTCTTCGACATGAGCGATCCGCTCGGCGCGGCGCCGCAGGAGACGGGCGGCTGTCCGCCTGGCGCGTTCCCCGCGGGCTCGATCGCCGGCGACCGTGTGCGCGATCCCACGGGGACCACGCGCTGCCTCCCGCGTTTTCCGGCGGGCACGATCGGGCCCGATCGCACCGGCGGCGGAGGGCAGGGCGCCGAGAGCAACACGAGCCGACGCATCGAGGAGGTGTTCGAGGTGCGCAGCCGCGGTCGCGCGTTCGGCCTCGAGGTGCTCCTCAAGCGCAAGCTCACCAAGCGGCTCGGCGGTTTCGTCGCCTACACGCTCTCGCGGTCGACGCGCGCCACGGCCACCCGCACGTACATCGCGAGCTTCGACCGCACGCACGTGGTGCACGGCGCGCTCGCGTTCGACCTCGGCAAGAACGTCCGCGCAGGCGCGCGCGTCACGTTCTACACCGGTCTGCCCAAGGCGCCCGACCCGACCGACGACGCGACGCGGCTGCCGCCGTTCTTCCGGCTCGACCTCCGCCTCGAGAAGCGCTGGCGCGTGGGCGAGCGCGCCTGGATCAGCGTGGTGGCCGAGTGGCTCAACGCGACGCTCAGCAAGGAAGCCGTCGCGACCACGTGCACCCTCGCGGGCTGTCAGTCGCAGCTCGTGGGACCGGTTACGATTCCCAGCCTGGGAGTAGAGGGAGCGTTCTGAATGACACAGCCGCACACGACCCGCCCTTCGCTCGGTTCGTATGCCGTGGTCGCGGCGCTCACGGCCGTCACTGCGCTCTCCGCGTGCGGCGGCGGCGCCAGGGCCGAGCAGCCCACGTGCGACGAGGAGTGTTACGACGTCATCGCCCTCCGCGCTGTGCGTGAGCAGATGAAGGTCATCTTCAACCTCACGCTGCAGGGCAAGCCCGTGGGCGCCTACGACATCACCGTCCCGTGCCCCCTCGGTGGTCGCGCGCGCATCTTCGGCTCGGCCACGTCGAACGCGGAGCAGGGCTCGACGTTCGTCGACCTCACCTACGTGGTCGAGGCGTGCACGCTCCTGCAAGAGGATCAGGACCCCAAGAAGAGCTACCGGCTCACGATCACCGGGACGCTCACGCAGAAGGGCGTGCTCGCCGTCCAGCCCACGTCGACGAGCGCCGTGTCGATCCAGAGCGACGCGCTCACCGTGTCCGGCACGGTGTACGAGCCGCCCGTGCCGTACGAGGCCGCCGCGTGCGTCGTACGGCTCGGTCAGAACGGCAGCCGCATCAGCGGCGACTTCTGCGGGCGCGAGCGCACCGTCGACTTGTGACCGCTCACAGGCCGGTGCACGCGTACGGCGGCGGCGCGCCTTCTTGCGGTGCGTCTCGGTTGCACTCCGCGAGCGGCACGCGGCCGTTGCGCCAGTCGATCTCTCCGCGCCAGAACGAGAGGGTCTCGCGCACCTTCGGGTCGACGTCGTCGCCCATGTCCGCGAACGAGCCGTAGCCGCCGTTGCCGCGCGAGAAGCGCCACGTCTCGGCGTAGCCGCCGCCGTCGCCCATGATCTCGGCTTCGTGGGTGAAGACGCCCACGGCGTCCGTCGAGATCTTGAAGTTGCCGCTGTTCTCGGCTTTGCGCCACGCGTACCGGTAGAGCAAGAAGGCGAGCTCGCCCCGCATCTCCTGGTCGCGCAGCTCGGGGCGCTCGAGGTAGAGGCTCGAGACCTTCACGCCCATGAGCTTGATCTTCTCGAGGCTGCCCGTGATGCTCGGAGCGTCGTCGAAGCGCAGCTCGTGCGGGCGCTTGCGCGCGCTGTCGAAGCGTCGTCCCTCGGGCATGCCGCGGAAGCTCATCGTGCCGCGCTCGAACTGCCACACCGAGTCGCCCGTCGCGCTGTTCTCGGCCACGCTCTGCTTCTTGCCGAGGTCGAGGCGCAGCACCGCGTCGAGCGACACGCCGCCGAGCGAGTACAGCGGCACGTTGCCCTGGTGGAAGTCGACGCAGAGGATGGGCCGCGCGTCGCCCGAGTTGGCGCCCGAGCCCTTCTGCGAGAAGAACGCGGCGCCGTTCTGGTATCGGCGAAACTCGAAGCCCGGGTACCCCGTGCCCGTCGCGATCAGCGCCTTGTAGCAGTCGCCGCCTTTGAGCGCGGTCTCGCTGCCGGGCGCCTGCGCCGTCGTCGCGCGCAGATCGAGCGCCGCCTCGAGCGCGGCGATGTCGGTGATGCCGACGATCTCGTCGGCCGCCTGGGCCGCGTCTCCCTCTGTGGGCGCGGCGCACGCGCCGAGGGTGGTGATCATCGCGGCGCACAGCGCGCCGCAGGTCCGCGTCGACAACGTCTTCATGGTCGCTCTCTCTCTCCTCTCGTACGGGCACCGCGCCCGCGCTCTGAGGAGGTGCTCAGCAACCGGCGTACCACTTGTACCTACATTGGAGCTTTGCCGTTCCAGCGATGTTTTTGGGTCACATTTCGCGCGCGGTGGCCGGCTCGCGTGCGATCCGTGGGGGCCTCGAGATCACGCCGCTCGGCGCGAGCGCCGCGAGGGGTGCCCCCGTCGCCGCGTATGGTCCAAGATGCGCGGGCCGCTTCGGGCATCCAAGGGCGCACTCATGACCACTGCTCGCAAAGACCGACCGTTCGACATCGTCGTGTGGGGCGCCACCGGATTCACCGGCGCGCTCGTGGCCGAGTACCTCGCGCGTCACCGGCCCGAGGGCCTGCGCTGGGCGCTCGGCGGCCGGAACGAGAAGAAGCTCGCGGCGGTGCGCGAGCGCCTCGCCGTGGTCGACCCTTCGCTCTCCGAGCTCCCGCTCCTCGTCGGCGACAGCCACGACAAAGAGAAGCTCGCCGACATCGCCGGCAAGACGCGCGTCATCGTGTCGACCGTGGGGCCGTTCGCCGAGTACGGCGCCGAGCTCGTGGCCGCGTGCGTCGACGCCGGCACCGACTACGCCGACATCACCGGCGAGCCGCACTTCGTGCGCGAGATGATCGATCGCCACCACGAGCACGCCAAGGAGACCGGCGCGCGCATCGTGCACTGCTCGGGCTACGACTCCATCCCGTCGGACCTCGGCACGCTCACGCTGCAGGAGTACGCCAAGGAGCACTTCGGCGCGCCGTTCCGCGAGGTGAAGTGCTTCGCCGGCGAGAGCAAAGGCGGCGTGAGCGGCGGCACCATCGCGAGCATGATGCTCATCGTCGAGAAGGCCACCAAGGATCGTGACCTCCGCCGCATGCTCGGCAACCCGTACGCGCTCGCGCCCGACCCCAAGAAGAAGGGGCCGGACGGGCCCGACCCCAAGGGCGTGCGCTACGACGCCGACCTGGGCCGTTGGACGGGACCGTTCGTCATGGCCGCGATCAACTCACGCGTCGTGCGTCGCTCCAACGCGCTGCTCGACTACGCGTACGGCGAGGACTTCCACTACTCGGAGGCGATGAGCTTCAAGGCCGGGCCCGCGGGCATGCTCACGGCGGCGGCCGTGAGCGGCGGTCTCGCGCTCGCCATGGGCGGCCTCGCCCTCGCGCCCATCCGTGAGCTCGCCAAGAAGAAGCTCCCCGGCCCCGGTGAAGGGCCGTCCAAAGAGGCGCGCGAGTCGGGCTTCTTCAAGACCCGCATCATCGGCACCGACGCACGCGGCGCCGGTGGCAAGCGCGCCGTGTGCACCGTCGCCGGGACGAACGATCCCGGTTACGGCGAGACCGCCAAGATGCTCGGCGAGACGGCGCTCGGCCTGCTCGACGAGCCGCGCGGTCCCGGCGGCGTCCTGACGCCGGCTTCGTCGCTCGGCATGCACCTCGTCGAGCGGCTGCGCAACGCGGGCATGACGTTCGAGGTCTCCGAGCTCTGACGGCGCCGTCGCCGGACGCGGCGTCGGCCTCGGCTCACGGCGGGCATCCGGGGGCGCCCGTCGGCTTGCCGTCGAGGGGGTTCTTGCACGGCGCGCAGAAGTGCTCGTCGTCGCACGTCCCTTTCGCCGTGCCGATCTTGGCGAGGAAGTCGCGCTTCACGCACGTGCTGATGCACACGCCGTCGTACTTGCCCAGGATCGACGAGGCCGAGCACGGCGCCGGCTTCCACCCCGCGGCGAGGGTCTCCTCGGGCACGCAGAGCTCCGCGCCCTTGGCGCACTCCTTGGCCTCGAGGCCCTTCTCGTCGTCGTCGGGGATGAGCGAGACGGGGAGGCATCGACCCTTGGGCTTGCCGTTCTGCTCGCAGCACGCGCCGAACGTCTTGGCCGGCTCCTTGGGCGCGTCGCAGCTCACCGAGCGACACGCGCCCGTCTCCTTGCCGTTCGTGGGGTCGAAGCACGGCGCGCAACGCTCGTCCTCGTCGCACGTGTCCTTGGGCAGGCTCTCCTTCTGCGCGTCGATGTCGGGGAACACCGTGCTGACGCAGCGCCCCTCGCCGTCGCCGATCGAGCGGCAGCTCTTGGGGAGGAGGTTGCCCGCGGCGGCGATGATCTTCTCGGGCACGCAGAAGCCGCCGTCACACTTGGCGAGGCGCGCGCGTTGGTCCGCGGGGATGATCCCCTCGGGGATGCATCGACCCCGCGATCGGCACGCCGGAAACCCGCTCACGTCGACGGGCGGCCCGTCGTACGGGCACTTGTTCGTGGCCTGTGGCGCGCCGCTCGCCGCGGGCGTCGTGGGGGCCTTGGCCGCGGTCGTGTCTCGATCGGGCGCTTGGTCGAGCGTGGCGTCGATGGGAGGCGCCGAGCAAGCGACGAAGGTGAACAAGAGCGACGAGGCGCTCCAAAGGAGGCGCTTCACGGTGCACCTCCGATGCCCGTCGTCGACCAGTGCCCGTCGCCGCACTGGATGTCGGCGTCGCCCGGAAAGTAGAACCCCATGCCCACGCACATCTCCCGGGGGAAGCGCAGGGGCGCGTCGGTGTCGTTCTTGTACTCGCAGTCGACGTGGAGCGTCTCGCCAGCGCGCAGCACGAGCGGCGCGTGTGTGTCGTAGTAGTCGAGCGGCGGGTCGGCCTGGTAGTGCGGCTCCCAGTCGTGGTCGTAGAGCACGTCGCGCTTTCCGCCGCGCTCGATCGTGAGCCTCACGTGGGTGCCGTACTCGTGCGCGTGACCGCCCAGCGCGAAGAGCTGCAGATCCTTCTGGAGCTTGCACTCGGCGTGCGCACGCGCGGGACCGCGAGGGGGGATGTCGACGTCGGCCGTGAACGTGGCGAAGAGCTGCGCCGCGTGTCGGTTCGGGTCGGGCGCCTCGACCTTGACGTTGAAGACCGTCTGGCCGCGCGCGGCCTTCGCCGACGCGTTGATCCAGTGCGACTGCACCATGAGCGCCGCGCTCTTCTTGACGCGGAAGCCCACCCCGTCGGGGATCTGGAACTGCGCCGCGGCGTCGCTGCCTCC
>JAGQJA010000383.1:5830-28286 GCA_020430845.1 Myxococcales bacterium
ATCTCGTCGACCAGCGGCGCGTGCACGCGGATCTCGCCTTCGCGCGGCGGGGGCGGGTCGAAACCTTCGATGAGCTGCTCGTCGCGCGTCGGCGCGGGGGACGCGCAGCTCGCGGCGAACAGGGCCACAGACGTCGGGATCAAGATGTGATGGGCGCGGAGCACAGGCGACCTCACTTCTGGCACGCCACGGGGACACAGCCCGACCCGCGCGCCTCCTTGAAGCACGTGGCTCCGGCGCCGCACTCCGCGTCGCTGCTGCACGCGAACGTGCAGAACTGCGCGCCCTTGCTCGCGCCGAAGTCGCCGGTGCAGATCGATCCGCTCGGGCACCGCGTCTGCCCATCGCAGTAGGCGCCGACTCCCTTGTCGTTGGCCTTGGTGCCTTCGGGGACGCAAGGCGCGTCGCTCGGGCGGTCCTCGGCGGGCTCCGTCGTCGCCGTCGCTCCGGTCGTCTTCGTCGCGCGCGGGCTCGGCTCCTCTGCCGCGCTCGCGCAGCCCACGATCCCCGTCGTCATCAGCACCACCACCAAGCTCGAGTTGTTCATGCGTCGACCTCCTTCGGCGAGGAGGCAGTGCACCGAGCGTTCCAGCGGCCCACCGGCGCGATCGACGAGTGGTTTCGCGCAGATGCCGCCGTGCGTGAGGCGGCAGCGCACATGGGCCGAGCTCATGTAGGTCTTCCGGCGCGGCGCGCAGTGAGCGCCGTGACCGCACGCGCGCTCTCGCCTCTCTCTCTCTGTCGACCTCCGCCGCCGCCGCGATTCGAGTGAGGCGTCGCCGCACACTCCGAGGTTCGACCGGCGTTCTGCGGGGGTCGGTCGCCGGCACGCGCGCTGCACTGGGGGTCGTCAGGAGGTCATCCCATGAAGAAGTTCCTCGTTGCGCTCGGTCTCGGTCTCTCTGTCGCCGCCATCCTGCCCAGCTGCCCCGGCGGTCTCGGCGTCACCGCGCCGTCGCTCGCGTCGCGCTGATCGGGCCGGCGTCACGCCCCCGCCGCAGAGCGCCGGCGGTGGGGGCGCGCGCGTCGCATCTCGCCGGCGCGCGCCGGGTCTTGTATAGCCACGAACCATGGCGCTCGAAGTCTTCTGGGGCAGTGGCAGTGGTCCGGCGTGGCGCGTGCTCCTCGCGTTGGCGGTCAAGCAGGTCGACTACGAGTCGCACCTGCTCTCGTTCTCGAAGGGGGAGCACAAGACGCCCGAGATGCTCGCGCTCTCACCGCGCGGCAAGGTGCCCGTGCTCAGAGACGGCGCGTACGTGCTCTGCGAGTCGCTCGCGATCCTCACGTACCTCGACCGCAAGTACCCCGACCCGCCGCTCTTCGGTGAGACGCCCGAGCAGGCCGGCGACATCGTGCGCGCCGTGATGGAGCACGAGTGCTACGGCGTGAGCGCCATCAGCGCCTTCAGCCGGCCGCTGCTCTTCGGCAAGCTCGACGCGCAGCGCGATCAGGTGCTGCTCGCGATCGACGGCGCCAAGAACGAGCTCGATCGCCTCGAGGCGGCGCTCGCGTCTCGCCCGTTCCTCGTCACGCCGACCCTCTCGGCGGCGGACATCTTCGTCTATCCGCTCGTCAAGTCGTTCGAGCGCGCGCTGGGCAAGCCCGGCGCCGACACGATCGACCACGGGCTCGGGCCGCTGCCTGCCGTGTTCCCCCGGCTCGCGGCGTGGTGCGCGCGCATCGAGGCGCTGCCGGGCTACGACGCCACGTACCCGCCGCACTGGCGCGAGACGGCCTGACGCGATCCGCGGGCGGGCGGAGGGCTACTTCGGCAGCCAGACCCTCGACCGGTGCGGGTCGAACACGGCGGGCGGGCACGGTCCACGTCTCGATGCCGCCGCACCGCTCGGCCTGGGGCAGCGGCTGCTTGACGAAGACGATGGTGCCCACGTCGCGTCGGCCCAGCGCGCCGCCCTCGGAGATGAAGTTCACCTCGGTGCCGGGCGCGAGCACGTAGGCGAAGCCCGCCTGGCTCAGGCCGGGGATACACGTCGTGAGAAAGAGGTCGCGCTCGGGGGCGCGCGTGAGCAGGCCGGGCTTGTCGGCGAGCAGACGCGTGAGCAGCGCGTCGTTGATGTTGATCGAGTGGCGGTAGAGTCGGTCGTCGTAGCCCGTGTCGATCTGGGCGAGCGCGCTGACGCCCGCGACGGTGATCGGCACGGTGGGGATGTTCGGCACCGTGAAGCCGGCCGTGCTCGCGTCGCCCGAGGTGATCACGTCGGAGAGCGGGCGCAGCGTGCGCGTGTCGTTGGTGTAGAACCCGCCCGCCGGCAGCGGCGTGTACCCCGCGCCGATCATCTGGGCGTCGGTGCAGAAGTCTTCTTTCTTGGCGCGCCAGATCCGGCGGCCGACGTAGTCGAGCGTAAACGTGTAGACTGCAAAGAAGTCGGTGCCGATGATGCCGGCTTGGCGTACCGCGCCGAAGAGGAACGAGTAGTCGGCGGTGCCGAGGCCCACCGTGCCCCACGGGCCGAAGAAGTCGAACGTGGGGAACTGGCAATACGCGCCCGGCGCCGCGGCGTCGCCGTTGCACGAGGTGGGCACAGGCGGCCGCGAGAACGAGCCGAGGTCGATCGTCGAGCCGTTGGCGCCGAAGTCGAGGAGGAACTTGCTCTCGTTGACCCCAGCCTCGTTGCCCATGTCGACGCGGACGAAGCCCTGCTCGCCCGAGGTGTCGAGCGGGAGCGACGCGCCGAGGCACGGCGGGATGGGCGGGATGGGGCGCGGGACGATGCGCCCGTCGGGGGCGGCGTCGAGCGTCGGCTCTTCTTCGGGCGGCGTGCTTCGGTCCGCGCCCGCGTCGGGGGACGGCGGGGTCGCGCCGGGCTCGTCGGAGCAGGACGCGAGCGCGAGGCACGCGCTGGAGCTGACGACGCCGACGAGGGCGAGCGCGCGGCGGAGGCGGAGCATCGCGGGGCTATAGCTTTGTGGGCTGGGCCGAGCAAGGCGCCGCACTCCAGCGAGGCCGGAGCCGACGCGAGCTGAACGGCGTCAGCGACCAAAGTGCACGGGAGGGGAGTCGAACCCCTACGCCTCGCGGCGGCGGAACCTAAATCCGCTGCGTCTGCCAGTTTCGCCACCCGTGCGGTGACCTACGCGCGGCCCATGGGCCACACTCTGCGCAGCATAGAGGAGGTGACCCGCCGCACCAAGGCACGGCGTCGCGGCGCCCACACGCCGTGGTGGCGCGTACGTAGATGCGGTCGTCATTGTCATCCCACACTGGCGCACGCTAACCTCTAGCCCGCCTCGGATAGAAGAGGAGGGGCGATGATCGTGCAGCGGTGCGGGGAGGGCGTTCACAGTGCGACATCGAGCGTGCGCGGGGATCGCGCCCGCGTGCGTAGGCCGCTGTGAGCTCCGATCGCCCGCGTGACGTGCTCCCTTCGCTGGTCGGCGCCGTCGAGCGCCTGCCCGTCGCGATCTTCCTGGTGCGCGTCTGCGACGAGGGCGCGCGCGTCGAGTTCGACAACGGCGCGGCGCGCGCGCTGCTCGGCCGGCAAGAGCCCACGCTCGTCGGCGCGTCACCCTACGAGCTGGCGCTCGCCCACTTCGACGCCGCGTTCGTCGAGCGGTGTCGAGACGCCCTCGTCCGCGCCGGCGCCATCCGCGAGCGCGGGGTGCTCCGACGTGCCGACGGCGCGTTCTTGCACGTCGAGGTCGCCGTCGACGCGATCCGCGAGAGCGATGGAGGCGCCTGCACGCACTACTTCGTCAAGGCCCGCGACGTCACGTCGGAGGTCGACCTCCTCGCGCGCGCGGCCGAACGCGATCGCGACGTCGCGGTCTCGGCCGTGGCTGCGGGCGTGGCGCACGAGATCAACAACCCGCTCACCTACGTTCTTTCGAACCTCGAGCTCCTGCGCCGCGCCGTGACCGGCGACCTCGTGCAGTCGGCCGACGACGCGCTCGAAGGTGCGCAACGCATCCGTCGCGTCGTCCAAGATCTCAGCGCGCTCGCGCAGCCCAGCGTGGGAGACGCCACGAGCGACGTGCACGCGGCCATCGGCGCTGCGCTCAACCTGACACGAAAGACGCTCCACGCCGACGCCGTCGCGAGCACGGAGCTCGCCGCCGTGCCGCGCGCGCGCATCGATCGTCACCAGCTCGTCCAAGTGCTCGTGCACCTGCTGACGAACGCGTCGCAGGCGCTCGTCCCCGGCGCGCCGGGCTCGGTGCACGTCACGTGCGCCCTCGTCGACGGCCGCGTCGTCGTCCGCGTGACCGACAACGGGGAGGGGATCGAACCGGCGCTCTTGCCGCGTGTGTTCGAGCCGTTCGTCACGTCGCGGCCGGCGGGCGGCGGCAGGGGGCTCGGCCTGTCCATCTGCCGCCGTCTCGTTCGCGAGGCGGGCGGTGACATCGTCATCACGCCCGCACCGGGGGGCGGCACGACCGTCACCGTGACCCTCGACGCGGCCCCCGCGCGCCCCGTCCCGGTCGAGGGCGCGCGCCCGGCTCTCGCTCCTCGCAGGGCACGCCTGCTCTTCGTCGACGACGAGTCACGCCTCTGCGTGCTCTTCCGCCGCCTCTTCGAGCGCGATCACGACGTCGAGTGCCTCACCTCGGGAGGTGCCGCGCTCGAGCGTCTGGGCGCGGGCGCCGCGTACGACGCGATCTTGTGCGACCTCATGATGCCCGGCGTCTCGGGGCGCGCGGTCTTCGAGTACATCGAGCGGTCTCGGCCCGAGCTCACCAAGCGCTTCGTGCTCGTCACGGGCGTCACGATGGGCGGCGAGCTCACCGAGTTCGCGGAGCGCGCGGGAGTGCGCGTGCTGGTCAAGCCCTGGGAGATCGACGAGATCGAGGGACTCGTGTCGGACATCGCCGCAGACGTGTTGGCGGCGGCCCATCCGGCTCCCTGACGTGCCGCGCGTCGCGCNNCGCGCGGTCTACGGCCCCAGGTACGAGTGGCGCCCACTTGCTCAGGGCGCCGCGCAGCGCTTCTTGGCGGTCTCGGCCACCACCCGGCGTGGCGCGTCGAGGTGCGCCAGCGAGAGCAGCGCGGTCGCGGAGTCGCAGAGATCGCGCGCCGAGTCGGTCGCGGTCGCCGCGCCCATCCACAAGTCCAAGGCCGCCACCGTGCGTCGGCGCTTGGCCTCGGCGCGCGCGAGCTCGAGGGCGGCGACGTGGTCGGCCGAGCGGTCCTGCGTCAGGTAGAAGCGCGCCGCGTGATCCGCGAACGCCTCGGGGAAGGCCTCGAGGGCCTGCTTGTAGCGCGCCCGCGCCAGCTCGGCCGTGTGGCCCGCGCCCTCGGCGTCGCCCCCGCGCGCCTGCGCCGCGGCGAGCGCCCCGAGCACCTCGGGGTCTTCTTGTGATGGCAGCGCGCGCAACCGCTCGAGCGCGCGCTCGGGCCCTTCCATCGCCGCGAGGTGCACCGTCGCGTGCACGTACGCGGGCAAGACCTCGCACGCCTCGGCGTAGTAGAGGCGCGCGAGCTCGCCGCGGTTCGTCAGCTCGTAGACCTGCGCCCGCTCCACATCCATCCACGCGAGCAAGAACGGCGAGACGTCGTCGAAGCGCTCACGCGCGAGCGCGAAGAGCCGCTCCGAGGCGTCCATGCGCTGCATGTGCGCGGCGAGCACCGCGCGGAACGTCAGCTCACGCGCGCCCTCCCGGCCCGCGCCCGCGTCGTGCGTCTGCGCGTCCGCGTCGTCGTAGCGTCCGACGGCGAGCGCGAGCTCGGCGCGCCTCTGCGCGACACGCTCGGCCGCTGCGCCCAGCTTTGCCGCGCGCGCGAGCGACGCCTCGGCGCGCTCGGACCGGTGAACGGCGGCGTGCACCGCGGCGAGCGCCATGTGGGCGTCGGCGCTCGTCGGCGCGAGCTTGACCGCCTCGAGGGCCTCACGCTCGGCGCGCGCGAAGTCGTCGACGCCGCCGAGGAACTGCGCGCGAGACAAGAGCCGCGACACGAGCTTGACCCGCGAGGCCGGGTCGGCGGCGCGCGCGTCGAGCGCCGAGATCTCGGCGCCCAGGTTGTCGACGGCGATGGCCCCGCTCGTCGTCCGCGGGCGAGTGAGCGACGCCGCGGGGGCGGCCGCGGCGTCGACCGCAGACACGCTCGCGTCGGGCGCCGCCGATGGCGCGTGCTCGCGCTTGCACGCCGCGCACGCGAGCGCCGCGAGCAGGATCAGCCCGCGCGCTCGCGCCCCCGATGTGCCCTTGTGCGCTCGGCGCATGCGCGACTCTATAGGCCGCGCGCCGGGCGAAGCGAAGACCCAACCGTCGGGCGCGCGGAGGGGCTCCGGGGTGTCGCTTCGAGGCCGGGAGGATGCTAGGGTGCGGCCCATCATGAGCAAATCGAAGGTCGCCATCCTCCGCACCGGGCCGAAGACCGTCCTGTCGGACTACCACCGGCTGATGAACCTCGCCGGCTACCAGGAGGTCGTCGACAAGACGGCCGACACCGGGCTCAAGGTCAACATCTCTTGGCACTTCTTCTATCCGGGCTCGTCGACGACGCCGTGGCAGCTCGAGGGCGTCATCCGCGCCATGCAGAAGGACGGCTACAAGAAGGAGCTCATCCACGCGTGCCACAACCGCACCGTGGTCATCGACGCCCACCTCGGCGAGCGCGAGAACAAGCAGATCGACGTGGTGCGCGCGCACGGCCTGCGCAACGTGCACCTCTACGAGGGCGAGGAGTGGATCGACATCCGCGATGCCGTGGGTGATCTCACCAAGAAGTTCCTCTGCCTCAACGAGGTCTACCCCAAGGGCTTCAGCATCCCCAAGCGCTTCATCGGCGAGAACATCATCCACCTGCCGACGATCAAGACGCACATCTTCACGACGACCACGGGCGCGATGAAGAACGCGTTCGGCGGCCTGCTCAACGAGCACCGTCACTGGACGCACCCGGTCATCCACGAGACGCTCTGCGATCTCCTCATGATCCAGAAGAAGATCCACCGCGGGGTCTTCGCCGTCATGGACGGCACCTTCGCGGGCGACGGGCCGGGTCCGCGCTGCATGATCCCGCACGTCAAGAACGTGCTCCTCGCGTCGAGCGATCAGGTCGCCATCGACGCCGTCGCCGCCAAGCTCATGGGCATGGACCCTCTGCGCGACTGCAAGTTCGTGCGGCTCGGCCACGACCTCGGGCTCGGGTGCGGCGACGTGCGCGACATCGAGATCGTGGGCGACGTCGACGCCGCCGAGGAGAACTGGCACTTCGAGGGGCCGTTCAAGAACATGACGTTCGCCTCGAAGAACCAGCACCGCATCTACTGGGGACCGCTCAAGAAGCCCATCGAGTGGTCGCTCAAGACGTGGCTCGCGCCGTGGGCGTACGTGGCCAGCGTCACCTACCACGACATGTTCTGGTACCCCCGCTTCGCGCGCGAGAAGATGCAGCCCGTGCTCGAGAGCGACTGGGGCCGCCTCTTTGCCAACTGGGGCAAGGTGCAGCCCGACGCCGAGGGCAACGGCTACCCCGACGTGGGCGCCAAGTGCCCCGACCTGGTGCGCAGCGGCATGAAGCACTTCCTCGAGGCGTCGCGCCTCGTGGGCATGGCGGTCGCCGAGTCGCCCGAGATCACAGCACGCAAGCGCCGCCGCGCCCTCGAGCACGACGGCGCCAGCGACGCGCGATCGTAGGTCGCTCAGCCGTCCGACTGTCCGGGGACGAAGCCTGCCGTGCGATTGAGCACGTCGAGCGCCTCGTCCTCGGCGTCGATGTCCTTGCGGAGCGCCTTGACGAGCCAGCCGGCCTCTTCGGCCAGCGCGCTGGCGTCTTTCTGGTCGCACTCCGTGTCGTCGACGAGCGCGAGCAGCATCTGCCGCTGCTCGTTGTGCTCCGTGAGCATGTTCTCGGCGCGCACGGGCCCCCACGCGTCCACCGACTTGAGGAGCGGGAGCACGAGCGCCTCTTCCATGGCGAGGTGGTCGTCGAAGACCACGTACAGCTCCCAGACGGCGCGCCGCAGAGCCGGCAGTCCGCTGACGCGGCCATGCACCTCGCGCGCGGCGTCGTCGAGCACGTCGAGCAACGTGCGGATGACGGCGTGCTCGCGGCGAACGCGCGCCTTGACGGAGGCGACGTCTCGCGACATTCCGACGAACCGGACGGCCCGATCCTTCTCCTTAAGCATCCCTGCACGCTCCGTGTTCGGCTGAGCCATCGTTACTCCTCCTGCTGCCCACCCCCTTTGGCTGCAACGCACGTGCCCGCGATGTGCCTCGCGCAGACGTCGACAAATGTTTGAATACCAAGCACTTTTCCTCGACTTCGTCGCGCATTCGCTGCGCCGACCTGCAATTCTCGCGCAGGTGACCGGGGGTGGGGCGTGAGGGTCGTGGGCGGCGTGCTCACCGGCGGAGCTTCGTCGCGGATGGGCGGCGCGCCCAAGGGGCTGCTCGTCACACCGGACGGCGAGCCGGTCGTGGTGCGCGCCGTGCGCGTGCTCCGCGAGGCGGGCGTGACGCCGGTCCTCGTGGGGCGCTCCGACGCGTACGACGTCGACGCAGACCGCGTCGCCGACGCGCCCGACGTGCGCGGTCCGCTGGCGGGCCTCGTCGCGCTGCTCGAGCGCCACGACGGCCCGGTCGTCACCGTCGCGTGCGACATGCCGTTCTTCACCGCACCGCTCGTGCGCCGCCTCGTCGAGGCACCGCCTGCGCGCGCGGTCGCGGCGCGCCCTGGCGGCGTGTGGCAGCCGTTCTTTGCGAGGTGGGATGCCGCGAACGTCCGCGCCGACGCGCGCGCGTACGCGTCGGCCGGAGGTCGGTCGCTCTTCGGCCTGCTCGAGCGCCTGGGCGCCGCGGAGCTCCCGCTCTCCGAGGTCGAGGCCGGGCTGCTCGTCGACTGGGATGCGCCCGGGGACGTCACGCGCGGGTGACGAAAGGGCGCGGCGCGCCGACAATGGCGGGATGTCTGGTCCTGACCACCGCCCGTCGAGCCCCGAGACGCAGGGGAGCGCGGCGACGCTCTTCGTCGACGACGGGCAGATGTCCGACCCCGACGTGGAGCTGCGCCCGCTCGAGCACGCCGAGCGCTACGAGCTGAGAGAGGTGCTGGGCGAGGGCGGCATGGGCGAGGTGCGCCTCTGTCGCGATCGGCACATCGGGCGCGACGTCGCTCTCAAGGTCGTGCGCGCGCACCGCGAGGGTCGACGTGACGTCCGCGCGCGCTTCTTGCGCGAGGCGCGCGTGCAGGGGCAGCTCGAGCACCCCGCGATCGTGCCCGTCTACGATCTGGGTCGCGATCCTGGGGGCGCTGTCTTCTTCACGATGAAGCGCGTGCGCGGCGCGACGCTCGACGAGATCCTGCACGGGCTGCGTCGCGGCGATCCGTTCTTCGCCGAGGAGTACACGCGGCACCGGCTCCTCGCGGCCTTCTCGCGGGTGTGCCTCGCCGTGCACTTCGCGCACACACGCGGCGTCATCCACCGCGACATCAAGCCCGCGAACGTGATGTTCGGCGACTTCGGCGAGGTCTACCTGCTCGACTGGGGCCTGGCCAAGGTCGCCGCGGCGTCCAAGGATCTCGACAAGGAGTCTTCGACGTCGGGCGAGCCGCTCGAGCTGGGCGCGGCCGGCGACGCCAAGACCGCCGCCGGTGTCGTGCTCGGTACGCCCGCGTACATGGCGCCAGAGCAGATCGACGGGCTGCCCATCGACCATCGCGTCGACGTCTACGCTCTCGGCGCGATCCTCTTCGAGATCGTCACGCTGCTCCCGATGCACGGCGAGGGGACGCCCATGCAGGTGCTCGAGCGCGTGCTGCGCGGCGTGGAGCGCCGGCCGTCGGTGCGCGCGCGCAAGGTCGATGTGCCACCCGAGCTCGAAGCCGCGTGTGTGCGCGCCACCGAGAGGGCGCCCGAGGATCGTTTCGCGTCGGCGCGCGAGCTGCACGACGACGTCGAGCGCTACCTCGCGGGCGATCGCGATCAGGCCGCGCGACGGCAGGCCGCGTCGGTTCATGTCACCGAGGCACGCGCCTTCGCCGAGGTCGCGCTCCGTCCCTCGGGCACGCTCGACGACCGTCGCAACGCGCTCCGCGAAGTGGGGCGGGCGCTCGCGCTCGACCCGGTCAACCCGTCGGCGCTCGACGTGCTGGTGCGGCTCGCCTCGGCCCCGGCTCCGACCTTGCCGCCCGAGGTGCAGGCGGAGCTCGAGGCGTCCGACGCGCAGTCACGCAGCGGCGCGCTCCTGCGCGGCGTGGTCACGTACACCGTGCCCGTCGTCGCGTTCTACCTGCCCATGTTCTACATCATGGGATTCAAGCCCGGCGGCCTGGTGCCAGGGCTCGCTTGGATGGGGTCGATGTTCTTCGCAGGCGCGGTCGCGTTCGCCGTCCTGCGCCGCCCGTCGATCTCGCGCCGCGTCCCGCTCACCGCGCTCGCCAGCACGTTCGCGCTCGCGATGTCGTCGTTGGTGTTCGGTCCCTTCTTGTTCTCGCCGCCGGTGATCGCGCTCAACACGGTGATGAACGTGCTCGCGACGCGGCGAGAGCACCGCGTCTTCGTCACGGTGGTGGGGGCGATGGCGTGCGTGCTGCCGTTCCTCGTCGAGGCGACGGGCCTCGTCCCGTCGACGTTCGGCTATCGCGAAGGAGAGCTCTGGATGCGCTCGCCCGTCATCCGCTACGAGCCCGGGTCCACGACGCTCTTCTTCGCGCTCGTCTACTTGGGCATGCTCACGTTCGTGTCGATCTACGCCGTGCGCTTTCGAGAGGCGCGGGGCGTCGCCGAGACGCGCGCGGCGATGAGCTCGTGGCAGCTGCGGCAGCTCGTGCCAGAGGCAGCGAGGTCGGCGACCGACGGTCCGGGGGAGGCTGGCTGAGGGTGGCGTGCCCGCCTTGGGTCGGCGGCGGGTGATCACGCAGGATGCGCGACGCGAGGAACATGCGGTGTCGGCTCGCCGCGCCCCCGCGCTCACAGGAGCCGGACGTGAAGAACGCGAGCCGATCGGGCTCGGCGCGGTGACGGCACTTGCTGAGCGACTCCTTGAGGATGCGCATCGCCGCGCGCGTGCAGTCGGCCGGATCGCGCAGCGCCCGCTCGGGGTCGGCGAGGTGCACGCGGTCGATCTGGAAGAGGCACATGAAGCGCTTCGACGCGACAGCGCGCGGGTTGAACCGGCTCTCGTGCCATGCGAGCGCGACGAGGAGAGCCCCGGTGCGGGCCTCGGCGCGCTCGCCGGCGAAGAGAGGATCGGACGTCGCGGCCTCGGCGAACGCGGCGGCGGTCTTGTCGTACGACGCGCGCCACGGGGCCGCGGGCTGCAGCGCGACCATCAGGGTGAGGATCCAAGAGGCGAGCATGACGACACCGGCGCGCGTGGCGCAGAACCGCGAGTCTGCGACGGCGTGCGCGTGCGCCGCAAGGCCACCCATGTGGGGGGACGTCGTACGAGGCGCTCGGGCGACGGTCCCAAACGCGCGAAAAAACGAAAAAATCCGGTTCAGTCGTCGTCGCCGTCGTCGGCGAGAATTTCTCCGTTGGGCCCGCGCAGGCCGAGCCGCGCGATGAGCCGCTGGAGAAATCGCCGGCTCACTCCGGCGAGCTCCGCCGCCCGCGTGAGGTTGCCGTCGGTGCGCTCGAGCATGGCGCGCACGTAGATGCTCTCGAACTCACTCGTCCACGCCAGGCGCGCCTCCTTGAGCGGGAGGTGCAGCGGCACGATGCTCTCGACCCCAGCAGGAAGCACGGCTTGCGTCGCGGCGGCGTGCTCGCCGGTGCTCATGCGCTGCGCTTGTCCGAGGGCGACGGTGCGCTCGATCTCGTTTCGAAGCTCGCGCACGTTGCCGGGCCACGCGCGTTGCTTGAGCGACTGCAAGAGCTCGGGAGGCAGCGGCTCTGCGCCTTCGCCCGCGATGCGCGCGTAGAACGTCGACGCGAGCAGCGGGATGTCGTCGCGCCGGGCGCGAAGCGGAGGGATCGAGACCTCGACGACGGCGAGTCGGTAGTAGAGATCTTCGCGGAACGTGCCCTCGTTGACGCACTGCGCGAGCTTTCTGTTGGTGGCCGCGACGATGCGGACGTCGACGTCGACCTCCTTGGTGGAGCCCACCCGCCGCACGCGCCGCGTCTCGAGCGCGCGCAGCAGCTTGGCCTGCATCGAGAGCGGCATCTCTCCGATCTCGTCGAGGAAGAGCGTGCCTCCGCTCGCCTCTTCGAACGCGCCGGCGCGGTTGGCGATCGCGCCCGTGAACGCGCCGCGGACGTGGCCGAAGAGCTCGCTCTCGAAGAGCGTCTCGGGGATGGCGCCGCAGTCGATCGGCACGAACGGTCCGCGCGCACGCCGCGAGAGCGCGTGCACGCTGCGGGCCGCGACGTCCTTGCCGGTGCCGGTCTCGCCCTGGATGAGCAGGGTGGTGTCGGTCTGCGATACGCGCTCGAGCACGGCGTAGAGCGTGCGCATCTCGAGGCTCGCGCCCACGAGCTCCCCGAGCTCGGTGCGATCGGAGATCTCGACGAACGTGGGGTCCTCGCTCGCTTCGACGCGAAACGCCGAGCCTCCGGCCCGGATCACGGTACCGACCGGCACCTCGGCCTCCGCGATACGCACGTCGCCGATCCACGTGCCGTTGGTGCTCTCGAGGTCCTTGAGGAGCACGCGGTCGGCGCGGGCGGTCAGCTCGCAGTGCACGCGGCTGACGGCGCGGTCGGGGAGCTCGAGCTCGTTGCCCGCGGCGCTCCCGACGCGCAACACGCCGCTCGCAGGGATGCGCACGCGCGTGCCTCGCGGAGCCGGCCCGTCGAGGACGACGAGCTCGACGGTCAAGACGCGGACCGACGAGCGCGCGTCCGCGGGGTAACGCGCCGTCTCGTCGAGCACGAAGTCACTGGCCATGGAGTCAGCTTACACTCAAGGCGCGCCCGGAGACTTGTAGGGATCGGGCGGGGGACGGCGCGGGTCGACCGCGGTGGCCGACGGCGCCCCGGTCGGCGTGCCGGTGGCGGTGGCCGCCGGAGGCGAGACGCGGGGCGAGGGGCCCACGCGCTTGGGCTGCGGCTTGGGCGGCGCGGTCGCCGCGGAGGCCGACGACGTGGCGCTCGCGGACACGGAAGCCGCCGGGCTCGCGCTCGGCTCGCTCGAGGGGGTCGCACCGAGCGGCAACAGCGGGTCCTCGTGCGCCGCAGGAGACGACGCCCCCGACTGCGAGCGCTGGTGCAGCCACAGACCGCCGACGCCGACGCCGACCACCAAGAGGCCGACGGCGACGGGAACGCCCCACCGTCGCGGCGGCGGCGGCGCGTGCCGGTTCGACAGCTCGACCGCCGAGTAGGCGCGCGACGGATCGTGGAACGCGGCGTCGGGGCCCGACTCCATGGGCGGCGGCGCGCTGGGCCACGCGGGTGGGCCCTCGGAGAGCTGCGTGCGCACGGCCACGGGCGACGAGCCCTCGATGCCCGCGGAGAGCTGCGTGCCTTGCGCGTAGGGCTCGACCGGCGCGGCCGACGCGAGCGTGCGCGGCGTATGCGCCACGGCGGCGCCTTGCAGGCGATCGGTCATCGGCTGCGTCGTCGGCAGCGCCGTCTCGTTCATCACGTGCGGGCCGGGCTCCGTCGTCGCGGGGCGCGCCGTGCCCGTCATCGACACCGTCGTGGCCGGCACGGCCGCGGGTGGTGCGTCGCGCAGGGTGCTCGCGGTGGGACCGAGCTCGCGCCCGTCGGCCCCGGGCGCCGCGCCCAGCTCCGAGCCGCCCGGCGCCGTCGTGGGCGCAGGCGCGCTCTCGGTCGGGGCTGGGCCGTGACCCACCGTGGGCGGCAGGCTCGGCCCCGTGACCCGCACCGGGTCGACGCCGCCCATGAGCGACGCGACGGACGGCTCGTTCGCGAGCTTCGAACGGATCAGCGCGCGCCGCTCCTCGATCGCGGGCCCCACGAGATCCTTGAGCGCCGCCGCGACCTCGGTGTGACTCGCCACCAGGCGCGCGTCGCGCGCCGTCGCCTCGAGCGCCGCGCCCATGGCGGCCGCGTTCTGGAAGCGCTCGTCGCGATCCTTCTCGAGCGCGTGCGCGAGCACGTCGTCGAGCGCGGTCCCGAGCGAGGGCACGACCGTGCTGATACGCGGCGCGGCCGAGTGCAGCACGCGGCCGAGCGTGTCGGCCTCGTTCTCGCCGCGGAAGAGGCGCTTGCCTGCGAGCGCCTCCCAGAGCACCACGCCGGTGGCGAACACGTCGAAGCGTCGGTCGATCGCCTGGCCCTGCAGGTACTCGGGCGCCATGTACGCGAGCTTGCCCTTGAGGCTCCCGTTGCTTGTAGACTGCATGTTCTTGCGCGCGAACTTCGCCACGCCGAAGTCTGTCACGCGCGAGATCCCGTCGACGCCGACGAGGATGTTCTGAGGGGATACGTCACGGTGCACGAGGTTGACCGGGCGGTCGCGCTCGTCGACGAGCTCGTGCGCGGCGTGCAGCCCGGCGCACGCGTCGAGCACGATGCGCACCGCGACGCCGGGAGGGAGCTTCACGTCTCGCTTGGCCGCGGCGACGATGAGCTCGCCGAGCGACGCGCCCTCGATGTAGTCCATCACGAGCGTCATCGCGCCGTCGTCGACCTCGACGTCGCGCACGTCGACGACGTTCGCGTGATGGATCATCGACGCGAGGCGGGCCTCGGCCAAGAGCTCGGCGCGGAACTGCGGGTCTTCGAGAAGGTGCGGGTGTGGCTTCTTGATGGCGACGAGCTGCCGGAACCCTAGCGCGCCGCGCACCGTCCCGACCCACACGGTCGCCATGCCGCCCGCCGCGAGGCGAACGATGCTGTCGTACCGCGAGGCCGCTCTGCCTACACCGGCCATCGCGGGCATCGTATCACTCGCCGTCGACTCCTGCGTCGCCCGTCAAAAGCGCCCGCCCACGGTCGCCGCCGCTCCGCCCGGCACCCACGTGAAGCCCACGGCGGGTGCGCGCGCGCCCCGCTTGGCGTCGGGCTTGCCCCAGTCGGTCAACCAGAGGCCGATGACGGTCGTCGCGATGAGCCCCACGCCCGCGCCGGCGATGGCCGCGTTGGTGATGAGCTGGATGCGCTCGCCGTCGCGCTTCATGTCGTCGCACGCCTCGCTCGTGGTCGTCGGGCACGAAGCCGACGCGAAGTCGTCGTGCTTCGACTTGGTCATGAGCCCGGCACCGACGGCGCCCCCCGCGAGCACGACGGTTCCTCCGGCGGCGATCCAGAAGACGAGGGGCGGCAACACCTTGGCGCCGCGATCCTCTGGCGCGCGGGGGGGCTCGCGCGTCGGCGGGCTCGCGCTCGCGGGGGGCGTCGTCGCCGTCGGCTGCGGGGCCGGCAGGGGCGCTGCGGGCGCTGCGGTGGGGCCCGGGCGCGTCGCGGTGACGTCGACCGACTCGTCGCCGCGCAGCTCGAAGGGGCGCGACTCTCGCGCGCCGTCGACCACGAAGACGATCGTGTGTGCGCCGGTGCGCGCAAAGGTCCAAGCGCCCGGCGCG
Source organism: Myxococcales bacterium (assembly GCA_020430845.1). Lineage (GTDB taxonomy): Bacteria > Myxococcota_A > Polyangia > Polyangiales > Polyangiaceae > Labilithrix. The sequence continues at coordinate 21,231 of JAGQJA010000383.1, forward strand.
ACGGTGGCGCCGTCGAGGCTGGCGGTGCACGACGTGCCTGCCGCGCAGATCGCGCGCACCTTGCCGGCGCGACCGCCGAGCTTGTCCTTCGCCGTGGCGACCGACTTGGCGAGGTCGCCCGTCGCCGCGCCGCGTGAGGACGCCCGCTCGAGCAGCTCGGCACCGAGGACGGGATCGTCGGCGTCGACCGCCGCGTCGAGCGCCGCGCCGAGCGCGACCGGGTTGGGCGCGACCGCGTCGGCCTCGGCGAAGTCCCGCGCCGCCGCGGCGAAGTCCTTGCGATCGTGCGCTGCGAGCCCGCGTCGATAGAGCATGCTCGCGCGGTCGCGCTGCGCCGCGGTGGGAGCCGCGCCCGCGACGCCGGCGACGCAGAGGGTCGCGCACGCCGCGGCGACGGCGAGCCAGCGCGTGCCGCGCCCGATCACTTTGGGCACCCCGCGCCGGTGCACGAGCACCCACCGCCCAGGCACGAGATCTTCGTGCACGTGCCGTCACACGTGGCCGTGCAGCTGCCGCCCACGCACGACAGCTCGCACGTGGCGCCCGCCGCGCACGTCAGGGAGCAGGAGCCACCGGTGCACGACGCGTCGCACACGCTGCCCTTCTCGCAGACGGTCTTGCAGCCGCTCCCGGTGCACGACGTCTTGCACGACGCGCCGTCGTGGCACAGCGTGGAGCACGAGCCCAAGGTGCAGCTGGCGTCGCACGCCTCGCCGGCCTTGCAGTCGCACGTGCCGCCCGAGCAGGAGCGCGCCGTCAGTCCGCCGCCGCCCGAGGTGGACGAGCCGGCCCCGCCGGTCGACCAGTCGTATACGCAGGCAGGGGAGGCGACAGCGACCACGATCGCGGCGATGGCGAGCGCGGCGACGTTCGCGGGGCGACGGAGCACGGCGGTCATCATATCGTAAGCAGCGGCCCCGCAAGAGGGCGGCGCTCGGGGCCGATACACGCGGCGTGCCGCGACCGCCCGACCCACAAACACCGCGGGCCCGTGGGCTGCCGCGTCACCGGCGACGCGGCCGGGCGCGCCCGCACCCCGAAAAGGGGAACGCCCCCGCGTCTTCGGTGACGCGGGGGCGCTCGAGGATCGAGTTTGGGAGGAGGAGGAGGAGCTCGATCCGTCGTCTGTGTCAGTTGTTCGGCCGCGCGGGGTTGGCCGGACCGCGGGGGACGTCCGCCCAGACGCACGACGGGTCGTTGCGGTTGGCGCGGCACTTGTTGATGTGCGCCATCGCCTGGCCCCACTTCGAGGTCTCCCACGTGGCGGCGGTCGTGTTGTCGAGGCGCGGGGGCATCCAGTGCGACTTCTCGAACTGCTTGTAGCTGTCGGTGATCTTCGACCAGTACGAGTCGTTCATCTCGCCGCCGTTGGCGCCCTTGCCCGTGGTCCAGTTCGAGAACTCGCTGAGCCACTTCTCGCCGCCGCCCACCTTGTGGCACGTGGCGCACGCGGCCGACTCGTCGCTCACGAGCTGCTTGGGGATCGTCCAGCCCTGCGCGTCCATGTTCACGATGTAGTAGGGGGCGTCGGCCCAGGAGATCTCGAAGTCGGGGTGCTCGCCCATGCGCGGGACGATGGGCTTGCCGTTCGCGCGCTTGGCGCCGTCGATCCACGGCGAGTGGATGAAGGGCTTCGCCGTGTGGCAGCTCTCGTTGCAGTAGCCCTTGGGGCTGTCCCAGATGTTGCGCGACTTCTCGACGTCGGCGGGGTGCGTGACGTGCTCGCCGTCGGTGCCGCTGCCGATCGAGTTCTGGAAGAAGCAGGTCTTACCCGTCTTGGGGTTGTGACCAATCATCGCGATGTCGTCGAACTTCTTGGTCTTGGTCATGCCCTTGCGCTGCGGGTCGGCGACCTTGCGGCACAAGAGGACCCAGTGGCTGCCCTGCGCGTTCTTCGCCGTCGTGACGGTGGGGCCGGGCTCGCAGCCCTCGCTCAGGTATTCGGCCTTGTCGCACTTGTCGACGCAGTTGTAGCTCGAGCCGGTCTTCTCGCGATCGCACGTCTCCTTGGGGCGGTCGTCCTGCGTGAGCGGGACCATCGCGCCCTCGACGCCGTCGATCTTCACCGGCCCGTGCCCTTCGCCGGTGCCCATGAAGTCGCGGCAGTCGAACGTGTCGTACTTGCCGTCGGCCAGCTTCTTGAAGAACGGGATCTCGCCGAGGTCCTGCACGCAGAGCTCGGCGTACTTCTCCATCGAGTTCATGCGCTCGCCCTCGCGCAGGGCCGGGGCGCCGTTGCCGCCCGCTCCGGGCTCCTCGGCCGCGCCGCCCTCTCCCGCACCGGCGTCGCCGTTGAGAAAGGAGATGCTGCCGGCGCTGAGCTTCTTGGCCTCCTTGGCCACCTCGTTGCCCTCGTCCCACGCGAGCGCGAGGTGCGTCTGGAGCTTGGCGCGCACGGTGGAGCCCTTGGTGATGCACGCCTCGATGATGGCGTGCGGACCGCCCGCGGCCTTCATCTCCTCGATCTTGGCGGCCGACCACGCGGAGTCGGACTGCCAGCGGTGGTCGTTGTAGAGGTCCTTGAGCGCGATGAGCGAGGCGTCGACCTTGGGGCCGCGGTAGGTGACCTTGCCGAGGGCGGCCAGATCGCGCGAGCCCGCGCCCGTGAGCGGCTTGGCCGCGTCGAGCTCGTCACACTGCAGCTCCTTCTGCGACGTCGACGTGAGCGTGCCGCGGCGGACGCGGATGCGGAGCACCTCGCCCTGCTTGAGCGAGTCCTTGAGGGAGGCCTGGACCTGACCGGTCTCGGCGTCGAACGTGAGGCCCAGCCCGAGCGCGTTGCGTACGCCGGTGACGGCGTCCTCGCTGAGCTCCTCTTCCATCTCCTCCGGCGCGGCGCAGTTCGCGAGGAACGGGCCCGCGGCGGCGGTGCAGAGAGCGATGCTCAAACCAAGGGACCGGACACTACGCAGATTCATCGTCGTCATATCTCCCGAGCCCATGTAAAGCAGGGGGTGTGCCAGTGTGAGAAGGTAGGTTTCTCACGCACATCAGCCCGAAGAGGCCACGATCCGAGGGAAAACCAGGGCTTCGATGGAGGGGGCGCGATCCACCAGTCCGTGGAATTTTTCTGCGTGGCTGGAATCTTGCCGAGCGCTGGCGCCCCCGCGAGGACACCCTCGTCGGCCCGGCACGGGTTGACGGCGGCCTGCAAAGCGAGGGATCTTGCCGGCACCCAAAGGAGGCTGCCCAAGATGCGTCGCTCGTTCCTCGTGCTGGTCCCGGTTGTCGCGCTCGCGACGCTCTCCGCCTGTGGTGAAGACCCGCCGCCGCCTGCCCAGGCGCCGGTCGCGACGACCACGCCTCCGCCGCCCCCGCCGCCCGCCGAGACGGCCAAGCCCGTCGAAGCTCCCAAGCTCAGCCTCGCCGACGCCCAGAAGCTCGGCCTCAAGACGGCCGGCGAGGCGCTCAACGGCCACGACCCCAAGAAGTTCGCCAGCGTCTACGCGAGCGACGGCACGATCGCCGTGGCCGGCCTCAACGAGGTCCAGGGCCAGGCGGCGATCGAGCAGAACATGAAGGAGTGGTTCGAGACCTTCTCCAAGGTCAAGTTCGGCTTCTCGCGCGTGTGGGTCAAGAACGACCAGATGGCCATCGAGTGGGTCATCAACGGCAAGCACTCGGGCGAGCTGTTCGGCGTCAAGGGCACCGAGCAGGAGATCGGCCACTCGGGCTTCAGCATCGTGAGCTTCTCGCCCGACGGCAAGGTCGCGCAGGAGCGCCGCTACGGCGACCTGGGCACCGTCATGACGCAGGTGGGGGCGACCAAGGCCAAGCCGCGCGCCGTCCCGCCCGTGCCGGCGATGCCCGAGATGATCTTCGCCAAGGGCGCGCCCGAGGAGGACAAGAACCTCGACGTCGCCAAGGCCGTGCTCGCCTCGCTCGAGTCGCGCAAAGAGGCCGACTACATGAAGCTCGTCGCCGACGACATCGAGCACGACGGGCTCTTCCACCTCGACACGGCCAAGGGCAAGGACGCGGCGAAGAAGTTCTTCAAGGCGTTCACCACCGCGTTCCCCGACGCCAAGTTCGAGGTCAAGTGGGGCATGTCGAACAACGACTACGCCATCCTCGAGACCGTGATGACGGCGACCCACAAGGGCGCGCTCGGCCAGATCAAGGCCACCAAGCGCCCCGTGTCGCTCCACCTCGTCGACGTCCTCAAGATCAAGGACGGCAAGGTCGCGCGCGCGTGGACCTTCCAGAACAGCCTCGAGATGCAGACCCAGCTCGGGCTCTTCGAGGTGAAGGCGGCCACCGTGCCGGCGTCGCAGGCGGCGCCCAAGGCGCCCGCGCCCAAGAAGTAGCTCGCGCCCGCCGTCGGGCGACCTAGGGCCGCGCGCTCACGTCGTGGGCGCGCGGCTTCGTCTTGTGTGCCGCCCGCGCCGTGACGCGGACGCGCACGCCGCGCTTCGGCCGCAGCGTCGCGCTCGGCAGCGGCTCGTCCTCGCCGAGCGACTCGAATCGGAAGCGGCTCATCATCACGGCGAGCGCGAGCGCGGCCTCCATGTACGCGAAGTGGTTGCCGATGCACACGCGCGGTCCGGCCCCGAACGGCAGGTACGCGTAGCGGTGACGCTTGGCTTCGTTCTCGGGTAAGAAACGATCGGGATCGAACCGCTCGGGGTCGGGCCACACGCGCTCGAGCCGGTGCAGCGCCCACGGGCTCGTGAGGACGTTGGTGCGCGGCGGCAGATCGTAGCCGCCGAGCGAGACGTGGCCGCGGCTGTCGCGACCGAACATGTACACGGGAGGTTGGAGCCGGAGCGCCTCGCGGAACGCGCGCAGGCACACGCCGAGCTTGGGCAGGTCGGCGGCCGTGGGGCTCGGCCCGACGTCGTCGGCTTCGCGCTCCATGGCCGCGTACACCTCGGGGTGGCGGCACGCGTAGTACATCGTCCACGCGAGGCCCGTGGCGGTGGTCTCGTGCCCCGCGACGAAGAGCGTGAGCACCTCGTCGCGCACCTGGCGATCGCTCATCGCGCCGCCGGACTCGTCGCGCGCGTCGAGCAGGCGCGAGAGCAGGTCGGCCGTCTCGCTCGTGCCGGCCGCGCGGCGCTGGTCGATCATGTGCTGCACGTGCTCGTCGAGTCGCCGGATCGCCGCGCGCAGCTCGCGGCCCCGCGGACCGAAGAGCGCGACCGGTCCGCGCAGGCGCGACGCCGCGGCCTCGATCGCCGGCGCTGCGGCGGGCGGCGCCTTGGGCAAGAGCGCCTCGAGGCGACGCCGCGCGAGCACGTGCACGATGGCCCACGGTCGGCCCATCATCCAGCCGGTCCACTCGAGCGCGGTGGTGAGCGCGCGACCGATCTCGTCGGCCTCGCCGAACGTGTCGGCGTCGAAGAGCGTCTTGCCAGCCACGCTCATCGTCAGCCTCGTCGTCTCGCGCAGCAGCTCGAACGTCTCGTCCGGTTTCCACGCGTCGAGCGTGCGGCTCGCGCAGCCGACCATGTCGCCCGCGTAGCGCTCGAGCGCCTTCGGGTGGAACAAGGGCGCCATGAGCTTGCGCTGGCTCGCCCACAGCGCGCCGTTCGACGTGAACAGCCCCTCGCCCGCGAGAGGGAAGAGCGCGAAGCGCAGCATGTCGCTCTTGTCGAAGCTCCGGCCCTGGTCGACGAGCATCTCGTGCACCAGCTCGGGCTCGTTGACGACGGCGGCCGTCACGCCGGGCGCGGGGATCTTGAGGCGCATGATCGGCTCGGGCGATCGCGCCAGCTGCGCGAGCAGGCCGAGCCGGTTGTGTCGGAACTCCCCGTTGTGGCCCATGAAGCCGTGGCCACCGGGCGCCATCGGCATGTCGTCGAACTTCACGTGTTCGAGGCTAGCGGCCGCGCCCCGATCCAGGAAGCGAGCGATCGCTCGCATTTTGTCGCGACGCTTCGCGCGCTGTGGCGCGGCTCTCGCTCCCGCGCCGCGCCGCGTGAGGGGGCGCGGGCACCGAGGTGCTCGCATTCTGCGCGTCTCGCCGCGACGGAAATTCGCGAACGCGGCGGAATCGCAGGGCTTGTGACGTCGGCGCGCGGATTGCAGCAGGGAGGGCATGCGCGCGCCTGCCTCACCGAAACCCGCCGAAATCACCGTCTCCGAGCGAGGGCGGCAACCCTCGGTACCGGATCACGTGTCCCGCACCGTGCGTCGCAACGTCAAAGAGCTGATGCGCCAGCCGTCGACGCCCTGGATCGTCTTCGACCGGCGCAGCAAGCTGGAGCTGGGCCTCGCCGACACCGACTTCGCGAGCCCCGCGCCGATGTTCCCGGCGGGCGTCGCGGCGCCGCCCCACGAGCCGAGCTCGGTCGTCGTCGCCACCGACGTGGGCGTCGACGCGTCGTCCACGACCGAGGCGCTCGCGCTCGACGCCGCCGACCTCGACGCGAGCGCGTTGCCCGTCTCGCGCGGCGCAGGTTGGAAGGTCGCCGCCGCGTTGGCTCTGGGCCTCGCCGCGCTGGGGGTCGCCAAGGCCGCGATCACCGCGCCGACCGCCGACGCCGCCGCCGCAAGCGCCGCTGTCGCCAACGCGTCCCGCGCGCCCGAGCCCGCGCGCCTCGACCTCGCGTCGATCCCGACCGCAGAGGCCACGTCGAGCGAGCCCGCGGCGCCCCCCGCCACCGCCAAGCCCGAGCCCGCAAGCAAAGAGAGCCGGTACGGCCGCCTCTCGATCCGCGGCGCCGCGCGGCACCACCGCGTCTACATCGACGGGAAGCTGCTGCTCGGCGCGGGCAAGCGCTCGTTCAACATGGTCTGCGGCGCCCACACGATCGCGGTCGGCTCGAAGGGCACGCCGCGCGACGTCGAGATCCCGTGCAACGGAGAGCTCGTCATCTCGAAGTAACCCTCCGACAACGCGAAGCGGGAAAGCGTTCGCGTCTGCGCAAGCGTCCGCGTCTGCGTCTGCGCCTGCGTTTGCGTCTGCGCTTGCGCAAGCGTTCGCGCCCGCGCCCGCACATGCAATCGCAATCGCGCATGCGTCCGCACTCGCTCACGCACACGCCATCGCGCGCACCCACGCGCACACGCCATCGCGCGCACGCACGCGCACACGCCATCGCGCGCACGCAC
>JAGQJA010000030.1:0-3751 GCA_020430845.1 Myxococcales bacterium
GTGGCGTCGTCGGGCTCGAGCAGCTCGGCGCCCTGGGGCGACGAGCCGAACGTCGGAGCCTTGCCCTCCATCATGGTGGGCGGCTCGCTCGGCATCGGATCGCGCCCCATCTCCGCGAGGGGCAGCGCTTGGATGGTAGGACCGTCGGCGTCGGCGGGGTGCTCTTCGGGCGGCGGCGGCGGCGCTTGCCGCGAGGCGGGCGAGGGGCCAGGGCGCGGCGGACCTCCGGGGCGCGGGGGCGCGACGCCTGCCGCGCGCGCTTGCGTCGCGAGCGACTGACCGGTCTCGAGCAGATCGTCCGGGACGGGCGGCCGAAACTCTTGTGAAGTCGGGATGTTGCCGGTGTTTGTCAGCGGCGGCGGCGGTACGCCGGCCGCGGGGCGCACGACCGGGGGCGCGCCCGCGGGGGCGCCGCCGGGGCCGGCCGCTTGCACGTCGGAGCTCGTGAACTCGCTCGCGACCTTGGGCGCGCTCAGCAGCTGGTCGACGTTGATCGTCTGCGTGACCTCTGCGGCCCACCGCAGGTGCGCCTCGCGCTTCTGGATGCGGTCTTGGAAGACCGACGCCATGTACGCCGCGACCTCGTCCGAGGCGATGAACAGGCCGCGGCGCATGAGCAGCGACTGCAGCGCGCGCGAGAACTCACGCGCCGTGCGGAAGCGCTCGCCGCGGTTCTTGGCGAGCGCCTTCATCACGATCTTCTCGAGGTCGACCGGGTAGCCGCGGATGATCGTGCTCGGCCGCGGGACGTTGCACTCCTGCACCTTCGCCAGCGTGTCGAGGTCGTTCTCCATCCGGAACAGCCGCTGACCCGTCGTCAGCTCCCAGAGCACGACGCCGAGCGCGAAGATGTCGGTGCGCCGATCGATGCCCTCGCCGTGGACCTGCTCGGGCGACATGTACGCGAGCTTGCCCTTGAGCGTGCCCGCGCGCGTGTGGCTCATGCGCGACGCGAACTTGGCGATGCCGAAGTCGACGACGCGCGTGACGCCGTCGTACGTGAGGAAGAGGTTGTGCGGGGTGACGTCGCGGTGGACGAGGCCGAGCTTCTCGCCGTTCTTTCCGAGCAGCTCGTGCGCCGCGTGCAGACCTTCGGCCGCGTCGGCGATCACGCGACACGCGATCTCGGGAGGCATCGCGGTGCCGAGCTCCTCGGTGCGCCGCATGACCTCGCGCAGCGGCTCGCCGTGGAGGTACTCCATGGCGATCCAGTAGGTGTCCTCGTGCTTGCCGAGATCGAACACGGCGGCCACGTTTGGGTGCGAGATGCTCGCCGCCACGCGCGCCTCGTCGAGGAACATCTGCACGAACGCGTCGTCCTCGACGAGGTGAGGATGGATGCGCTTGATGGCGACCCACTTCTGGAACCCGCCGGGGCCGTCCATGCGCGCGAGGTGCACGCTCGCCATGCCGCCGATGCCGATCTCGTCGACGACGCGATAGCGGCCGAGGAAGTACGTGCCGCCCGTCGCGCGAACGTCCGGCAGCGAAGCGCTGGGCGCTCCTCCCTCCGGTCTCTGTGCGCGATCTTGCGGCAACCCGTCTTCCTCCTCTTGTGTCCCTGCGATCCCTGCGTGTTCTCTCTTCGCCTAGCGTGTCCCTACGTTGACCGGTCCGACCGACACGGCGTCCGAAGGCCGCGTCCCGAAGTAGACCGCGGCGCCCGCGCCCGCGAGCGCCACGCCGCCGATGACGTACGGCCACGGCGTGGACCAGAAGCTGCCACCCTTGCGCGTGTCGTCCTCGCCCGGCTTCTTCTTCTTCTTGGCGGCGGGCTTCTCGTCGTCGTCGTCGGCCGCGACGACGGCCTTCTTGCCCTCGGGCACACGCACGCGCTCCTCCATCGTGGCGAGCCGGTTCTCGCGCGCGTCGAGCGCGTCGACCCGCACGAGCACGCTCGCGCCGGGCAGCGTCACGTCGGCCGACACCTCGAAGTCCGTCGAGTCGGCGGCGTCGCCCTCTTCTTCCCACGCCTTGCCGCTCGTGCCGTCCTTGGCGCGCACCTTGAGGCGCTTGACCATGGGGATGTGCTTCTTGTCGAGCTTCACGGTGACCGTAAAAGGCTTTCCGGAGGCCGCCTCTTTGGGCGCCGTGAGAGAAAGCTCGATGCTGCCGATCTTCGCGGTGTCACGCTTGGCCTGCGATGCATACGCGGCGCCCTTGCCGCCGGCCTCGGACGGGACCGCAAAGTCGGCGTCGAGGATGGAGGCCGCGCGGAACGCAGCGATCGCTCCGTCGCGCTTGCCGAACGACGCGCGGATCGCGCCGAGGCGCACGTAACCCTCGAGCAGCTCGTCGGGGGCGAGCCCGCCCTTTTCGATCGCCTCTTTGTAGAGGGGCTCGGCGGTCTCGAGGGCGCCTCGCTCCCACGCCGCGCGCGCCTGACGGAGGGCAGGACCTCCGGGCGCGTCTTGAGCGCCGGCGGAGCCGCACGCGAGCGCGATGGAGAGCGCCCATGCCGCGCCGAGCGCGTGCCGTGCCGACGGCGTGCGCAGACGCAGACGTGCGCTGCGCCCACGCCACGTGTTGAGAGACTTCACCGACTGGAAAGCGTATCGGCCCCATCTAGAGCGCGCAAGGGCGCCCACGACGGACAGCGGACCACCCGCGCGCAGGTCACCCGCACTGTACGCTCACGTGGGACGGCGTCAGGGGAAGGGCTGCGAGGGCCGGCCGCGCTCGAAGAAGAACCGGAAGGTGCCCTTGATGTGGCCGCGGCAGCGCGGCGGCGGACCGAGGCCTCCGGGCGACACGTCTCGCGGGTCGGCGAGGTACACGTCGAAGCAGCCCACGGTGAGGCGCTCGGCGGCCGTAGGCTCCTCGACCTTTCCGTCGAACACCTGCGTGAAGCTGATGAACGAGCGCCCGGTGCCTTGCCCGCCGGCCGACTCGCGCGCCGGATCGCAACCCGCTTGAGGGTCGGCGCCGAGCACGGCGGGCGCGTCGCACGTGCCGTCGGCGGGGAGCGTGACCTCCGACATCGCGTGCAGCGTGGGCCCTTGCGTGCGGCAGCTCCGCTGCAGGTAGAGCGTCATGCTCACGAGCGCGGGGTCGGGGTCGGCCTTGACGGGGACGCCGGGCGGCGTGACCTCGGGCGGGAGCGATACGCGCAGCGGGCGGCCGTAGAGACCGGGCGAGCCGGTCGACGCGTCGGGGCGGATGCGTCCGATGTCGTGGATCAGGACCGAGACGCCGTCGCTGAAGCTCTGGAAGTCGCTGCCGCTCTGCAGGCGGAGGATGAGGCCCTCGCGGTAGGGGACGCCGGCGAAGAAGTCGGGCGACAGCTCGAAGGGGCCCGTCCAGCAGTTGGGAACGGCGAGCGTGCCCGTGATGCGACCGTCGCCCTCTCCCTGGGAGCACGCGGGCGCGAGCGCCGCGAGCGCGACGGCCGTCGTGGCGGCGCAGGCGAGACCTCTTCGCGTCACGCCCCAGACGCTACCACGCCGGGCGCGTCGACGCCGAGCGCGCGCGTCACCCGGCCGCCGCCGAGCACCCGCTCGCCGTCGTAGAGCACGGCGATCTGTCCGGGCGCGACCGAGCGCGTGGGCGCGCGGAACGTGAGCCGCGCGCGGTCTCCGCCGAGGTGCTCCGCCGACGCCTCGGCGCCCTCGTGTCGGTACCGGATGCGCGCGCGGACGCGGCGGGGCAACGTGACGCCCGGCGCGAGGAGAACGTCGGCGAGCTCGGCTGCGCCCGACTCGTGGGCGCGCTCGCCCACGTGGACGGTGCCCGTCTCGGGGTCGATGCGCGT
>JAGQJA010000030.1:3825-20425 GCA_020430845.1 Myxococcales bacterium
TCGCCGTCGACGATCGGCCCGGGCCGCAGGCGAGCGTCGGAGACGCGGGACTCGACGAAGTCGCCGTACGCCCCGGCGACGAAGCACAGCTCCTGGCTCTCGCCCTTGCCCGCGCCGGGCAGGCCTCGCGTCGCGGCCTCGCTCCGCACCTCGGCCTTGTCGGAGTCGCCGAGCGGAAAGCGCAACCGCTCGAGCAGCGCGCGGTCGGCCGAGTAGAGGAAGTAGCTCTGGTCTTTTTGTTTGTCGCGGCCCTCGCGCATGAAGGGCGTGCCGTCCGCGTCGCGGCCGATGCGCGCGTAGTGTCCGGTGGCGAGCCAGCGCGCGCCCAGGCGGTCGGCGATGCGCGAGAGCTCCACCAGCTTGACGGTGCGATTGCACGCGGCGCACGGGCTGGGCGTGGCCCCGCCGAGGTAGGCCTCGACGAACGGGTCGACGACCTGCGCCGCGAAGAGCTCGCGCCGGTCGAACGTGTAGTGCGGAAATCCCAGCAGATCCGCGGTCCTGCGCGCGTCGTACTGATCCTCGGGGGCGCAGCACCGCCCGTGATCGCCGCCGTCGGGCCCGTAGTCCCAGAGGTGCAGGGTGACGCCCACGACGTCGAGCCCCTCGTCGACGAGGCGCGCCGCCGCGACGGCAGAGTCGATGCCTCCGCTCATGGCGATGACGACGCGTTCCCGTTCCACGCCGGTGCTCTACGTCACGGCGCGCTCCGTCGCCAGCGTTTCGCGCTCGCGCGCGCGCTCACTGGCCTTGCACCACGGTCTTCACGCCGCTGCTCGCGCGGTCGACCAGCTTGGCCGAGAGGTCGACGGCCTCGCTGTAGCGATAGACGCCTGCCTGGAGCGCGAGCAACTGACCGGTGCCCAGCTCGGCGCCGGCGCCGCCCGCTCCGAGCGCCGAGCGCACGACGCGCTCTCCGCGATCGACCTCGTGGCCGAGGCCCTTCAAGATGCGCGCGAAGGGGCTCGGCCCCTCCTTCTTTTCGTGGTCTGTCGGGTGCGCCGGCGCGGTCGCCGCGCGTGACGCCCCGCGCGCGCCGTGGGACGCGCCGAGCGGCAGCTCGCCGGTCGGGCCGGACTCTGTGACTCTCATGGGAAACCTCCGTAGAGGGCCCATCGGCCGGGGTCGCACCGAGTTGTGCGTCAGCGCGAGCGCTTCATCGCGCGGGCCATGCCGTCGATCGCGCGCGCGTGCAGGCGGCTCGCCCACGACTTGCTGAGCCCGATCTCGCGCGCGGCCTCGTCGAAGTTCACGCCGTCGAAGTAGTGCCGGCTCACGAGGTGTCGCTCGGCGTCGGGCAGGCCCTCGACCGCCTGCTTGACCTTGGCGAGGAGCTGGGCCCGCGAGACCTGCTCTTCGGGGCTCTCGGCGTCGTCCGTCGGGTCTCCCACGTCGGACGTGGACCGGATCGTGAGCATCCCGATGGCCATCGCCATCGCGGCCCCCGAGAGCTGCTCGCCTAGCTTTGCGTCGGCGGCCTCGGGCGTCGCGGGCGGGGGCGCTGCGGCCACCTCTTCTTGCACCGCGTCGTCGTGGCGGTCGGCGGCCTCGAGGGCCTTGAGCTGCCGATACACGCGCCGCGGCAGCGCCGCGTGCGACCGCACCGCGTCGATCATCGCCCCGCGCACGCGGAGGTTGGCCCAGCGCCGGAAGGGCACGCCGCGCTCGGGATCGAAGCTGCGCGCGGCGACGACGAGCGCCTCGCGTCCTGCGCCCGCGAGGTCCTCGACCGCGACGTAGCTGCCGAACTGTCTGCGGAGCTGGCGCGCGAGGATCTCGACGAGATCGAGACCCTCCTCGATGCGCGCGAGCGTCTCGGGCGAGTCACGCTCGGGTGTTGTGGGTCGTCGCTCCCCCGTCATCTCGCGTACCTGGAGTACGACGATCCCAGGGCGGCGCCGTCTTCGTCAAGCTCCCTCTTTCGGTCTGCACCCACGGTGGTAGGGTGCGCCTCCGCACGATGGGTGAACGTCGCGACAAGCAGCCAGACGTGTCGTCCGTCCGGATGGCCGCGACGACCCGCGTCGCCACCGACGACACGCGCGCCCACGGCGCTTGGCGCAAGTGGCTCGGCGCGCTGGCGACCGACGCCGACGCCGCCATCGCCGCGGCCCTGGCCTACGAGTCGCTCCAGGACGACGGCCGCGACGCGTGGCTCGACGCCCTCGACACCGACGCCCCGCAGGTCGACGTGCCGGCGGTGGCCCTCTACGCGCCGCTGCTCGGCGTCGAGGACGATCCCGTCCGGCAGCTCCGCATCGCGGCCAAGATGGGCGAGCTGTCGTCGTCGCCGCCGCGCGCCCTCGTCGGCAGCGCGGGCGGAAAGCGCGTGTGCCTGGTGGTCAAGCGGCTCTACCTCGACTTCGTCGAGCTCTTGGAGTGTCGCTACGACCCCGAGGGCGGCGTCGAGCACGCCCAGCACGAGCCGCTCGTCCACGAGCGCGAGGTCGCGACCCGTACCGGTCGGCTCGCCACGACGCTGCTCGACGTCCCGCTCCAGGAGGTCGTCGAAGAGCTGGCGCACGCCGTGGTCGCCGACGGCCGCGCACGCCGCGCCACGCCGCCCGCGCTCTTGCGTTACATCGACCTCTTCGGGCTCGACGCGTCCGTCATCCGCGAGTCGGTGGCGGTGCGCATGGCCGACGACGGGTCGCGCGATGGCTGATCCGACCGACCTCAAGGGAAGGTGCGGCACCTGCGCGCGGTTCGTACGTGTGGTGGAGTCGATCGACGACACGGGCGAGGTCAAGCGTACGGGCGAGTGCCTGCTGGGCGTCTGGCCGTCGCCCCTCTACGAGACGAGCACGTGCTCGCAGTACGTCGAGCGCGGCACGTTCACCGCGCGGCCCGAGCCCAGGCGTCGCGGCGCGGGCCCGTCACGATCGCGCGGCGCGCCACGCGGGGATCGCCCGGCGCACGAGCCCTTTCAGCTGGTCATTCCCGAGGAGCTATTGGACATGGATGCAGACGAGTTCAGGCAGGTGTTGCGCGAGGTCATCCGCGAGGAGCTCGGGATCGCGCGCGTCGAGCTCGGGGCGCGCTGGGAAGGCGGCGAGGTCATCTTCAAGCCGGGCAAGGCCGACACGCAGGAGAAGCGCGTGCCCATCGAGAACGTGTTCAGCAAGATCGTGATGATCCGCGATCGCTTGCGCGTGCTCGAGCAGAAGGTCAACGGGCACGCCGGCCTCTCCGCCGAGGACAAGGTGCAGCTCCAGCAGTACATCACCGCCTGTTACGGCTCGCTCACCACGTTCAACGTCTTGTTCGCCGACAAGCGCGATCACTTCGTCGGACAGCGGAGCGACGGCTGAGCGTAGCGCCGTGCGTCGCCTCGCCATCGTGACCCTCGCGCTCGCCGCGCTCGCGGCCTGCGGGAGCAAGGAGCCCGAGGTCCCCGTGGGGACGTCGCACAAGGACCGCGCGCCGATCACGCACGACGAGGTCGGCGTGTGGGCGTTCGACTCGATCGACGCGCGCCCCGTGAGCGCCGACGCGCTCCGCGGAAAGCCCACGGTGCTGGCCTTCGTGACGACCGACACGCTGCCGAGCCAGGCGCAGGTCAACTTCTTGCTGGCGATGGCCAAGAACGACGGCGACAAGGTCAACTACGCGCTCGTGGCGGTGCAGCCGGCGCGCGACCGTGAGCTCGTCGAGCTCTACCAGCGCTCGCTCAAGATCCCGTTCCCCATCGCGCTCGCCGGGCCCGACGCCATCGACGGGCGCGGACCGTTCGGCGAGATCGCCGGCGCGCCGACGATCGTGGTGCTCGATCGCGCCGGTCGCCTCGCGTGGAAGCACACGGGCCTCGCCAAGTCGGGCGAGATCCGCGCGCAGCTCTCGGGCCTCTAGCCTCGGGTCACTTGGGCTTGGGCTCGAGCGGCGCCGACGTGGTCGAGCCGGCGCCCCAGAAGCGCAGCCCCGCGGGCTTCTGCGGGATGGCGATGAGCGTGGACGCGATGCCGACGCTGCCGAGCGTGACCTCGAAGAGATCTCCGGCGTCGTTGAAGCCGTAGATCTTGCCGGCCCAGAACGACAGCCCGTACACGTTGTCGTAGCCGATCGAGCCGAGGTTCTTGAGCATGGCGCCGGTCTTGGGGTCGACCTCGACGAGGCAGTCGGTCTGGTTGCACTTGGTGCCGCCCTTGACCGTCAGGTACGTCTTGCCGCCCTTGACCGACACGATGTCACCGCTCGACACGAGCCCGCCGCCGATGGCTCCCACCTGCGTCTTGACGCCCGTCGACGTGTCGATGCGCACGTACGTGTCGCCGTCGTAGCCGACGAGCGCCTCGGCGTTGGCGTCGAGCGTGCCCTTGGGCACGAACGACAGCGAGTTGGGGTACTCGCCGTTGGCGACCAAGGTGCACTTGGCGTTGGTCTTGTCGATCCGGTAGAGCGCCTTGTAGGTCGCCCCGTAGATCTGCGACGACTCGTCGAGCGCGATGTCGATGATCTGGTCGCAGCCGTTGAACTTGTCGACGACCTGCACCGACTTGGTGACCGGGTCGAGGCGATAGAGCGTGTCGGAGCTGTGCCCGAAGACCTCGTCGATCTCGACGGGCTGCGCGGGCGGAGGCGGGGCGGGATCGAACCCCGGCGCCGGCGTCGTGTCCTTGGCCGGGTCGGCGGGCGGAGCGGTCTCGTCCTCTCCGAATCCGGAGCGGCCACTGGAGCCCGAGCACGCGAGCGCGGCTAGGGAGAGACTGACGACGGCGGGTAGCACGATGCGCATCTACGACCTCGGCGAGCAAGAGGAACGCGGTCCCGCACCGCGTAATTGGGCGCAACCCTAGCTCGACGATCGCGATGACGCACGCGATTCCGTGTCTCCTTTGCGTGACGATCGTGTGAGCGACGCGACAAACGCCTACGATTTGCGCGCGAGCGTGCGATTCGGGCGCGCGCGCGGCCCGTCGCGCGTGCTCAGCCGCCGCGGAGCTTGGCGACGAGCGCCGGCTTGACGACCTTGCCCACGGGGTTGCGCGGCAGGTCATCCATGAATATGAAATCCTTGGGAATTTTGTACGGCGCCAGGCGCGCGCGCGTGTGCTCGCGCAGCGCTTCGGCGCTCACGGGCTCGCGCGTGAGCACGCACGCGACGACGCGATCGCCCCAGGCCTCGTCGGGCACGCCGACCACCGCGACCTCGCCCACCGCGGGGTGCTCGCGCAGCGCTTCTTCGATCTCGAGCGCGCTCAGCTTGTATCCGCCGCTCTTGAGGATGTCGACGCTCGTGCGGCCGAGGATGCGGTAGGGCGCGTGGGCACCGGCGTCGGGGTTGCGCGTCACGGTGTCGCCGGTCCGAAACCACGGCGCGCCTCCGTCGGGGTCCGCGGCGAACGCGCGCGCGGTCTCTTCGGGCCGCGCGTGGTAGCCGGCGAAGACGCTCGGCCCGCGGATCCACAGCTCGCCCGACGCCGCGTCGCGGCCCTCGTCGTCGACGACGCGCGCCTCGACGGTGGGGAGCGGCAGGCCGACGTGCCCGGGCACGCGCGGGCCGTCGAGCGGGTTCGTGATGCCGACGCCGATCTCGGTCATCCCGAAGCGCTCGAGCGGGATCTTGCCCGTGAGCTCGCGCCAGCGCTCGGCGAGCGTGACCGGGAGCGCCGCGCTGCCGCTGGTCGCGAGGCGGAGCGATCGCGCCGCGGCGGCCCAACGCGCGCGCGTGCCCGAGTCGGCGGCGTCGAACGCGGCGAAGAGGCGGTGGTACATCGACGGCACGGCCATGAGCACCGTGGCGTCGCGCATCTCGTCCCACACGCGCGCCGCGTCGAACGACCGACCCGTGAAGTCGAGCATGCGCACGCGCGCGCCCGCGCCCACGGCCGTGAGCAGGGCGATCGCGAGCCCGTGCATGTGGTGCAGCGGGAGCGCGTGGAGCAGCGTGTCGTCTCGCGTGAAGCCCCACGCCTCGGCGACGAGCCGCTGCTGGACCGCGAGGTTGCCGTGCGTGATCACGGCGCCCTTGGGACGGCCCGTCGTCCCGCTCGTGTAGAGCTGCAGCGCCGGCGTGTCGGGCGGCGCGTCGAGCTCGGCGGGCGCGCCATCGGCGGGCGCCTCGTCGGTGGGCGCCTCGCAGACGTCCTCGATCACGAGCACCTCGCGGCCCGCGGCGATCGGCGCCGTCATGTCGAGGAGCGCGCGCGACGCGAGCACCGTGCGCACCCCGGCGTCCTCGCAGAAGAAGGTCGTCTCGGGCGCAGGGTGCAGCGGCGAGAGGACGACGACGACGCGGCCGGCGGCGAGGGCGCCGAAGAACGCCGCCAGGAACGTGGGCCCCGGCGAGACGAAGAGCGCCACGCGCTCACCGGGCGAGGTCGCCGCGCCCAGGCGGGACGCCACGCGGCGCGCCATCGTGCACACCTCGCCGTCCGTCGCGCCGCCGGCCGCGGTCGAGATGAAGTCGCGCGCGCCGCCCTCTCGCGCAAAGAACGTCCGCAGGAGCTCCGACATCGTGTGCTCTCTACTACGGCCGAGCACAGCGCGAAAACGCTCCGCGCGCGCCGTGACGCCACGGCGCCGGGCCGGCCGCGCGGCGCGTCAGTGCAGCTCGCCGACGAGGAACGAGAACGCGGGCGCCAGGACCTCTTCGGGCGTGGCGCCGCCGTAGCCGACGTGGCCGCCGCGATCGATCGTGAAGCCGTGGTCGCCCGCGATGACGACGAGCGTGCGGGGCGGCAGCGGCCGCAGGTGCGCCGCGAGGATCTCGGCCGTGCGCTCTGCCACCTGGTCGAAGTCGGCGTGCGTCACGTCGTGCGAGAGCGCGCCTTTGCTTCGCGGCGAGGGGCCGCGGTCGCGCGCGACGGCGAGCTCGGAGGCGACGTAGTCGAGCTTGTGCAGCTCGCGCGGGCCGACGCGCATGCGACGCACGTGCTCGGCCGCGCGACCGCGGAGCGACTCGACGCTCTCGTCGAGGGACTCGAGCGGCGCGCGGAGCGACTCGAGCCCGCGGGCGATGGTCTCGAGCTGACGCGTGGTCGTGGTCGGGAGCGCGGCCCAGAGGATGTGCTCGTCGGTGAGCGACGCGTGACCGGCGAGCTTCTGCTCGAGGCGCGCGCGCACCATGCAGCCCAGGTCGAAGCGCAGCGAGTCGACGATGACGATGTGGCCGCTGCGCGCGCCGTGCAGGCGCGCCGTCTTGAGCGCCACCTCGTGCACGTCCATCACGAGGCGAGGGCGCCGGGCCGTGAGGCCGAAGGTGGGGCACGCGTCGACGTAGGCGCGCTCGAAGCCCCGCTTGAACTCCTCGTGGGCGCGGAGCGCGCGCGGCTCGTCGAAGCCCTGCTCGATGGCCCGCGCGAGCGGCATGTAGGCGTGGACGAAGAGGCGTTCGAACGCGGCGAGCGGCTGAGGGCCGCGCGCGGCCGCGAGGTCGGCCACCCACGCGCGCCACTCGAGCGGTCGCGGGGGCTCGGCCGCGCTCGGCAGCTCCGACGGGACGGGAGCGTGCGGCTCCACGTGCACGACGCGGGGCGCCGGCTGCGGGGGCGTCGCGGCGGCGGCGATGAGGTCTGCGACCGCGAGGCCCGGGTCCTCCGCCGCCGGGGCAGGGGGGGCGTGCTCGACCGGGATCGGCTCGGGCTGCGGCGCGAGCGCGTCATCGTCGGTCTCCGGGTCGAGGACGAGCTGCGCGCGCATCGCCGACGCGATGTCGACCTTGGTGGGGCGCCTGGACGTCGCGGGCGGCTCCTCGGGCTCCTCGACGAAATCGTCGCGCACGTCTGCCGCGTCGCTGGCCTCTGCCGCGTCGCTGGCCTCTGCCGCGTCGCTGGCGTCTGCCGCGTCGCTGGCGTCTGCCGCGTCGCTGGCGTCGTCCGTCGCGCCTCGCGCCTCTGCTGCGTCGCTGACGTCGTCCGTCGCGTCGTCGTCCGGCGTCTCCGCGTCGCACAGCGCGTCGTCCGACTCCACGTCGACGAAGTGGTCGGGCGCGTCGTGCACGTCCGCGGCCTCGTGGACGTGTACGTGCATGTGGTCGTGGACATGGACGTGGACGTCCTCGGACACGAGCTTCGCGGGCCGCGCGGCCATGACGACGGGCGTGGGCACTGTGTCCGATCCGCGATCGACGCCGAGCAGCAAGCGCAGCGGCATCGGATCGGCGTACGCCGGCGCCATCATGTCGGCGTCGTCGAGGAGGACGACGAGCGGACGATCGAGCGTCGCGCGCGCGAGAAAGCGCACGGTCTCGCTGTCTGCCGGCGTGAGCGCAGGCCGCGCGATCTCGGAGAGGGAGCCGCAGAGCAGCGCGATGCCGGAGCACCCCGCCGCGCGCGCGCGGAACAGCTGGTCGGCCAGGCGACGGCTCGTGCCCGTGGGCAGACCCCAGCGTTCGTCGAGTCCTGGTCCCGGGGCGTCGCGCGCGTCGAGCGCCACGTCGATGGCCGCCTCGATGCGCTCGGCGAGCGTGCCTCGCCACTCGCGCTTGACGTCGGGGATCGACACGACGAGCGCGTCGGCCCCGAGCAGCTCGGTGAGGCGCTGCGTCTGCATCTCCGGGCTCGCGAAGGCGATCTCTCCCGCGAGCTCGTCGACGCTCGGCGGTTCGGCGTCCCGACCGGCGTCCGGCGTGTGCGTCGAGGTGGGGGGCGAGAGGAAGGGCATCCCCGAGGTGTGCCAAGACTGGGAGAAATGGCCCAGTTTTCGGGGCGACCGCCGTTGACCCGCCCCCCGCGGCTACCTACGCTGAATGGGTTCCCTCTGCAGGGCGCGTGATGCGGATTTCATGATCCCCTTATGTATGTGAACCAGGGAGGCGTAACGTCGCTCAGTGTGCACGCCGGACCATCTCTCCGGAGCTCTGGATAATTCGGAAGCCTAAAGCGCGGCGCGAGCCCCCCACCTAGCCCACGGGCTAGGGGTTCATGCAAACCCGCACACGACCACAGCGGTACGGAACTCTGGCGGGCCCTCGCGAAGACGGTGAGGGCCCGCTTCCTTTTTGTGCGCCCGGCCGGGGAAGGGCGTTTGGTGCGCCCGATCAGGGCAGGGCCGTGATCCAGTCGGTCAGCGCCTTGTGGCCGTCGGTGTCGACGATGCGCGTCACCACGGGCGGCATCTGCTCGACCGAGTTGGGATCGCCCGGCGGCGGCACGCGGCGGCCCGAGAGGTAGGCCGCGAGGCTCTCGTCGGGGCTGCCCTTCTTGATGCGCTCGAAGAACGCTCCGCCCGCGTCGGGGATCATGCGCCCGGAGGCGACGCCGACCGAGGTGACGTAGCTGTCGAGCTCCTCGACCGTCGCGGTCCCGCCGTCGTCGCGCAGCACCTGCGACGGCTTGAGCAAGAAGAACAGGTTCGTGAAGAACGCCCCCGCGGTGGTGTTGGCGTTGTGACAGGGACCGCAGTTGATGTTGAGCCACGACAGGGCCGCGGGCGCCTTGGTCGTCCCGTCGTCGGGCAGGCTCACCTGCGTGGCTCCCGGGCTCACGGTCAGGCGACCCTCCGCCACGAGCGTCGCCAGCGTGACGCCGGTGGCCGTGGGCAGCCCGAGGCTGACCGCGTCGAAGCCGAGCGCGCGATCCTTGCGGCCGTCGTGGCACCCGTCGCAGAGGAGCGTGTTGGGCACCTCGTAGACGGGGCCGCCGTCGCGCGGCAGCTTCTCGCCCTCGTCCTTGCGGACAGCGTCCGTCTCGTCGGCGTTCCACCGATAGGTCGCGTGCTTCCACGTGGCGTCGGCCACCTTGAAGTAGGTCCGCGTCTCGACGAGCTTGCCGTCGAGCTTGAACTCCTTGAAGAGGCGCGTGCCAACGGGGAACACCCACTCGTCCATGTTCGACGTGTCGATCTTGGTGTTGGGCGGAAGGTACACCCAGCGTTGCTTCACGGCCCCGTCGCTCCAGAACTCGACGCCCGGCTTGTAGGGGCGGTTGTCGGCCGCGACGGTCTTGTCGCTCATCTTGGAGTAGAGGCCGGCGCACTCGAGGTGGTTCGGGATGCCGTCGGGCGCGAGATCCTTGGTGCAGTCGCGCGGCGCCGGGGCGTCGACGCCGGCGTCGGTGGGCGGCGGCGGAGGGGGCGGCGCGTCTTGCGTCACGTCGACGCCGGCGTCTTGTGGCGTGGCGGGCGAGTCGTCGCCGCTGCAGCCTGCCCACACCAGCGCGCCACTGCACGCGACCCACAACAAGGAGAAGAGCGCTCGCATCGGGGCAGAGGATACCGCGATCGGCGGCGAGCGCGAGCGTAGGGTCCACGCGCTCGCGCGCGGGCGCGCGCCTGGAGTATGCTGCGCCGCCCATGGCGAGAGCGTCACGAACGAGCGCCGCGCGCGGCAAATCCGGGCCCCCTCGCGTCGGCATCATCATGGGGTCGACGTCCGACTGGGACACGATGGCCCACGCGGCGCAGACGCTCGACGAGCTCGGCGTCGCCCACGAGGTCCGCGTGGTGTCGGCGCACCGCACGCCCGCGCTGCTCTTCGAGTACGCCGCGTCGGCCGAAGGGCGCGGGCTCGAGCTGATCATCGCGGGCGCGGGCGGTGCCGCGCACCTGCCGGGCATGGCGGCGTCGATGACGACGTTGCCCGTGCTCGGTGTGCCCGTCGAGTCGAAGGTGCTCCGCGGCGTCGACTCGCTCCTGTCGATCGTCCAGATGCCGGCCGGCGTCCCCGTGGGCACGATGGCCATCGGCAAGGCCGGCGCGATCAACGCGGCGCTCCTCGCCGCGCAGATCCTCGCGCGTACGGACCCGGCGATCCACGCGGCGGTCTCGCGCAAGCGCGCGGCGCAGACCGAGGCCGTGCTCGCGACGCCCGACCCGCGTGCGCACGCGGCGGCCCCCGCCAAGAAGGCGGCGCGATGACGGTCGGTGTGCTCGGCGGCGGCCAGCTCGGTCGGATGCTCGCGCTCTCCGGTTATCCCCTTGGCCAGCGCTTCGTCTTCCTCGACCCGAGCCCGGAGTGCACGGCCGGTCAGGTCGGCGCGCACATCGTGGGCGCGTACGACGCCGAGGAGAAGCTCACCGAGATCGCGCGGCGCAGCGACGTCGTCACCTACGAGTTCGAGAACGTGCCGGTCGCGGCCGCGCGCTTCCTCGAGGAGCTCGTGCGCGTGTTTCCGCCGTCGCGCGCCCTCGAGGTGAGCCAAGACCGCCTCGCCGAGAAGACCTTCTTCACCGACCTCGGCATCGGCACCCCCGCGTTCCGAGAGGCGTCGTCGCGGGAGGAGCTCGCGGCGGCCGTCGCCCACGTGGGCACCCCCGCCGTCGTGAAGACCCGCCGCTTCGGCTACGACGGCAAGGGTCAGTACGTCGTGCGGTCCGACGCCGACGTCGGACCGGCGTGGGACGCGCTCGGCGCCGCCCGGCTCATCGTCGAGGCGTTCGTGCCCTTCGAGCGCGAGATGTCCATCGTCGGCGTGCGCGGTCGAGACGGAGACGTGCGCTTCTGGCCGCTCTCGGAGAACGTGCACCGCGGCGGTGTGCTCCGCGTGAGCACGCCCATGAGCGACGCGTGGACCGAGGCGCTGCAGCGCCAGGCCGAGGACATCGCCACGCGCGTGCTGCGCGAGCTGTCGTACGTGGGCGTGCTGGCGATCGAGCTGTTCGTCCTGCCCGACGGGACGCTCTTGGCCAACGAGATGGCGCCGCGCGTCCACAACTCGGGGCACTGGACGATCGACGGCGCCGAGACGAGCCAGTTCGAGAACCACGTGCGCGCCTGCCTCGGCGCGCCGCTCGGCTCCACGCGGATGGTCGGCTTCTCGGCGATGATCAACGCGATCGGAGCGATGCCCGTGGCGGCCGACGTGCTGCGCGTCGAGGGCGCGCACCTCCACAGCTACGGCAAGGACGCGTCGCCCGGCCGCAAGCTGGGCCACGTCACTGTGCGCGCCGAGTCGCGCGCCGAGCTGGCCGAGCAGCTCGCTCGCCTCATGCCCGTCGTCGACCCGCCGTGAACCGGCAGAGCGCCCGCGCCCCGCTCACGTGGTGACGCGGACGACCTCGTCGAGCGTCGTCACGCCCGCCTTGACCTTCTCGAGACCGAGCGCGCGTAGGCCGGCGATCTTTCGCTCGCGCAGCAGCACGCGGTAGTCGCGCGGCGACGCCTTGGCCTTGATGAGCTCGCGGATGTCGTCGTCGATCACGAGCATCTCGAAGATGCCGGTGCGGCCCTTGTACCCCGTCTTGAGGCAGGCCGAGCAGCCGCGCGGGCGGATCACGCTCGCCCCGGCGGGAAGGAGCTGCTCGGGCCCGTCCATCACCGGCGCGTCGAGCCGCACCCACTCCTGGCATTTCTTGCAGACGACGCGCACGAGGCGCTGGGCGAGGATCGCGCTCACCGCGTTCGCGACGATCCACGGCTCCACGCCGAGGTCGACGAGGCGCACGATCGTCTCGACCGTGTCCGACGTGTGCAACGTCGAGAGCACGAGGTGACCGGTGAGCGCCGCCTGGAGCGCGATGCCCGCCGTCTCTGCGTCGCGGATCTCGCCGACCATGATGACGTCGGGGTCTTGGCGCAAGATGGCGCGCAGGCCCGTGGCGAAGGTGAAGCCGGCGCGCACGTTGGTCTGCCCCTGCGTGATGCTCGGGATCTCGATCTCGATCGGGTCCTCGAGCGTGACGACGTTGGAGCTGCGCGTGTCGATGAGCTTGAGGAACGAATAGAGCGTCGACGTCTTGC
Organism: Myxococcales bacterium; assembly: GCA_020430845.1. Lineage (GTDB taxonomy): Bacteria > Myxococcota_A > Polyangia > Polyangiales > Polyangiaceae > Labilithrix. The sequence goes on from JAGQJA010000030.1 coordinate 16,442, forward strand.
CCGCGCCCGTGGGCCCGCACGTGACGAGGAAGCCCTGGGGACGGCTGACGAGATCGCGGATGCGCGCCTGCGCGTCGGCCTCGATGCCGAGCTTGTCGAACGGGATGAGCGCGTGCCCGAGCTGGAGGCGCAGCACGACCTTCTCGCCGACCGAGCTAGGGAACGTCGAGGCGCGAAGGTGCACGGGCTTCGACTCCGGCCCGAGCGTGAGCTGTCCGTCCTGCGGGCTGCGCCTGTCGGCGATGTCCATACGCGCGAGCACCTTGATGCGGCTCACGACCTCGGAGGCGATGTCGAGCGGGACGCTGGGCTGCTCGACCATCTCGCCGTCGACGCGAAAGCGCACGTTGAGGCGATCCCGCTTGGGCTCGAGGTGGATGTCGCTCGCGTTCGCGGCCGCGGCCCGGCGCACGACCTCGTCGAGCACGACCACCGCTCCGCTCTCGAGCTCCTCTTCGTCTTTGGCCAAGGCGCGCCTCCTCTGCCCGAGGCTATCACGCGCCCGCGCGGCGGCGTCAGGGCGCCGGAGGGCCGAACGCGGCCACGAACGCCCGGTGCACGTCGAGCGCCGGGTCGCGGTTTCGTTCGAGCTCTCGCGCGCGGTAACCCGTGTCGATGCGCGTGACGACGACGCGTCGCGCGGCGTGGTCGGCCTCGGACGTCGCGAACGTGACGCGCCACGCCTTGACCGACAGGACGCGCGCGCCGTCGTCGCGAACGCGTATGCGACGGTAGGCGTGGGGCTCTGGGCCGAGCGCGAGCGCCTGCGCGGCGCGCGTCTGGACGTCCTCGCCGTCGGCGCCCAAGAACGCGAGCTGGGCGCGCGCGGCATCCGAGAAGGTCACCTCCCACGCGGCGATCGGATCGCGCGCCGCCAGCCACCCCGCGGACGCGTCGGGGAACGCGTCGGCGTACGCGAGGTACGGCTTGACGTCGACGACGGGCGTGCCGTCGAGCACGTCGAGATCGGCGACGCGCAGCACGTGCCCCTCGACGCCGAGCAGCCGCACGCACGACAGGCCGATCGGGTTGGGGCGGTGCGGCGAGCGCGTCGCGAAGACGCCCCGCTTCTGGTCGCTGCGCGGCGGCGTGACGCGCGTGGGGCCCGGGAACGCCGGCGTGTGCCCCTCGGGGTGCGCGCGGTCGAACCAGAACAGGATCCACACGCGGTCGAACGAAGACAGATCGCGCGCCGCGTCGGCGAGCTCGGGCAAGAGCTCGATGCGCCCCTCGTGGGGCTCGGCAGACGCCGCGTCGGCGCCCGGCTGGCGCGGCGTCTCGGCCTTGTCGGTGAAGTCCGTGCGCGCGAAGCCGATGGGGCGGACGGTGAAGCAGAGACCTTCGGCAGCCACCCCGCGGGAGTAGCACGTCCCCCTCGCGCCCGTCCTCGGCGCGGCGCGCTCCGTCGCCGGGGAAAATGGGCGGGCTCGCGGCACGCCGACATGTCGCACATCGTGCGCAGAAAGAAGAACAACTTCACGGGGATCCGATGCAACCGCTGGAGCAGGGGGTGCGTAGGTCAGCTGCAAGGAGGGCTCATGGAGTCACGAATGAAGAACAAGACGCGGTGGCTTTCGCGCATCACGCTCGTCGGAGCGGTCGCGACGGCGCTGGTCGCGACGGCGTGCAGCAAAGAGAGCAGCGATCCCACGAAGGATGACAAGGCACCTCCGGGAACGCTGGCGGTGGCGGAGGCCGCGCGTGCGGACTCCCCGCTCGACGCGACGCCGGATCCGCAGGGGGAGAACGTCTACTACATCGCTTTCAACACGATGGCCGACGAAGACGGGCTCGCGACGGTTCGCGTGCCCGCCATCTTCAAGGTGAGCGCGGCGGGCGGCCCGAGCGTCAAGCTCCACGAGGGCGCGCCGCTGGTCTCGCCGTCGAGCATCAGCATCTCGGACGACGGGCAGACGCTCTTCATCGCCGACGGCGCGGCCGAGTCCGCCCCCGGTGAGGACGACGGAAGCCTCTTCTCGATGGGCATCGGCGGCGGCGCGCCCACGGCGCTCTCGGGCACGCAGGGCTACCAGCCCCGCGGCATCGAGGTCATGGGCGACACCGTCTGGTTCACCGGCAAGAAGGACGGCAAGGCCGCCCTCTTCAAGTCGGGCCTGGGCGGCGGTCAGGTGAGCGAAGTCGCCTCGGGTGCACTTTTCACCGATCCGAGCGGCGTCGCCGTGACGAAGAAGGGTGTCGCCTACGTCGTCGACTCCGGCGGCGCGGCGAGCGCGCAGGGTGGCGCGTCGGTCATCAAGGTCGAGGCCGGCGTGGCCGAGGTCGTGATGGAGGGTCTCGGCGTCGGTCACCCGGCGGGCGCGGCGCTCACCGCCGACGAGTCGACGCTGCTCGTCTCGGGGCTCGACGTCGGGCGCGGCACGGACGTCGTCTACAAGATCGAGCTCGCGAGCAAGAACATGTCGTCGATCACGGACGTCATCGGGGACTTCCGTGAGTCCGCAGGTCTGCACCGCGCGCGAGGCAAGAACGTCTTCGCGTGGGCCGACAGCAACGCCAACGGCACGGGCACCGTCTACAAGCTCGAGCTGTGATTCGGGTCGAGAGAACACAAGTCAAAAAAGGTTTTTGGGAGGAATTGGAAATCATGAAGGCTCGTCACATCTTCAGCGGCGCTCTCTCGGCTCTCGTCCTCACGGGCATGGTCTCCGTGGCCAGCGCGTCCAGCCACCGTGAAGCCCCGGCCATCGGGTTCGACCCGGCCGCGGACAACACCGACGTCTGGGCGTGGGTCAACGACGGCGCGCACGACAAGCTCAACATCGTCGCCGCGTACAACCCCCTCGAGGAGCCGTCGGGCGGCCCCAACTACAACGAGTTCTCCGACGACGTGCTCTACGAGATCCACGTCACGCGCGGCGCCAAGAGCCTGCACGACGTCGTCACCTACCAGATCCAGTTCAGCTCGACGGACTACCCCTACGTCGACCCGGCGGACCTCTCGAAGCCCCTCGGCGGCGGCAAGGAGTTCTTCTCGCAGCTGTCGGGCCGCACGCAGACCTACTGGGTCACCAAGCTCGACTGGGACGAGCGCGGTCGCCTCAAGCGCCGCACGGCGCTCGGCCAGGGCCTCAAGGTCGCGCCCGTCAACATCGGACCGCGCACCAACGCGGTCGTCTACCAGACGCAGAAGTACGACGACGCCTTCGCGGCGAAGTTCATCCACCCGCTCAACAACGGCACCCGCGTCTTCGCCGGTCCGCGTGACGACGGCTTCTACGTCAACATCGGGTCGATCTTCGACCTCGCGAACCTGCAGCCCGAAGGCACCGCGGTCGACAACGTGGCCGGCTTCAACTGCCACGCGATCGCCCTCGAGATCCCGACCACCGACGTGACCTTCGACGGCAAGGCCCCCAAGGCCGGCGCGAGCGACGAGAACACGATCGGCGTGTGGGCCTCGGCGAGCCGCCGCCAGGTGCGCATCCTCAAGCGCTCCAAGGGCGAGTACAACTTCGGCGGCTGGGTCCAGGTCTCGCGCCTCGGCCTGCCCCTCGTCAACGAGGCCCTCATCGGCCTGCAGGACAAGGACAAGTACAACCGCACCAAGCCCGCGACCGACGTGAAGAACTTCGGCTCGTACTTCCTCAACCCGGTCGTCGTCCGCGACGCCGAGGCGGTGGGCATCTACGCGGCGCTCGGCGTCGACCAGGCGACCGTCGACTCGCTCAAGTCGAACCGCCTCGACATCATCGACACCATCAACCTCAAGGCGTCGGGTCACAACATCCCGCTCGAGACCACGGGCGACGTGCTCCGCGTGGACCTCGGCCTCGACTCGCGCTTCCCGAACGGCCGCCCGATCCCCTACGGCGCGGCGCCCAACAAGGAGCAGGCCGACGTGACCGACGTGCTGCTCTCCGTCATCCTCGCCAAGGGCACCCTCGCGGTCTCCGACGGCGCGAACTCGAACGACAAGCCGTACCTGACCGAGTTCCCCTACCTCGCGCTCCCGCACGAGGGCCG
>JAGQJA010000030.1:20486-27482 GCA_020430845.1 Myxococcales bacterium
GAGGAGCAAGCGACCCTGATGCCTCGGAGGAGGTGTCGGGGTCGCTGGCTTTTGTGGCCGGTCGATGGGCCTCCGTCGCCGACGGAGGCGACCGAGCATCTGCGCGAAACCGCGGGGTGCGTCTGCGCGTAACCCCTCTCGAGCGCGCCCGATTGGCAGGCGGACGCGCTCCAAGGGCCTCTGGGCGAGAAATGGTTCTCGCCCCGGGGCCTTTCTCTTTTTGTCCCTCTCACCTATGCACACACCCTGCGACCAGACGCGTGGCCCCCGCGATCCGCATCCCGTCCCGCCACGTAGGTCCGGCATGCCGCGCCACTGCCTCGCGTCCCTGGTCCGCCCCGCAAACCTCGCCCTCGTCGCCGCGCTCGCGCTCGGCGCGTTCGGTTGCTCCGAGACGAAGCGCGCCCCGTCGCCCGCCGCAGAGGCCTCGCCGGCCGCTGCGCCTGCCACGACGGCAGAGCCCGAAGAGGCCCTCACGCCCAAGCAGAAGCTCGCCCTCGCGCGCCTGCCCGGCGTCTCGGGCGCCGACAAGATGGTGACCGAGGCGCAGCAGGCGGCCCGCCGCGCGCCGGGCAAGGACGATCTCTGGGTCGCGCTCGGTCAAGCGTGGGTGCGCAAGGCGCGGCAGAGCGCCGACCCGGGCTTCTACTTGAACGCCGACGCGTGCGCCGACATCGCGCTCGAGCGTGTGCCCGACCACAAGATGGCGCTCGACCTCAAGGGGCTCGTCTTGCTCAACGGGCATCGCTTCGAGGACGCGCGCGCGCTCGCCGAGCGCGTCGTGGCGGCGCACCCCGAGGATCCGATGGCCTACGGCACGCTCTCGGACGCGTTCCTCGAGCTCGGTCGCTACGACGAGGCGACGGCGGCCGCGCAGCGCATGGTCGACCTCAAGCCGAACCTGCCGTCGTACAGCCGCGCCTCGTACCTGCAGTGGCTGCGCGGCGACGTGGTCGGCGCCAAGCAGACCGCGCGATCGGCCATCGACGCGGGCCGCGACACGCGCGATCCCGAGCCGCGCTCGTGGGTGCTCGTGCAGGCCGCGATGATCTTCTTGGGCGAGGGCGACGTGGACGGCGCCGACGCCGGCTTCGACAAGGCGCTCGAGAAGGCGCCCGAGTTCGCGCCCGCGCTCGTGGGCAAGGGGCGCGTCGCGATGGCCAAGAAGGACTACGCGCGCGCGGCCGAGCTCTTCTCGCGCGCGCACACCTCGAGCCCGCTCGTCGAGACCGCGTGGCTCCTGGGCGACGCCCGCGCCAAGGCCGGCGACGACAAGGGCGCGGCCGAGGCCTACGCGATCGTCGAGCGCGACGGCAAGCGCACAGACCCGCGCACGCTCTCGCTCTTCTTGTCGACCAAGGACCGCAGCCCCGAAGAGGCGCTGCGCCTCGCGCGCGAGGAGTACGAGGCGCGCAAGGACGTGGTGACCGAGGACGCGCTCGCGTGGGCGCTCTTCCGCGCCGGCAAGATCAAGGAGGCCAAGGCGTCGATCACGCGCGCGCGCCGGCTGGGCACCAAGGACGCGCGCCTCATGTATCACCACGGCGCGATCCTGGTCGCGGCCGGCGAGGTGACCAAGGGCAAGAAGCTCGTCGCGGAGGCGCTCGCGCTCTGGCCCACCTTCGACGCGACGGGCGCCGCCGAGGCGCGGGCCCTGCTCGACGAGCGCGTCGCCACGCGCTGACACGCCGAGAGCCCGTGAGCGGCCGGCGCGGGCCGGCTGGCTCGGGCGCATTTGTAAACAATAGCTAATGGATACGCTTACGATCGTTTAGTGGTCCGCGATGGTCGTGGGGCTCATGTTGAAGGGGTCGGCGGGATGCTCCGCCCCTTCAACCCGAGAAAGCCCCATGATCAAGCGCTCCTTCGTCGCCGCCGTCCTCGCCCTCTCCACCGCCCTCGGCGCGTGCTCCACCGCCCCCGACGCGTTCCAGCGCGCGACCGTCGGCCACTCCAGCGCCGCGCTCACGGCCGAAGCGGCGAGCCACGACGTGACCGTCGCGGGGCGCAAGCTGATGCTCGACGGCGCCGAGTACCAGGTGCGGGGCGTGGACTACGCGCCCATCCCCATCGGCGCCGACAACAGCTCCTTCTGGGGTGAGGGCAACCTCGAGGGCGACGGCGGCGACTCGTTCGGCAACCCCAAGTACGAGGCGCAGCTCGCCGCCGACATCGCCAAGATGCGCGACATGGGCGTCAACACCATCCGCGTCTACGCGATGCACCCGTGGGACGCGCAGAAGGGGCCCAGCGCGATGCGCTCGCACAAGAAGTTCCTCGACATGCTCTGGAACGACGGCGATCACCCTATCCGCGCGTACGTGGCGTTCCCGGTGAGCCCCGGCATCTTTCGCTACAAGCAGGTCGCGGCGCCGCCGACCGACGGCTCGTGGTCGGTGACGACGCCGCAGGGTGACACCTTCGTGGCCGACGAGACGCGCAAGGAGCCCGGCTGGAAGTTCAACGGAGACCAGACCGCGCCCGAGCGACGCGCCACCGATCTCGCGGCCTACCGCGCGCTCGCCGAGGAGGTCGGGGAGCACCCCGCCGTGCTCGGGTTCGTCCTCTCGAACGAGCTCAACCTCGCGCAGAACAAGGCCAACCCCGCGTTCTGGGCCTACATGAACGAGCTGGGTGGCGCCATCAAGACGATCGCCCCGCGCAAGCACACGATCATCGCGCTCATCGACGACAGCATGGAGTCTCTCCGGATCGTCGCGTCCAAGGGCTACGACATCTCGAACATCGACGTCATCGGCGTCAACTCGTACCGCGGTCGCCTCGACGCCAAGGCCGACACCAACAACTTCGACACGCTCTTCGACGACTTCGCCGCCGTGAGCGACAAGCCGCTCGTGATGACGGAGTTCGGCGCGCCCGCCACCACGCGCGCCCAGATCCTCTCGTCGGTCGGCGTGCCCGTGGCGCCCGGGTCGAACCCGATCCTCGTGGGCGCGTGCCCCGAGGGGCCGCCCGTCGAGATGCCCGAGCGCGCCCGTGCGCAGGCCGACTACATCGAGGGCCACTGGAAGCACATCGACGCGCGCCGCGACGTCGTGAGCGGCGGGCTCGTCTTCGAATGGCAGGACGAGTACTTCAAGGCGGGCGCGCACGCGAACCACATCGAGACCGACGTGTGGACGCAGAGCCCGTCGAAGGCCTCGAGCGAGGCGTTCCCCGGCGGGTGCTGGGACGAGGAGGGCTTCGGCATCCACGGCGTGAAGAACACGCGCGGCGGCAAGTACTTCCCGAGCGGCTCGTTCACCGACGGGCGCACGCCGCGCGCCGCGTTCGACCGCCTCAAGGTGCTCTGGACCGCAGAGTGACGCGCGCACGGCGGCGGGGTGACGGGCTCGGGACGGCGCGATGCCGCTCCCGGGCCTTTCGCCTGTGCGATACTCGCGCTCGACATGGGCGCCCTCAAGGACCTCTCCCAAGCGTTGCTCGACGGCCGGGAGACCACCGTCGATCACCACCCCTTCACCCCGCTCTTCCGCGCCGAGCGCGTGGCCGAGGGCGTCACGTTCGTGTCGAGCTTCGCCAACGTGACCGCGATCGACACCGCCGACGGGCTCGTGCTCGTCGACACGGGGAGCTTCTTGCTCGCGCCCGCCACGCGCGCCATCCTGCGCGAGCTCACCACGCAGCTCGCCCACACGGCCATCTACACGCACGGCCACGTCGACCACTGCTTCGGCGTCGACGGCTACGAGGCGGAGGCCGAGCGCAAGGTGAGGGTCGTCGCGCACGCCAAGGTGCCGGCGCGGTTCGACCGGTACAAGCTCACGCGCCGCTACAACTCGTGCATCAACACGCGGCAGTTCCAGACCAACACGGAGTTCCCCGCCGACTTTCGTTACCCCGACGCGACGTTCGACAAGGAGCTGGCGCTCGAGGTGGGCGACCGCACGTTCGTCCTGCGGCACGCGCTCGGAGAGACCGACGACCACACGTTCGTGTGGCTGCCCGACGCCAAGGTCCTGTGCACCGGCGATCTCTTCATCTGGGCCACGCCCAACTGCGGCAACCCGCAGAAGGTGCAGCGCTACCCGCGCGAGTGGGCGATGGCGCTGCGCGCGATGGCGAGCCTGGGCGCCGAGGTGCTCTGCCCCGGTCACGGCGTGCCCATCTTCGGGGCCGACGCGGTGCGCCTCGCGCTCGAAGAGACGGCGCAGCTGCTCGAGTCGATCGTCGATCAGACGCTCCGCCTCATGAACGAGGGCGCGTCGCTCGACCGCGTGCTCCACGAGGTGCGCGCGCCGGCGCGGCTCTTGGGGCGCCCGTACCTCAAGCCCGTGTACGACGAGCCCGAGTTCATCGTGCGCAACATCTGGCGCCTCTACGGAGGCTGGTGGGACGGCGATCCCGCCGAGCTCAAGCCCGCGCCCAGAGACGCGCTCGCCAAGGAGATCGCCGCGCTCGCCGGTGGCGCGACGGCCCTCGCGAAGCGCGCGCGGGCGCTCCTCGAGGTAGGAGATCTGCGCATGGCCTCGCACCTCGCCGAGCTGGCGTTCCAGGCGGCGCCTCGAGATCTCGACGTGCGCGCTGCCCGACGCGACGTGTACGCGGCGCGCGCCAAGGACGAGAAGTCCTTGATGGCGCGGGGGATTTTCGCGTCGGCGCGCGACGAGTCCGAGGCCGTGTGATAGAGCCACGGGGTGAGGCCGAGCGGGGCGCTGGCGCGTAGAGCGAGCATGGGGACGACATTCTCGCGCCGCGCGCTCGCCGCGGCGTTCGCGCTCTTCGTGGCTGCGCTCGCGTGGACGGGGTCGGCGCACGCGCACCAGATCGGGCTGTCGACCGCGGAGTACACCGCGCGTCGCGCCGAGTCGGGCGCGGAGCTCGTGGTCAAGATGGCGTTCGCGCGCGGCGAGGTCATCGAGCTCGTCCCAGGCCTCGACGCCGACAAGGACGGCCACGTGTCGCCCGCCGAGGTCGCCAAGAGCGAGGCGGCGCTCGAGACGCGCATCCTCGGGCGCGTGCACGTCACGTCGGCCGGCGCCGACTGCAAGCCTGTGCTCGTCGACGCCGCGCTCACGGAGCAAGACGGCCTGATGGTGCACGGAAAGTGGACCTGCGCCCAGGCCGCGCCGGCGCTCGAGGTGAGCGTCGACGTGCTCGACGATCTCGCGCACGGTCACAGGCACGTGGCGCGAGCGATCGGCGCCGCGTCGCACGACGAGGTGCTCTATCGCGCCCACAAGACGCTCTCGATCGCGCTGCCCGCCGGCGCGAGCCCGGCCGAGGCGCCTCGCGCGAGCGGGTCGAGCGCCGCGAGCCTGCTCGGCTTCTTCAAGATGGGGATCGAGCACATCCTCACCGGCTACGACCACCTCGTCTTCTTGCTGGGCCTCGTGCTGGTGCGCGGCCGCGTCCGGTCGTTGCTCGCCGTGGTGACGGCGTTCACCGTCGCGCACTCGATCTCGCTCGCCGTCGCGGTGCTCGGCGTGTGGACGCCCAGCTCGCGGATCGTCGAGCCGGCGATCGCGCTGAGCATCGCCTACGTGGGCGTCGAGAACTTCTTCGTGAAGGACGCCGACAAACGTTGGCGGATCACGTTCCCGTTCGGCCTCATCCACGGCTTCGGCTTCGCGGGCGCGCTGCAAGAGCTGTCGCTCCCGCGGTCGGCCGTCCCGGGCGCGCTCGTCTCGTTCAACCTGGGCGTCGAGGCCGGGCAGCTCGCGGTGATGGCGCTGGTGCTGCCGCTCGTCATCTTCTTGCGCGACAAGACCTGGTTCGAGGCGAGGGGCGTGCGTCTCGTCAGCGGGGCGGTCGCGATCGCGGGCGGCCTGTGGTTCGTCCTGCGCGTCGCCTCGGGGTGAGCGTCACGCGCCCCCGCTCGGCAGGTCGCTCGCGAACAACGGGCTCGCGCCGCGCGGGCGTGCGCTAACCTGCGGTCGATGCTCGCGCGGAGAGACAGGCACGTCGCGCTCGCGCTCGCGGGCGCGCTGGCGACCGCCGCAGGCTGTACGTTGTCGGTCACGGGCACGCTCCCCGTCGCGGAGCCCCCGCCGCCCGCGGAAGCCGGCGTCCCCGACGCGTCGCTCCCGAGCCCGGGGGACGCCGCCGAGGCGCCGGACGCGCCGCCGTCGACCGGCGCGGCCGTCGTGCTCGCCGCCGTGGGCGGCGTCGACGCGCCCACCGGCTACGCGCAGCAGACTCACCTCGTCTACGCGGTGAACGCGCAGCGTTGGTGGCTCTTCACGTTCGACGACGCGGCGCCCGACGCGATCCGCACGAGGTCGTCCGTCGACTTCGTCACGTGGCAGGCCGGGCCCGAGATCCCGCTGCCGCACCCGCACGGCAAGCACGGCGGCTTTCTCAGCGTCGCGTACGCCGACGTCGGCGCCGTGGACGTGGTCCACGTCGCGGCCGAGTTCTATCTCGGCACCGTCGATCAGCGTCACTATCACGCGCGCGTCACGCTCTCGGGCGCCGCGCTCGCGTACGGCGCGTTCGAGCTCGTGTCACGCGTCGGGGACGCGCTCATGCCCGCCGCGCCCATCGGGCCCGTCGCGCTCGTCACGCCCGCCGGCGGAGTCGTCGACGGGACGGGGTACTCGCCCTACTTCGGCAACCCGGCCACCACCGCGAACATGAACGCCTACTCTGCGAGCACGACAGAGCTCGGGACGTCGTGGACGCCGGGGTTCGGGCCGAGGGAGGACGTCGGCTCCGTACCCTTCACCGTGCACACGCGCGCGTTCGCGGCGCTCGGCGGCTCCGACGTGCTCGCGGTCTGGGAGAGCGCAGACGGTGAGCCCAAGCCGACCAACCTCCGGTGGGCGCGGCGCACGAACGGCGTCTGGGGAGGCGGTGTGACGGCGCTGCCGGCCAGCGCGACGCTGTTCGGTGCCAACGACTGGAGCCTCGCGCGGCTCGGCGACGCCGACGTCCACGTCGTCCGGAGGGCCGGCGACGACTACGTGCACCGTCGCTACGACGGCGCGGCGTTCGTCGACGGACAGGTGCTCTCCAAGGCGCCCGCGTCCGACG
>JAGQJA010000031.1:0-13768 GCA_020430845.1 Myxococcales bacterium
GCGCTCGGCGTGTCGACGCCGGCGCGCCTCTCCCGTGGCGTCACTGCTCGAAGCAGTAGATGTGGTTGCGGTCGGAGCAGTAGTCGCTGCTCGACGTCGCGCGCCAGTCGGCCTCACCACCCACGCGGCCGACCACCCCGTAGCTGGCGGTGGACGTCCACGCCCCGCAGCTCTTTCCCTCGCCCGAGCCCGTCCACGCGCTGCCGTAGGTGGACTTTCCGCGCTCGTCGCGATTGAGCTTGGAGAGCGGCGCCGAGAGGAGGTTCGCGCGGTTGTTGAACAGCTTGGCCGGGGTCTCGCCCTCGGGCCGCACGTCGTACCAAGGGCCGACGTCGGTGATGCGCTCGTGCGCGCGCAGCGTGCCGTCGTCGACGAAGGCGCGCCACTTGCCGCCGAGCAGCACGCCGTCGGCGGCCGTCTGGCAGATGATGTCGGCCGCGTCGACGCCGGTGGCGCCGCCGACGTCGGCGCGGAGATCGCCCGTGAACGTGGTCGACGTGACGAACGCGCGCTTGCGGGCGACGGAGGGCGCCGCGGGATCGTTGGGCGACGTGGCAGTGCCGGGGCTCTGCGACGAGGGCGTGTCGTCGGTGCCGGCGCCGCGTTCGGTGCCGTCTCCCGTGCCGGTGACGCTGGACGCGCAGGCGAACAAGGAGAGGGCGAGGGTCGAGACGGCGAAGGTGAGCGTGCGCAAGAGAGTCCTCCTCAGGATCGAGACATCGAAGAAGCGCCCTCGTATCGCGGCGCGCGGGCTGCGGGGCCGAGCGAGAGCACGCGCCCCTGAGCAGGAAGCGCGCCACGTGTCAGGTGGGCTAAGTGCGCGAAACAACGTGCGGAACCGCTGCGGCAAGCGCGGCGAATCGCCACACGTCGGAGATCGCAGCGAGGACATCGGGCCACGCGGCCCGCGCCTCAGCGCCCGCGAGGCTCCCGGTCGTCGTCGCCGAAGAGGGAGAGCTGGCCCGCGGCCTTCGCGCGTCTCGCGCCCGCCTTTCGCGGCGGGGCGGGGTCGGCCTCGCGGTGGCCGTCGGCGAGCTGCGCCTCGAAGATGCGCGCCACCGCGTCGAGCGTGTCGATCTCGTCGGCCTGCTTGTCGTCGCGCACGCGGGCGATGCGCGGGAAGCGGAGCGCGTAGCCGCTGTCGTGGCGATCGGAGCGTTGCACGCCGTCGAACGCCACCTCGAGGACGATCTCGGGGCGCACGGGGAGCGTGCCGCGCGTCTCGGGCGCCGTGGCGATGGCGCGGAAGCGCTCGGTGAGCTCGGCGATCTCCTGGTCGGTGAGGCCGCTGTACGCCTTGCCGACCACGAGCAGCGCGTCGCCCTCGCCGCGCACGGCGAACGTGTAGTCGCTGAGCACCCCCGCGCGTTTGCCGTGCCCTCGCTGCGCGGCGACGACCACGACGTCGAGCGTGGTGAGCGCGCGCTTGACCTTGAGCCACGCCCGGCCGCGCGAGCCCGCCTCGTAGGGCGCGTCGATCCGCTTGAGCACGAGGCCCTCGTAGCCGCCGGCGCGGGCCAGCTCGAACGCCGCGTCGACCGCCGCCTCGCCGTCGAGCGCGCGCGAAGCATGTAGATGCATGGGATGGGCGAAGCCGCCGGCCAGGGCCTCGAGCCGCGCGCGCCGCTCCGAGAAGGCGAGGTCGAGGAGCGACCCGTCTCGCGAGAGCATGAGGTCGTAGGCGAGGTAGCGCACCGGCAGCTCGGCCAAGAGCGCCGCGTCGGGAGACACCCGCCCGAGGCGCCGTTGGAGCGCCGAGAAGGGGCGCGGCCGCCCGTCGGGGGAGACGACGACGATCTCGCCGTCGAGCATCGCGGGGGCGTCGATCGACCGCGCCGCGTCGACGAGCTCGGGGAACGCGCGCGTCACCTCACCCTTGCCGCGGGCGAAGAGGCGCGCCGCGCCGCCGTCTGCCACGTGCAGCTGCGCGCGGATCCCGTCGATCTTGTCCTCGACGACCCACGCGCCCGAAGAGAGCGGCGCCCCTCGCGCGATCTCGATCGGCGTCGCGAGCATGAAGCTCATCGGCGCGCCCACGCGTGGCGTCGCCTGCTCGAGCGCGTCGCCCAGGGCGAGCACCGCCGCCTCGCCGACGTCGCCCGTGATCGCCGCCGCGCGCCGCACGCTCGCCGCGTCGCGGCCGAACGCCGCCGCGATCGCGTCCTCGACGACGCCGGCGCGCGCGCCGACGCGCATCTCCCCGAGCAACGCGCGGACGACGTACCGCGTGACCGCGCTCGACCCGCGCCGCACGAGCGCCGTGACCTCGCGCGCCTTGGTGCCGCGCGCGCCAGCGCGGGCGATCGCCTCGAACGCGTCACGCGCTTCGGTCACCGACAGCGGAGGGCCACCCGCGTCGCCGCGCGCGTCGAGCAGGCGCGAGATCGCGGTGCCCAGGTCGCCAGCGGCGCGCGTCTCGGTCGCGATCGCGTCGGGGGCGAGCCCGGTCGCGGCCTCGATCGCGTCCCGCGCGAGCCGCCACCCCACGCCGAGCGGCCGCGCGCTGCCCACCGGGAGCGGATCGCCGCAGACGAACCGCACCGCGAAGGCGAGCGCGTCGGGCTCTCGCTCCGCCACGCGCGCGAACGCCTCGCCCAACACGCGGGTCTTGTCGCCGCGCGCGGCCGTGGCCTCTACCTCTGCGAGCGCGGCGGCGAGCGCCTCCACCTCAGCGGTCCGCGGTGCAGCTGACGACGCCTCCGACCTTGGCGGTGCCGCTCTGCGCGCGCTCACACGCCGCGCCGAAGAACGCGAGCTCGCCGTACGCCTGGTCGACCCAGTCCCAGCCGTCGCGGCGCGTGGGATCGCGCTTGACGATCGCGCCGTCGATCTCGACGGCGATGGCGTCGGGGTCCTCGGGGCTCGACGGCGTGAGGAACGTGCACTTCGAGATGCTGTCGCGGATCGCGACCAACGCCGACGACAGCTCGGCGGCGCGCTGCACGTTGTAGTGGCGCGGCGCCGTGGCGCGGGGCCGGCCGCCGGCGACGGCCATGTCGTCGAGCACGCGCAAGAACTCGGGGCGCTCGGTGCTGCCCAGGCCGATGACGAAGACGGGTATCTTTCGCACGTCGGCCGACTCGCGCACCGCGTCGATCGCGCGCACGTCGTCGAGGCAGCTGAAGCGCCCGCGATCGTTGGCCGAGCACGTCGAGCGCGGCGTGGTGCACACGCAGTTGCGTCCGTCGAGGTCGCCGTTGCAGTTGGGGGCGCCGTCGGTCGCGACGACGATGTAGCGCGCGACGCCGCGCCGGGCCGCGAGCTGCTCGGCGGCGATGCGGATGGCCTCGGCCGTGGGCGTGCCGCCGCGCGGACGCGTGGCGCGGAAGACGTTGAGCACGGTGCGCATGTTGCCGATGTCGGGCGCGAGGCCCAGCGTCTCGTCGGTGCGGCAGCTGATCTCGGGCACGTCGATCGACCCGTCGGGGATCACCTCGGGGAAGAACTTGGCGCCCGTGGCGAGCTGGTTGTCGAGGGGCAAGACGGTCTCTTCGAGCGCGTCGTGCAGCAGGTCCCAGCGCGACTGCTCGCCGGGCGGCACCGTCTCTTGACCGTCGAGGGTGAAGGCCATCGAGCCGGAGCGGTCGACCACGAACATCACCTGCGGGCGCGCGATCTCGAACGAGAAACGACCCGGGATGCACGGCGTGGGGCCGTCGAGCGACGCGTCGGCGCTCGCGCTCGCCTCGGCGCTGATCGTGATGCCCCCGCCGCCCGGACCGAAGAGGCCCGTGCGAGAGCCGCAGGCGCCGATCCAGAGGCTCATGAGCGCGACGGCCGACGCGGCCGCGGACGCCGCCTTGTGCCGCGCGGCGCGGCGGTGGGGCGTGGAGGGCGTCGGGCGATGAGAAGAAGAAGAAGCCATGGTCGAGCGAGCGGCCCGCACATGGTAGCCGCGCACGAACCTGACGCCAGCGTTACCGCCGCGAGGGCATGGCGGAGCTCGCGCGTCGCCGAGAAGCATCGCGGCTCTCGACAGCTCGCCACGGGCGAGGCGCGCGACGCGATCGTGGCGGGCGAAGTGTCAGGTGATGCGGCGCAGGTAGTGGAACTTGGGCTCGCGGAGATCTTGCTGCGTGAGGGCCCAGGTGGGATCGCGCGGGATGACGTACGCGACGTCCCCCTTGATCGACGAGAAGCTCAACTGATTGATGTTGCTCAGGATTCTCTGGAACGACGCGCGCGCCCAGAGGTGCGGCTCGGGGATGTTGCAGACCTGGCGGACGATCATGTCGGTGGGCGAGCCCTGCGCCATCAAGAACGCCATCGTGTACGTGAGGTAGCGCGGCTCGCCTCGGTACGGATCGCCGCCGAGCGGTCCGGGGCGCGCGCCCTCCTCGCTGAGCATGCCGTTGACCCACATCTTGAAGTCGGCCTGCGCGCGCGTGTCGTCGTCGAAGTAGTCCCAGCAGCCGAGCTCGAACGCGCCCAGGTGCGCGAGCAGCGTGGCGGACGTCTCGGCGTGGTACTGCCACTTCTGCTGGAACGACGCGTTGGGCGGGTGAGCGCGCAGGCGGCCCATGAGCGCCGCGTGCAGCCCGGGCGTCTGGTCCATGCGCGCGCAGACCTCGAACGCGAGGATGCTGTGCTTCATCCGCCGCCCCAGCCGCCCGAAGAGCGGTTCCACGAGCCGCTGCGACTGTGCCGCGCGCCGAGCACCGCGCCCGTGCCGACCGCGACCATGATCGGGACGGTGCCGAACCCGGTGGGGCGCGGCCGGTTGCCCGTCGCGCCGGTGCCGGTCGAGAAGCTCGTTCGCCGTGCGCGCGGCGTGTAGTCCTTGCCCAGGTTGCCGGGCCGCAGCGTCGCCGTGCCCCCGGGCGGCGCCCACGGGTAGTCGAGGAAGAACGCGTGCTGCGAGTCGGGCGAGCCGCCGTACGCGTAGGTCTCGTCGCCAGCGTGCATCGGCGCGAAGAGGTTGGCGGGCAGGCTGCGAACCTCGAGGCCGGCCGCGGCGTACGCGAGGAAGTCGTCGTTGATGTCGTCCTTCTCCATGCGCGCCTCGGCGCCCGTCGGGACGACGTAGAGCACGTGCAGCACGCCGAGCGCCTTGAGCGCGGCGGCGGGGGGGAGCTTGGCGGCGTAGCGGTTGTCGAACTGCTTGGCGTCGTCGATGTACGTGGCGAGCCGATCGCGATCGAGCACGAACGCGGGCGGCGCCGACGGGGCGCGCTCGGCGCCGGCGCTCGCGAGCAAGGGCTGGTAGTACGCGGCCGCGGCGAGCGTGTGGTGGGCGCGCACGACGCCGCGCGGGTGCGGCCAGTTGTCGAAGAGCATGACCGGGTCGAACGCGTGCGCGAGGCCGGCCGCGAATGCGACCGCCTCGGGCCCCGGCAGATCGACGACCAGCGCGACCTTCGCGTCCTTGTCCGCGAAGAGGGCGGCGAGGCCCTGCGCCCGCAGGTACGCCGTCTCCATCGCCGGCGTGACCATCGGCCGGAGGGCGGTGAAGAGCGGCTGGAAGCCCTGGATCTCTTCGGCGGGCAACGTGGCGATGAGCGTGGGCCTCGCGTACGGCGCCTCGAACAACGTGCGCAGATAGAACGGCTGGTGCGCGGCCGACTTGGGCGCCGCGTCGGTGGCGAGTGTGACGAGCGACGCGGGCTTGTACGGGAGCGCTCGGGTGCCGTCGAAGACGAGCGCCTCGCCGACCGCGCCGAAGTTCCAGCCGAACTCGCGCTGGAGCTGGAGCGCCGTCTTGCGCACCTCTTTGGCGTCGGGACCGGTGTCGAGGCTGTTGGCGCAGACCGCGAGCAGCGTGCCGAAGCCCGCGATCGCGGCCGCCGCGAGGAGCATGCCGCGGATCGCCGTGCGGCGCGCCACCTGAGCGCCGCGATCCTCGAGCGCCTGGTGCCACCAGCGCGCGCCGTGGATCCCGGGCTTGTCGACCAGGGCGTCGCGCGTGAACGGCGTCGAGCTGTCGTGCGGCTGCGTCACGTCAGCTACGAGGCGTACGCGATAAACGCTGGCGTTTCAACCGATCGCGGCCTTCACTCTCTCGACGAAATCGGGCGTGAACACGCCGTCGACGCGGATGGAGTACTGAAAGCGCGGGCTCGGGTCGACGCCGTGGTAGTCGCTGTCGTTGAACCAGTACGCGCGGCCCGTCACTGGCGTCTTCTCTCGCGCCGTCTCGTCCCACAAGAAGAGGCGCTTGTCGCCCGTCGGCGAGATCGAGATGAAGTGGTCCACCTCGGGCTTTTCTTCGGGCACGCCGTCGCGATGCACGGTGCCGTGGTCGTGGGCCTCGAGGCCCATGACGTTGCAGCGGCCGATGCGCTCGAACGGAAGGCGCCGCACGAGCGCGATCGTCTTGGGGAAGAACGTCTTGGCCAGCCGCGTGAAGTCCTTGCCGTCCGACGAGCTCTTCTCGTGCCAGAACTGGTTGGGGATCATCTCGAAGTAGACCTTCCACGGGAAGTACACGCCGAAGCGATACTTGAGCCAGAGCATCTGCCTTCGAGAGAGCGGCACGTCGCGCTCCTCGCCGATCTCGCGCGACGACGGGTCGATCTCGTCGGGCGCGTCCGAAAGCTCCCGGAGCGTGGCGAAGTCGCCGTCGCTCATGGCGCGGATCACCTCGCCGTAGTCGACGACGGCCTCGGCCTCGCGTGACGCGGGCATGATGCCCATCGCGCGGTGGCTGCCGCCGGTGTAGTCCACGGGCACGTTCGCGAGGCCCACGCAGATCTCCTCGTGCACCTCGTCGAGCCCGCTCAGGTCGAGCAGGGGCTCGAGGTCGATGAAGGGCCGGCCGTGGACACCCGCGAGCATGGGCAGCAGGATGCCCGGTGCGCGCGCTCGTGTCACCCGCGAGGCGTCGACGCACCTCGTGCGGTCGCGGCGCGCCGCGGCGCTCGGGCGAGCTCTCGCGTGACGCGGACCATCGCGGAGATCTCGCGCAGCGCGGCGGAGGGCCCGGGCACGGCGGCGCCGGTGTGGCCGTAGACGCCGGTGAGGATGCGCGCGCGCGGGTGAGACGGGGGCAGGGCGGCCTCGAGGCGCTCGGCTTGCGTCACGGGGATGACGTCGTCGTCGCGGCCATGCACGATCACCACCGGCGGCCGCACCTGCGAGAGCAGCGCGCGCGGGTCGGCCCACGCGAACGCGTCGCCCGACGCCTCGAGGCCGCGCTCGAGCAGCGCGTCTCCGCCCGGTTCGAGACCGCACGCCTGCATGAAGATCGTTCGCTCGGCGGACGCCAGATCGCGGGCCACGTCGCGCGCGATCGGCGCCCGCGCGTCCCCGCGCTTGAGCCCGGGGCGGCCCCACGTGCGATAGACCATCTCGCGGTAGGCCCGCTCGATTCGCGCCGTGTCGACGCGCGCGTCGAAGAGCGCGGGGCCCGCGCGCCGCATCAGGTTGAGGTGCACGACAGGGGCGTTGAGGGGATCGTGGGGTAGGGGTGTCTCGGCGCCCCCGGCCGTGCGTCCGGTGACGCAGAAGCGCACGGTCTCGTCGAAGTCGCAGTAGCCCCCGAAGAGCACGAGCGCACCGAGATCGTCGCCCGTGGGCGACGCGGCGACCTCGATCGCGGGGCGCGACCCGAACGACACGCTGAAGAGGGCGGGCGCAGGGAGACCGCGCGCGCGCGCGAGCGCAACGCCGTGCGCCACGCCCATCGCCAGATCGTCGGCGGTGGTGGGCGCGATGAGCAGATCGTTGAAGTCGCGGAGGAAGGGCGCGACCGTGACGAAGCCCGCCTGCGCCAGCACGCGGAGGAAGCGGTCGAGGCGCGCGTCGGCGGGGCCCTCGTAGTGCAGCCCCTGCGCCACCACGTACACGCCGCGCGCCGCGGACGGGGGCTCGTACACGTACGCGCGCGTCGCTCGCTCGCCGGCCGAGAGCGAGACGACCGAGCGCGACACGCCGCGCGGGATGGCGTCGCCCGCCCAAGGACCGAGCCACCGCGCGAGGCCGAGCGCCGATCGCAGCTCGCTCACCGGCGCGCGTTCAGAGCTTGATCTCGGCGAGATCGGACGGGACCTGCAGCGTGGGGCCGGTCTTGTCCTGGACGTCGCGCGCGCTCACGCCGGGCGCGACCTCTCGGAGCACGAGTCCGTCGGCCGTCACGTCGATGCACGCCAGGTCGGTGATGATCCGGTGCACGACGCGGCGGCCCGTGAGCGGCAGCGTGCACTCGTCGAGGATCTTGGGAGACCCGTCCTTGGCGGCGTGATCCATGATGACGACGACGCGGCGCGCGCTCGCCACGAGATCCATGGCGCCGCCCATGCCCTNNTGCCGGGGATCATCCAGTTGGCGAGGTCACCGCGGCCCGACACCTGCATCGCGCCGAGGATGGCGAGGTCGATGTGGCCGCCGCGGATCATCTCGAAGCTCGCGGCGCTCGAGAACGTGGACGACCCCGGGAGCATCGTCACGGTCTCCTTGCCCGCGTTGATGAGGTCGGCGTCGACCTTGTCCTCGGTCGGGTAGGGGCCGATGCCCAAGAGCCCGTTCTCGCTCTGGAGCACGACCTCGACGCCGTCGGGGATGTAGTTGGCGACGAGCGTGGGCATGCCGATGCCCAGGTTGACGTAGAAGCCGTCGCGGAGCTCTTGCGCCGCGCGGCGTGCGATCTGGTCTCGGGTCAGGCCGCTCATTGGCTCACCGTCCGCCTCTCGATGCGCTTCTCGAACGAGGCCCCTTTGAAGATGCGCTGCACGAAGATACCGGGCGTGTGGATGTGGTCGGGGTCGAGCTCGCCGACCTCGACGATCTCCTCGACCTCGGCGACGGTGACCTTGCCGGCCATCGCCATCATCGGGTTGAAGTTCATCGCCGTGTGTCGGTAGACGAGGTTGCCGAAGCGGTCGCCCTTCCACGCCTTGACGATGGCGAAGTCGCCCTTGATGGCCGGCTCGAGCACGTAGGTGCGGCCGTCGAACTCGCGCGTCTCCTTCTTGGGGCTCATCTTGGCGACGGAGCCGTCGCTGGCGTACTTGAGGGGCAGGCCGCCCTCGCTCACAGCGGTGCCCGCGCCCGTCGGCGTGTAGAACGCCGGGATGCCGGCGCCGCCCGCGCGGACCCGCTCGGCGAGCGTGCCCTGGGGGCAGAGCTCGACCTCGAGCTCGCCCGAGAGGTACTGGCGCTCGAACTCCTTGNNCTTGTTCTCGCCGACGTAGCTCGAGATCATCTTCTTGATCTGCTTCTTGCCGAGCAGGATCCCGAGGCCGAAGTCGTCGACGCCGCAGTTGTTCGACACGAACGTGAGGTCCTTGACGCCCAGCTCGGCGATCGCGCGGATCGCGTTCTCCGGGATGCCGCAGAGGCCGAA
Organism: Myxococcales bacterium; assembly: GCA_020430845.1. Taxonomy (GTDB): domain Bacteria; phylum Myxococcota_A; class Polyangia; order Polyangiales; family Polyangiaceae; genus Labilithrix. Next base: position 9,281 of record JAGQJA010000031.1, read on the forward strand.
GCCGCCGGCGAGGATCGTGCATCCGGAGGGAATGTCTGCGCAGGCCTCGCGCGCGCTCTTCTTCACCTTGTCCATGGCGATCTCCCACGCCCCGTGTAGTCGATGCGCCCGCCCGTCGCAATCCGCGGCCCGCGCGCTCCGGGCGAGGGGGCGACGCCGACGGCGCGGGCGTGGGCGGTGCGGCCCGACAAACTTGGCCCGCACCGCGCATTTCTGGCTCCTTCATAGCGTGCGCGCCTCACTCCTCGCCTCCGTCCTCGCCGCCCTAGCGCTCACGGTCTCGTCGGCCACGGTCGCCGCCAAGCCGTCGCACCCTGCGGGCTCGGCCGCGCAGAGCAAGCCCAAGCCGGCGGCGCACGGCAAGGCGAGCCGCCCCGCGTCGAAGCCGGGTCGCAGGGGCAAGGTGGGGCCGTCCCCCGCGGCCCTCGCGGCGCAGCGCCGCGGCAAGAGCGTCGGATCGCCGACCAACGGCAAGCTCGACGGCGGGGCTCACCTCGAGACCGCGCCGCACCTGCGCATCGTCCCGGCGTACGCGGGCGCCGACGTCCGCTGGGGCGTGGGCCCGCTCGTGTCGATGATCGATCGCGCGGCGAAGCTCGTTCGAAAGCAGTTCCCCGACGCCGTGCTGTCGGTCGGCCACCTCTCCAAGCGCGGCGGCGGCGAGATCGACCGGCACGCGTCGCACGAGAGCGGACGCGACGCCGATCTCGCGTTCTACGTGAAGAACCAGGCCGGCAAGCCCATCTTCGCGAACCACTTCGTCCCGTTCGTCGGCGACGGCACCGCCCCGACCTGGCCCGGCGCCAAGTTCGACGACGCGCGCAACTGGGCGCTCGTGTCGGCCATGGTCACGGACCCCGGCGTTCACATCTCGCACATCTTCGTGGCCACCCCGATCCGCGCGCGCCTGCTCGCCTACGCGGCCCGCATCGGGGCCTCGCCCGCGATTCGACGCCGGGCCTCCGAGGTGATGGCGCAGCCGCGCGGCGCGCTCCCGCACGACGATCACTTCCATGTGCGGATCTCGTGCCCGTCGGGCATGGGCGCGTGCATCGAGAACCCCCAGCGAAAGCGCGCGCCGTCCCACGGCGCGGCCTCGGCGAGCGCCAAGCACCCCCACGGTCGCGCGCACGCGCCCGCGGCAAAGGCGACGGCCCCCGCGGCGCCGCCTCACGCCGGTCACGCCAAGCCCGCGGCGCCCAAGGCCGTGGAGCCGCCGGCCGACGCGCCCGACGACAAGGACAAGACCGAGTCGTCGACCTCGACGCCCACGCTCGGGCCCGAGGTGCCCGGCCTCGACTCCGCGCTCATCCCCGCCAAGATCGAGGGGCCGGCGACGCCGCCGCCGCCGGTGCGCCGCGGCGGTGTGCCCGCGCCTGCCCCGCGCGACGGACACGGTCCGGACAGCCCCCCGATCAGCGATCCGGACGGCATCCTCGACAACTGAGCGAACGCCGCGCGCCGCGACGCGTTGCGCTATGATAGGACGGCCCGATCCCGATGGCCGAGACCCACAGCTTCGCACCCGGCGCGTTTGGCGTCCTCGACCGGCGCGCCCTGCTCGTCGGTCGCAAGGCGGAGATGCGCGAGCTCGACGCCGCGCTCCGCACCGTCCGCGAAGAGAAGGAGACACGCACCGTCACGCTCGTGGGCTCGGCCGGCATCGGCAAGACCCGCTTGGTGCGTGATTTTCTGGCGAGGACGCGCACACCCGAGGCCGCCAAGCCGGGCACCGACGAGACCCGCGTGGTCGCCGGGCCTCCGCCCCGCGTCTTTCGCGGCTCTGCCCGCGAGAACGGCGGCGCGTACGACGTGTTCGCGCGCGTGCTGCGCGCCCGCTTCGGCATCGTCGAGGGCATGGACCCCGAGGCCGCCAAGGGCCAGGTGCGCGCGCAGGTCTCGGCCGTGCTCGAGGATCGCAAGGTCGGCGACGTCTGCTTCTTCCTCGGGCAGCTGCTCGAGCTCGAGTTCATGGACTCGCCGCTCATCCAGGCGGTCCGCACCGACTCGAACCAGATGCGCCTCTTGCGGCGCGCGGTCATCAAGCGCTTCCTCGAGGCCGACGCGTTCCTCACGCACGATCCGCGCATGCGCGACAGCATCCCGCCCGACGGCGGTGACGCCCCGCCCAAGTCGACGCGCGAGCGCGCGCCGCGCGGGCCCATCGTGCTCGTGTTCGACGACCTGCACTTCGCGCACGACGAGTCGCTCGACCTGCTCGCGCACCTGCTCGAGTCGCTCGACGCGCCCGTGCTCATCTTGTGCCTCGCGCGGCCCGAGATGATGGCGCGACGCGACGACTGGGCGCGGTACGGCGGCGCGCGGCACAAGGTCATCGAGCTCTCGCCCCTCTCCGAGACCGACGCGTCCGCGGTGATGCAAGACCTGCTGGCGCCGTGCGGCGAGGCCGAGGAGGTCGACGAGCTCGTCGACGCGGCGTGCACGCTCGCCGGCGGAAACCCGGCGCTCCTCGAGCGCATGGTGCGCATCTTCCACGACATCGGCGTCATCGAGGTCCGCGACGAGTTCAGCGAGGTCGAGCAGTGGGCCATCCACGCCGACCGGCTCGCCGAGGTCCGCCTCCCCCTCACGGTCGAGGACGCGATCCAGGCGCGCATCGCCGCCCTCGCGCCCGCCGAGCGCGATCTGCTCGAGCGCGCGGCGGTGATGGGCAGCGTCTTCTGGCTCGGCGGGCTCGTCGCGATCGCCCGCCTCGACGCCACCCCGCCCGACCTCTGGGTCAAGGACGCGGTCGGCGACATCGGCAAGCTCGAGGCGACGCTCAAAGACCTCAAAGAGCGCGACTACGTCCTGACGCTCCCCGACAGCACGTTCCCCGACGACGTCGAGTACGTCTTCAAGCACAACCTCGAGCGCGAGACGCTCATGCGCCTCTTGCCCAAGGCGTCCGCGCGCCGCTACCACCGCGCCGTGGCCGACTGGCTCGCCTTCAAGGAGCACGTGCACACGCACGAGGAGTACCTGGGCATGCTGGCGCGCCACCTCGAGAGCGCCGAGCTGCCCGTCCAGGCGGCGTCTACATACCTCGAGGCCGCCGACCTCGCCCGCGAGCGGTACGCCAACGCCAAGGCCTCGGAGTACTACGAGCGCGGCCTCGAGCTCTTGGCCGCCGGCGCCGAGGGCTCGACCGACAAGCACCTGCGCGCGCTGCACCACTACGGAGACGTGCTCCAGGTGCTCGGCAAGAACGACGAGGCCCTCGAGGCGTTCCGCGCCATGCTCACGCGCGCCTTCCGGCTCGACCTGCGCGCCAAGGGAGGCGCGGCGCACAGCCGGATCGGGCGCCTCTATCGCGACACAGGGCGACTCGACGAGTCGGCTGCGCACCTCGAGGCGGCGCTCGCGCTGTTCGAAGAGGCGGCCGACGAGCGCGGGATCGCGAGCACCGTCGACGATCTCGGCAAGCTCTTCTGGCTGCGCGGCGACTACCAGAAGGCGCTCGACTCCACGCAGCGCGCGCTCGCGATGCGCCGCAAGATCGGCGATCGGCGCTCGATCGCGCTGAGCCTCAACAACCTGGGGCTCGTCTACCAGGACTCCGGGCAGTTCAAGGCGGCGCTCGACGCGTTCGAGCAGGCGCTCCGCATCCGGCGCGAGATCGGCGATCTCGTGGGCGTGTCGATCTCGCTCAACAACCTGGGCACCGTCGCGCAAGACCAGCGCGACGACGACCGCGCGCTCCAGCTCTTCCTCGAGGCGTACGAGGTGGCCAAGGAGACGGGCGACCGCAACCGGATCGCGCTCGTCCTCACCAACCTCGGCGAGACGTACAACCGCCTGGGCGATCCCGACAAGGCCATCCACTACCTCAAGCAGGCCGAAGAGATCGCCGACGATCTGGGCGACATGATGGGGCTCGCCGAGGCCGTGCGCGGCCTGGGCAAGGCCTTCTTGGCGCGCCGCGACTACACCAAGGCCCGCGAGTGCACCGGCCGCGCCGTCGAGATCTTCCGCGAGATGAAGAGCAAGGTGCAGCTCGGCGTCGCGCTCCGCTCGCTCGGCGAGGTGATGGCGGCTGGCAGCGCCGGCGGCGACGATCTGCTGAGCGCGCGCGGCCACCTGCTGCAGTCGATCTGGATCTTCGAGGAGATCGGCAACGACGTGGAGCTCGCGCGCAGCTGTCGTGTCTACGCGGCGCTCCTCCGCGCGTCGCCCGAGCACAAGACCGATCCGGCCGTCGTCGAGGAGGCCGAGAGCTTCGCGAAGCGCGCCGAGGAGATCTTCGCGAAGCTCAAGATCTCGAGCTTCGGCATCGACGCAGAGGCCTTCTTCGCGCGCTGACGGGGCGGCGCGTCGCGTCGGTCAGATGGCGCCCCACTCACGCGCGAGCTCGACCGTCCGGGCGTTCTCGGGGATCTTCTCGAGGAAGAACTCCTTCCACGACGGGTCGCGGATCATGGCGGCGCGCTCGAGCAACCGCACGCGGGCCGTGGCGATGGCGCGCTTGGCCCGCGAGCGCTCGCCCAG
>JAGQJA010000031.1:13896-19445 GCA_020430845.1 Myxococcales bacterium
CGCGCGCGCACGCCGAGCGCGAAGACGGCGATCGGCGCGCCCTCTTGAGCCACGCGTAGGCTCGCGTCGACCTCGTGCTCGGCGCGCGGAAAGTCGCCGCGCATGACCAAGAAGAGCGCGCGGTAGAGGTGCGCCACGGCCTCCATGCGGCGGTCGGACTGCGACTTGAACGCCGCGAGCGCGGCGTCGGCGCGCTGCAACGACTCCTCGAGGCTGCCCGTGCGCGCCTGGAGCATGCCCATGTTGAGCCACGCGTTGGCGGCGACGCCCGACAGGCCCATGCGCTCTGCCGAGGCGAGGGCGTCGGCGAGCGCGCGTTCGGCCTCGGTGTACGCGCCCAGCTCGAGGCACGCGGCGCCGGCGCTGACGAGGTGCCTGCACGCGGCGCGCACGTCGCCCGCCTGCTCGAAGCTCGAGATGGCGACGTTGTACATCGAGAGCGCGGCGGCGGTGTCGCCCGCGACGAGCGCTCGGTACGCGCGCGCCCGGTAGACGTGCGCGGCGGACAGCGGGTCTTCTTCTTTGCGCGACTGCTCGAACGCGGCGTCGATCGTGCGGAGCAGATCGTCGGCCGACGGATAGTTTCCGTTCTGCATCAGGACGACCGACGCGCGCGTCAGGGCGACGAGGTGGGGCGCCGTCAGTCGACCGGCCGAGCTCACGTCGCAGAGCTCGTCGACCGCGCGGTGCAGCTCGACGTCGTCTCCGAGGCGCGCGCACGCCTCCACCGTCTCGCCGGCCGCGAGAAACCATCGACGGCCCGTCCGCGGCAGCAGGCGCATCGCCTGCGCGGCGCACTCCTTGGCCTCGGCGTTCTCGCCGCGCCAGCGGTGCGCCTCGGCCTTGCGCAGCAGCAGGCGCCCGAGCACCTCGCCCTCGGCGCCGCACGCGATGCCGCGCTCCGTGCGCTGCAAGCACGCGACGAGGTCGTTGCCTTCGAGCGCCTGCGCGGCGGCGCGCCGGTAGAACGTGATCGCGCGCTTGGGCTCGTTGCCGCGCTCGAGGTGCTCGGCGAGCACGACGGCCTCGCGCTCGCCCATCTTCTCGAGCCACTGGGCGGCGAGGCGATGGCCCACGATGCGGTCCTTGTCGGTGAACATGCCGTACGCCGCCTCGGCCACGAGGCCGTGGCGGAACACGTACTCCTGCTCGCCGCGGAACTTGGTGACCTCGCGGCGCGAGAGCAGCTCGCGCTCGCACAGCTCGTCGAGCCAGGCCGTCACCTGCGCCACGTTCTCGTCGCCCACGAGCAGCGCGCCCACGCCGCCGCTCCAGAACGTCTGTCCGAAGATGCTCGCCGCGCGGAGGACCCGCCGCGCCTCGGGCTCGAGGGCCTCGAGGCGAGCCTGCACCATCGCGAGGACCGTCTCGGGCAGCGTGACGCCCCGGCCCTCGGCGACCGTGCGGATGAGCTCCTCGAGGTAGAAGGCGTTGCCGCCGGCGGTCGAGACGATCTGCGCCACCGCGGCCTCGGGCGTCAGGTCGCCGAGCACCTGGCGCACGAGCTTCTCGCTCGCCTTCTTCGACAGCTCTTTGAGGTGCACGTGCTGCACCCCGCGCTCGGCCCACAGCTCGGGGAAGATCTCGCTCACCTCGGGCCGCGCGAGCGCGAGCACCATGAGCGGCCGCTCCGCGAGTGTGCGCAGCGCGGAGTCGACGAACTTCACGCTCGGCAGGTCACCCCAGTGCAGGTCCTCGAGCACGATGAGCACGGGCTTCTGCGCGGTTTCGGCGTCGAGCCAGTCCTCGAACGCGCGACGCATCTGGTCGCCCATGAGCACCGCGTCGTGGCGCGCCGCGCGCAGCTGCACGTCGTCGTCCTCGGGCACCGACACGCCGAGCAGCTCGGCGAGGAACTGCGTCACGCGGCCGGCGTCGGCCTCGGGCACGCAGCGCTCGACGCGCGCGCGGATCTTCTCGCGCTGCACGCGCGCGGGCTCTCCGTCTTGCACCTCGGCGGCCGTGCGGAGGATCTGCGCGAGCAGACCGAACGGCGAGCCGGCGCGCATCGGATCTCCGCGCGCGGTCCACACCTCGTGCGGGTCGCCGCGGTGCTCGAGCGTGCGCAGCAGCTCGAAGCGCAGGCGTGACTTGCCGATGCCGGCCGGCGCCGTCACCAGCACGGCGCGCGCGACGTCGTCGGCGACGACCTCGGCGAAGACCCCCTCGAGGGAGACGAGCTCGCGCTCGCGGCCGACGCACGGAGTGGGCTTGCCGAGGAGCATGCGGCCCGCGTCCGCGGCCTGCGCCTGCTCTCCCACGAGCTCGAGCGCGCCCGAGTCCTGCCGCACCAAGAAGCGCGTGTCGAGCAAGCCCGCCGTGACCTCGTCGACGTAGATGGGCTGCTTCTGCCCGGCGCCGACGCTCTCGAGGCTCTCTTCGACGCGCATCTTCAAGAGGCGTATCGCGCGGTCGACGGCGTCGCCGATGGGCACCCGCTCGTCGAGCACGGCGCGACCCGTGACGAGCACCATGGGCGCCGCGAGCGCGACGCTGCGCATCGCCATCGCGCAGCGGGCCGAGCGCGCGGCCTGATCGGTGGCGCTGTGGCGACCCGGGAGCGTCGCGACGATCATCCCGCTCGAGAGCGACTCGAGGTGCGCGCCGAACGGCGCGACGGCGGCGCGGAGGCGCCCGCTCAGCGACTTGACGCCCTGCCACGTGCCGTCGGCGAGCGTGTGCTCCTCGTCGTCCTGCGCGGTGGCGGCGACGGCGATCACGCTGACGAGGCGCTGCTCGCCGCGCGTGATGACGTCGACGTAGGCGCTGGGGTCGCGCTGCATCGCCTCGCCCGCAGAGTCGAGCGGACCGATGGCCGCGAGCTCGGCGGCGACGATGCCGGCGTCTCCCGGGCGCTCTCGAGGATCCCGCGCGAGCATGCGCGCGAGCAGATCGTCGAGCGACGTCGGGACGTCACGCCGCAGCGAGCGCGCGCGCGCGGGCGCGTCGAAGAGCATCTTGGCCAGGATGCCGATCTCGTCGTCGGCGGCGAAGACGGGCACGCCGGTGAGGCACTTGAAGAGCACGGCGCCGAGCGAGAAGACGTCGGCGCGCGCGTCGAGGATCTTGTTGCCGCGCGCCTGCTCGGGGGCCATGTAGCCGAGCGTTCCGAGCATGACGCCGGTGTGCGTGATGGCGCTCGCCGTCGCGCCGATCCGCGCGATGCCGAAGTCGATGAGCGTGACGTCGTCGACGTTGCCGTCGCGCAAGATGAGGTTGCCCGGCTTGATGTCGCGATGGAGCACGCCCTGCGCGTGCACGACCTTGAGCGTCTCGGCCACGCGCACGCAGATGCGCACGCTCTCGCCCATCGTGAGGCCGGTCTTGGCGAGGCGCGTCGAGAGCGTCTCTCCCTTGACCCACTCGATCGCGAGGTACGGCTGATCGTCGGTGGTCGTGCCGTGGGCGATGTGCCGAACGATGCCGGGGTGGCTCAGCTTCTCGAGGATCTGCGCTTCACGAAAGAGGCGCTCGCGGTGCTCGCCCGCGTCGCGCCCGTAGAGCACCTTGACGGCGACGATCTCGGACGTGTTGTGATCGAGCGCACGATAGACGGCAGACATGCCGCCCGCGCTCACGCGCCGCTCGATCTCGAAGCGACCGTCGATGATGAATCCTGTGTCCATGCGCTCGGGAGCGAGGCCCCACCCGTACGCCGCATGATAGGCGGGTCACCTGGCCACGGCGAGCACGTACGGATACTTGCGCACGTCTGCATACATGCCGGTCCCAGGGCAGTTCCCGCGTCGGCGTCGGCGCTCGCGCGCTAGCCTTCGCCCCATGCGCACGCCCGCCCTCGTCCTCGCGCTCGCCATCGGCGGGTGCGGCTCTGACGCGAGCCCTGACGCGCCGCCTGGCCTCGACGCGTCCGCGCCGACCGACGGGGGCGCGAACGCCGACGCGCGACCCGGCGACGCGAGCGCGCAAGACGCCGCCGTCGCCGACGCCGGACCCGTGGGCACGCTCTACGCGCTCGTGGGCAGCGGCGACGGCAACGTGCGCGTCTTCGAGGTCGACGCGGCCTCTGCCACGCTGAGCGAGAAGGGCATGGTGGCCGCGGGGCAGGGACCGTCGTTCATCGCCGTCGACCCCGCGCGCAGGCACGTGTTCTCCGTCGAAGAGGGCGGGCCCGGGCGCGTCCGGGCGTTCACGTTCGATCCCGCGACGGCCGCGCTCACGCCGAACGGGATGGTCGGGGCCGAGGGCGCGGGCCCCGCGCACCTCTCGATCGACCCCACGGGCAAGTGGGTGCTCGTCGCGAGCTACACCGCCGGCAGCGTGGCGGTGTTCCCCGTCGACGCGACCGGCGCGCTCGGGGCCGCGGCCGACAAGAAGAGCCCGGGCATGCTGGCGCACCAGATCATCACCGATCGCGCGGGCGCCCACGTCCTCGTGCCGTGTCTGGGGTCGAACCTCGTGGCGCAGTTCCTCTTCGACGGCGCGCTCGGCAAGCTCACCGCCAACAGCCCCGCCTCGGTCTCACCCCCGCCGAACGCGGGACCTCGCCACATCGCGCTGCACCCCACCGAGAAGTTCGCGTACCTCATCAACGAGCGCGCGAGCACGCTCACCTCGATGACCTACGACGCGCAGAGCGGCAAGCTCGCGCCGATCGAGACGACGAGCACGTTGCCGGCCGGGTTCGTGGGCCAGAACACGACGGCCGAGGTCGTGGCGCATCCCGCGGGGCGCTTCGTCTACGGCTCGAACCGCGGCCACGACAGCATCGCGATCTTCAGCGTCGACGGCGCCTCGGGCAAGGCCACGCTCACGGGCCACCAAGCGACCGGCGGTCGCACGCCGCGGAGCTTCGCGCTCGACGAAGAGGGCAAGATCCTCGTCGCCGCAAACCAGGGCAGCGGCACGTTGAGCGTCTTCCGCGTCGACGCCGCGTCCGGCGCCCTCACCCCCGCCGGCGCTCCGGTGTCGGTCGACGCGCCCAGCTTCGTCGGCCTGTGGAGGATCCCGTGATCCGCGCGCCGAGGCGCGCGTCGGACCGGTGAGCGCGTGTTCCGCTTCTTCAAGCGGTGGCTCCGTCGCGTCGACGCGGATCGTCCGTTCCCCGCGGCCTACCGCGAGATCCTCGACGCCAACGTCCCGATCGTCCGCGGCTTGAGCGACGCCGACGCGCGCGAGCTCGAGCGGCTCGTCCTCGCGTTCCTCGACGACAAGGTGTTCGAGGGCGCCGGCGGGCTCGAGATCACCGACGAGATCCGCCTCACGATCGCCGCGCAGGCGTGCCTCTTGCTGCTGCATCGCGACACGGACATCTACCCCGACCTCGACACGATCGTCGTGTACCCGAGCACGTACGTCTCGCGCGCCGAGCGCCGCGACGGGCCCGTCGTCATCGAGGGAGGGAGCGCCCGGCTCGGCGAGTCCTGGGAGCGCGGCGTGGTCGTGCTCGCGTGGGACGCCGCGCGGCGCAACACGCGCAACGTCCACAGCGGCCACAACGTGATCCTGCACGAGTTCGCCCATCAGCTCGATCACGAGGACGGGGCGATGGACGGCGCGCCGCCGCTCGGCACGCGCGCCCGTTACGCCAC
>JAGQJA010000031.1:19582-21231 GCA_020430845.1 Myxococcales bacterium
TGCGCGCGCGCCACCCCGAGCTCTACGCGACGTTGGCCGACTTCTACCGGCAAGACCCGGCGTCCTGGCCCAGCTAGCGCGCGGTGCGTCCGTCGCGCGCCGGGCTCACGCGCCGCCGGCCCAGCGGATCGCCTCCGCGAGCGCGCCCTCGTCGGCGGCGGCGTAGGTGTGACCCACGGCGCCGAGGTCGACGAACCGCGCGTCCACGCCCAGCCCAGCGAGGCGAGCGGCCTCCTCCTTGGCCGGCGCAAAAGCCGGATCGCGCGAGCCCGCGCCGAGCACGACGCGTCGCACGCCGGCGGCGCGCAGGCGCTCGGGGCTCGCGTGCAGGTCCGCGCCCAGGAGCACGAGCCCGGTGAAGCGCCCGAGCCCGCACCGCACCAGATCGTTGGCCACGTGGCTGCCCTGCGAGAAGCCGACCACGACGCGGCGGTCGGCCGCCGCGCCCGAGCGGACCGCCGCGCGGAACGCATCCTCGATCACGTCGCGCTGCGCGAACAGGTCCGCGCCCCACGAAGAGAGGCCGTGCTCGTCGGTCTCGACGCCCGTGGGGCACACGAGCCACCCGAGATCCGTCGCGCCGTCGCGAAGCCACGGGCAGCCCTTCGCCGCGAGGCCCCTCCGGCCGTGCAGGTAGACGACGGCGACCGGGGCTGCCGGAGCGTGGGCGCTCGGGCCGAAGGCGAGCATGTCGCCACGATCGGCGCGGAGCGTCGTCGGGCCGGACGCGCGAGCCGCCGCGTGGCGCGTCAGGTCGCGGTGCGACGCGGCGCGCGTGTGCGGGGCGCGCGGGGCCATGCGCTCGGTGGTGGCAGAAGCCCGGCGCGTGAGGACCGCGACAAGGACGAGGACGGTGAGGGCGACGGTGAGGGCGACACGAGCGATACGGGACGAGAGGACCACGGGCTCCGCGTTTTGCAGGCGCGAGAGGCGTCGACCTCTGCCGTTTGCAGCCGTCGTGCCTCAGCCGTAGCGCGCGCCCGGAGCGAGAAAATCGGCGCGCGGCGCCGGCACGGTCGACCGACGTGTGGCCGCCTCCCCACGGGTGCGTGTGGCAACCGCCGCGCCCCCCGGGCCCTGGCTCCGCGCCGTTCTCGGCACGGGCTCTGTCGCGCGATCGGCGCCCCGTGTGGACGGCGGCGCGCGGCCGGGCCATGAGCCTCCCATGACGCTCTACAACCCGCAGCCCTTCGCGCTCACCGATCGCGAGCGCGCGCTCGACCTCGTCGAGCACGTGGCCTTCGGCACCCTCGTCTGCACGGCGGACGGGGGCGAGGCAGAGCTGGCGCATCTACCGTTCCTCGTGGACCGCGCGCGTGGGCTGCTCTTGGCTCACGTCGCGCGCGCGAACGGGGTCTGGCGCCGCGCCGAGCGAGGCGAGCCGATGACGGCCGTGTTCCTGGGACCCCACGCGTACGTCTCGCCGCTCTGGTACGAGCACCCCGACGCGCAGGTGCCGACGTGGAACTACGCGGCGGTGCACGTGCACGGCCACGCCCGAGGTCCCATGGACCAGGTCGCAGCGCGCGAGCTGCTCGATGCGATGTCGCGCCGCTTCGAAGCGCCCGGCGGGTGGTCGCTCGATCGCCTGCCGCCCGAGCTGTCGCGGTCGTTGGCGCGCGGCGTCGTCGGCTTCTCTCTCTCGATCG
>JAGQJA010000384.1:0-2544 GCA_020430845.1 Myxococcales bacterium
GGTCGCGCGCTTCTCGAAGACCTACCTGCATCGCGAGCCCGGGCACGGGCGGTTCTTCTTGCTGTTCAACGTCTTCGTCACCGGCATGAGCGTGCTGTCGCTCGCGAGTCGGCTCGATCACCTCTTCGTCGGCTGGGAGCTCGTCGGCCTCAGCTCGGTGTTGCTCGTCGGCTTCTTCCACGACCGGGTCGCGCCCGTGACCAACGCGGTGCGCGTGCTTGCGACCTACCGCGCGTGCGACGCGGGCATGCTCGCCGCGGTGATCACCCTCCACGTCACGCAGGCCCATCACGCCCTCGACCTGCCGCTCGCCGCGCACGAGCACGCCGGCACGCTCGTCGGCGCCATGGTGCTCCTCGCGGCGACAGGCAAGGCGGGCGCGCTGCCCTTCGGCAGTTGGCTGCCGCGTGCCATGGAGGGCCCCACGCCGTCGAGCGCGGTCTTCTACGGCGGGCTCAGCGTGCACGCCGGCGTGTTCTTGCTGCTGCGGGCGTCGCCGCTGCTGCGCGGATCGCTCGCGCTCACCGTCGCGACGGCCGCGCTGGGCCTGCTCACCGCGGGCTACGGCTCGGTCGTGGGGCGCGTGCAGCCAGACGCCAAGTCGCGGTTGGCGTACGCGATCATGGTGCACGTGGGGCTGATGTTCTGCGAGATCGCCGCTGGCCTCACGCGCGTCGCGCTCGTCCACCTCGTGCTGCACGCCGCGCTCCGAACGGCGCAGCTCTTGCGGGCGCCCTCGTTCTTGCACGACTCGGCCGACCGCCCGGCGAAGCGCACGACGCCGCGGTGGGTGAGGCCGCTCCTGGGGCACGCGCTGCACGGGTTCTACCTCGACGCGTGGGTCGACCGCCTCGTCGTGCGTCCTGTGCTCGCCCTCGCCCGGGCGGCGCGCGCCGTCGAAGAAGGCTGGGTCGCCATCGTCGCGGGCACCGACGACGAAGACGAACGAGGAGAAGAGGAGCACGGCGCCCGCGGTTCGCTTCCCCCCTCGACGCGCGACGAGCGCCACGGGGTGCGTCGATGACAGCTGTCCCGTGGCTGACCCTGGGGGTGCTCCTGCCGCTCGTGGCCGCCGTCGTGCTGCGGCTGCGGCCGCCGTCCAGACAGCTGGCTCTCTTCATGGCCGTCGCTTGCACTGTGCCGCCCGTGGGCGCGAGCTTCGTGGCCAGCAAGCGCGCTGGGGACTGGCTCGTCGATCCCTGGCACGCGGGGGGCGTCCCCGTGTTGGGCGCGGATCCGCTGAGCCTCCTGTTGCTCGTCACCTCGTCGGTCGTGCTCGGCCTGGTGGTCGTCGTCGCGCCGAGGCGCGAGCTCCGCGCCCAGACCCTCGCGTCCATGTTCGTGCGCCACGGGCTCGCGATGTTGGTGTTCTCGTCGACGCACGTGCTCGTGCTGCTCGCGGCGTGGTGCGCCATCGTCCTGCCGGCGATGTCGGCGCTCGGGAGCGCGAACGCGCCGCTCCAGGTGCGGCGCGCGTTCAACGTGCTCGTCGGCGGTGGTGCCGTGCTCGTCGCGCTGGCGGGCGTGGCCGTCGCGACGCTCTACCGTGATCACCCGATGGACGTCCGGCACATCGCCGACAACGGCCTCGCGCCATGGCTCGACGGCGTCCTCGCGCTCGCAATCCTCGCGGGCACGCTCAGTCGCATGGGCCTCGTTCCGTTCCACTCGTGGTACCCCGTGCTGCTCGCGGACGGCCCCGTCACCGTGGCCGCGCCCATCGCGTCGGCGTTCAGCGGCGCGTACCTGCTCGTCCGCCTCGCGCTCCCGCTCGACGCCGCGTCGTCGACGGGCGGCCCCTGGGCGCTCACCTGCCTGGCCGTCGTCGGCTCGATCTACGCGGCGCTGCTCGCGCTCGCGTCCGACAAGCTGCGCTACACCAACGCGTACCTCGTGATGAGCCAGTCGTCGCTGGTGCTCTTGGGGTTCGGATCGGGTGAGGCAGACGCGATGACCGGGGCGATGCTCTTCGCCATCGCCACAGGCTTCGCCGCCGTCGGCCTGGTGATCACGACGCGCGGTCTCACGGCGCGCGTCGGCACGGTCGACCTGGCACGGCACAACGGCCACTACCGCGCGTTCCCGCGGCTCGCGGCGACGCAGTTCGTCTTCGGGCTCGCCCTCATCGGCTTTCCGGGCTTTGCGTCGTACGTCGGCGAGGACCTCGTCTTCGAGGGCGAGGGCCGCAAGCACCTGGCGGTGGCCATCGCGCTCGTGGCGGTCACGGGGCTCAACGGCGTCACCTTCTTCCGCGCCTTCACCCGCGCCTTCTTGGGCGCCGCGCCGCGCGTGCCGACGCTCGCTCCCGACATCCACCCGCGCAAAGGGCTCGTCCTCGTGGGGGTGCTCCTGGTGCTCGTCCTGGTCTCGAGCGTCCCGCTCCGTGCGATCCGCGAGAGCGTGCACGTCGAGGGCGTGGTCGCGCACGAGCGCTGAGCCCGGCCGCGTGCTTCACACGTCGACGGCGTCGAACGCCGCGAGGCGCGCGACGTACTCGCCCGGGAACGCGTGCTCTCTCGCCGCCGCGAGCATGATCTCGTGGTA
>JAGQJA010000384.1:2616-3229 GCA_020430845.1 Myxococcales bacterium
CGCACGTAGTGGTGCGGGTGCCCCTCGCGCGCGTCGAGCTCGGCGATGTGCATGTCGGTGACGTCGTAGAGCAGCCCCCAGACCTCGCTCGACGGGTCGGGCACCACGTCGGCGACCCCCGCGCCCCAGCGCGGAGAGTGTCGCGTGAAGCCGAGCCGATAGCCCGCGAGGCGTGCCGAGCCCACGAGGCGCGACCCCGGACACCGCTCCTGCATCTGGGCGCGGCTCATGTTGGAGCCATACGCGAAGTACCGCGCGATCGACCGGGCCGCCCTGCTCACACCTCTGATCTTAGGCGATCCGAGCAGGATCGACCGCGCGTTACCTCTGGGGTCATCGCACGCATTACCCCTCGCCCTCATGCTCTGGGGACACGCCGGCCACGTCGTCGGCTCACCCCCCGGAGACCCCTCATGCTCACTGCACCCCTCTCGAAGATCGACATCGGCCACAGCAAGATCGCCTACCGGCGGTTCGGCAAAGGTCCGGATTTGCTCTTCATCCACGGCTGGCCGCTGAACCAGCACACGTGGCGCGACGTCGCCCCCGCGCTGGCCGACGAGTTCACCTGCCACCTCGTCGACCTGCCCGGCTCGGGCGACACCGAGTGGTC
>JAGQJA010000384.1:3331-11648 GCA_020430845.1 Myxococcales bacterium
CGCCTCGTCGCCGCGGAGCAGGGTGAGCGCGTGCGCGCGCTCGTGCTCGGCAACACCGAGATCCCCGGGCACCGCCCGTTCCTCCTGCGCCTCATCATCGCCTTGGGCAACCTGCCCGGAGGCATGGCGCTCCTGTCGCCGCTCTTCCGCTCGGCCACGCTCCGCCGAACGCGCCTCAGCCTCGGCGGCTGCTTCGCCGATCCGCGCTTCGTCGACGGCGCGTTCAGCGAGCTGCAGATCGCGCCGCTCTTTCGCTCCAAGCGCGCGTACGCGGGGCAGGCGGGGCTTGTCTACGACTGGGACTGGGACGTGCTCGACACGCTCCCCGACGTGCACGCTCGCATCAAGGCCAAGACGCGCTTCATCTGGGGCGCCGCAGACCACGTCTGGTTCCCCGCCGACAAGGCCGCGCGCATGGTCGACCAGCTCCCGGCCGGCGCCGACTTCGTCGAGATCCCGCGCGGACGGCTCTTTGCGCACGAGGAGTTCGCATCGGACTTCGTGCGCCTCGCGCGGCCGTTCCTCCGCGACGCCTTCGCCGATCGCGCCGGTGCGTACGAGCCTCGCGAGGCGCTCCTCGCCTGAGCGCTCGCGGAGATCGCGGCGCGCGCGCGGTTGAGGTAGAGGCCGGGCAGCATGCGCCACGCCCTCCTCTTTTGTGTCTCGACGCTCCCCCTGGCCGCCTTCGTCGCGTGCTCCGGCGATCCTGCCGACGTCGGTCCCGCCGCCGACGCGGGGCCCGATCGGCGTGAGGCCTCCGTCACGCCCGACCCGCCCGAGGGCGACGCCGGCGCGCCCGACGCCGAGCGACCGAGCGCCTGCGCGGCGACGCGCGCGTACACGCTCTCGTGTGGGCGCGAGCTGCTCTGCGGGACGACCGGCTACGACACGTGGTGCAAGCAGCAAGAGACGCTCCTCAGCAGCGCGCAGCTGATCGCGGCGCAGATCGCGTGCTCCACGCCCACGCGCTGCGACGCGACGCTGCGACGCGACTGCCAGTACGGCAAGTACGCGCCTCCGCTCACCTCGGCGCAGCAGGGTCTCTTGCGCGACTTCTGCCGCACGTGCGCGCCGGGCGGGGAGGCCGCGTGCGAGGCGACGGCGATCGCGTACGACCGCGACGCCGGTCCCGACGGCGTGACCGATCTCTTCTTGGCGGTGTGGGAGTCGAGCGACGCCCTCGCCGCCGAGATGGCGCAGAAGTGCACGGGCGCGCAGCTCGACGCCGGCGCCGACGCCGGGTTCGCCGCGTGCGAGAAGACGTTCGGCCAGTGCGCGGGCGGCGTGTACGTCGACCGGCTGCCCAACTGCCCCTGACCGCGAGGGTCAGGCGAGCAACGTCACCCCGTCGGTCTCGATGATCCTGAAGTCGAACGGCGGGGGGCTCACGCGCTCCTCGTCGATGAGCAGCGCCATCAGGTCGGTGCTCGTCACGAGACCGATGAGCTTGAGGCCGCGCACGATCGGGATCGCGTCGATCTTCCGCTGCGTCATGATGCGCGCCAGCTCCGACACCGACGTGTCGGCCTCGCACGTCACGAGCTCCGAGCTCATCACCTCGGCGACCGTGACCTCGGGCACGCGGAGCACGCCGCTGTCGTCACGCTCGGAGCACAGGAGCACGTCGCGATCGGACAGGATGCCGAAGAGGGCGCCCGCGCGCACGATGGGCAGGTGACGCACGTCGAGGCGCTCCATGATGCGCCACGCCGCCGGGAGCGGGAGCTCGGGGGGCGCGACGGTCACGTCTCGGGTCATCGGCACTCGCGCTTTCGTCTGCATGGTCGGCGCTCTGCAAGCGACGTTCCGAGGTGTGCTCACCCGACGAGGGGTGCGATCTGCACGCCTTTGTCCGCCGTGCGCCGCGCAAGAGCGCAACCGTTGCGCGCCCGCGCACGGCTTGCCCGAGGACGCCAGGGTTGCGCTCCTCGTCCTCGGGGCGTACCCGTCTCCCATGCGCGTTCCCTTCAATCCGCAGCCGGGGCGCGATCCCGGCGAGATCGTGCGCGACGCGATCCGCAAGCGCGCCGGGCTCATCTTTCGCATCGCGCTCGCCGCGGTGCTCGTCGTCGCCGCCCTGCGCAGCGTCTTCAGCGTCGGTCCGGGCGAGGTGGGGATCGTCCGCACGTTCGGGCGCTTCAGCAGCCGCGCCGAGCCTGGCCTCCACTACCGCGTGCCCATCGTGCAGAACGTCGACGTGGTCAACGTCGAGCAGATCCGGCGCATCGAGGTGGGCTTTCGCGGCGACAAGCGCATCCTGACCGAGAGCCACATGATCACCGGCGACGAGAACATCGTCGACGCCCAGATGATCGTCCAGTACCGCGTCTCGGACCCGACCAAGTACCTGTTCCATCTGCGCGAGCCAGAGGACGCCCTCCGCGCCACGGCCGAGGTCGCGCTGCGCAGCATGGTCGGCCGAACGTCGATCGACGACGTCATCACGACGGGCCGCGAGCGCGTGCAAGAAGACACGCTCAAGTGGCTGCAGAAGCTCATGGACGAGTACGAGAGCGGCATCAGCATCACCGACGTGAAGCTGCTCGCGGTCGACGCCCCCGACGAGGTGCGCGACGCCTTCCACGACGTCGTCCGCGCTCGCGAAGAGAAGGAGAAGGTCATCAACCAGGCCAAGGGCTACCGGGCCGACCTCATCCCGCGCGCGCGCGGCGAGGCGCAGAAGATGGAGCGCGAGGCCGAGGGCTACAAAGAGGAGCGCGTGCTCCGCGCCAAGGGCGACGCGGCCAAGTACAACGCGTTCTTCGCCGAGTACGTCAAAGCTCCGGCCGTGACGCGGCAGCGCCTGTACCTCGAGACGATGGAGCGGGTCATGGCGCGGTTCGAGCGCAAGGTGCTCGTCGACGGCGATCTGACGAAGGGGTCGGTGCCGGTGCTCCCGCTCGGCGCGCTCGGCGTGGGGGCCATGCAGCCCGCGCCCGCGGCCGCCCCCGCGGCGGGAGGTGCAAAGTGAAGCGGTCCATCGCGATCTTCTTGGCCTTCGCCGCGCTCGTCACGGCGTGGGCGAGCGTCTTCACCGTCGACGAGACCGAGCTGTCGATCGTCACCAAGTTCGGTGAGTACAAGCGCACCGTGTCGCGGCCGGGCCTCCACGCGAAGGTACCGTTCGTCGAGACCGTGCACACGATGGAGCGGCGCATCCTGGTGAGCGACACGCCGCCCGCCGAGTACCTCACGCTCGACAAGAAGCGCCTGGTGGCAGACCCGATCACGCGCTTTCGCATCACCGACCCGCTCAAGTTCTACAAGACCGTGCACGACGAGGTCGGCGCCAAGGCGCGCCTCGACGACGTCGTCGGCAGCGAGCTGCGCCGCGAGCTGGCGAGCCACAACTTCGGCGAGATCGTCGGCAACGCGCGAGACCCCATGATGCAGGTCGTCGCCGGACACACGCGCGAGCGCACGCACGACTTCGGGATCGAGGTCGTCGACGTCCGCATCAAGCGCGCCGACCTCCCGCACGAGGTGCAGGAGAGCGTCTTCGCCCGCATGCGCGCCGAGCGCGACCGCGTGGCCAAGCAGTACCGCTCCGAGGGCGAAGAAGAGGCGGTGAAGATCCGCGCCGAGACCGACAAGGAGCGCACGATCATCCTCGCCAAGGCGTACGAGACGTCGCAGACGCTGCGCGGCGCGGGCGACGGCGAGAGCACCCAGGTGTACGCCGCCGCCTACGGCAAGGACGCGGAGCTCTACTCGTTCCTGCGCAGCCTCGAGGCGTACGAGCGGTCGCTCGCGACGACCTCGACCGTGGTGCTCACCACGCGCTCGCCGCTCTTCAAGTACCTGGTGACGCCCGACAAGGCGCGCTGACCCGCTCAGGTGGGTGGTCCTGCCTCGCGGCGCATCTCGACGTGCGGGATGCCGTCCTCGAGGTAGGGCTCGCTCGCGACGACGAAGCCGAAGCTCCCGTAGAAGCGCTCCAGGTAGCGCTGCGCGCCGATGCGGATCGGGCCCGGACCGAACGCGTCGACGACGCACGCGATCGACTCGCGCATGAGCGCGCGGCCGGCGCCGGTGCGGCGCACGTCGGGGTGCGTGACGACCCGGCCGATCGCGGCCTCGGCGTACTTGACCCCCGGACCCATCACGCGCGCGTACGCGTGGAGCACACCGTCGGTGCCTCGGCCGAACACATGTATACACATGCGATCGACCCCGTCGCAGTCGAGGTAAGCGCACGCTTGCTCGACCGAGAAGACGAGCTGCCGCAGCGTCAGGGCGTCGTAGAGGTCGTCCCTGCCGAGCTCGGCCCACGGCGTGCGCGTCCACGACAGCATCGCGCCGTCGCTCAAGGCTCCTCCTCCCCTGCGCTCGCCTCGGCGCGTCGTTTCTTTCGGCGCGAGCGTACGACGAGCGCCGTGGCCACGCCGCCGACGACGGCGACGACGTCGAGCGGGATCCACACGGGCTTGGGCACCACGTAGTCGACGGGCGGCGGCTCGACGGGCGATTGCTCCGAGGCGCGCGAGAAGTACAGCTCGTCGACGCCCGGGCGAGGGGAGGCGTCGTCGTCGAACGCGGTGAGCCACGCGCCTGCGGGCGGCTTCGAAGGGAGGTGCTCGGTGGCCCAGTCGGGCGGAGGCCCGGACCACACCGTCTTGCCCGGCCAGGTGGCGGCGCCCGCCCCGATCGCGCCGGCGAAGCGGCCGGGTGCGATGAAGAACACACGGAGCGATCGCGGCGAAGAGCGGTCGGCGGGCACGCTCTCGCGCTGGTCGCGCGGCTCCCGGTACGGAAAGAAGGGGCGATCGGTGTGGAAGGTCATGCGCACGGCGCTCGTGCCGAGGCCCCGCACCGCGCCCGGACCCCCGGCGTCTGCGCCGTCGGCGATCTTGAACGCGGTGAGCTTCCACTTCTTCTCGACGTACGGGACGAGCCACTCCTCGAGCGCCGGGCGCTTCTCGTAGCCGTGGTCGGAGAGCCAGGTGGCGAGCGCCGACGCGCTGTCGGCCTCGAGCACGGCGGCGTCGTAGCCGGCCACGCGCTTCTCTTCGAGCACCGTGACGCCCGCGGCCGCGACCTCGACGGGCGCCGCGCTGCGCGACATCATCATGAACGGCGCGAGCACGAGCGGCATGAAGCTCACGCCGCTCCACCGCTCGACCGCGACGAGCCGCGGCGCGATCGATCTCTCGAGCGCGGCGAAAGCAGCGTCGTTCGCCTCGGCGAGCTCGGGCTTGGTGGGGGTGGGCACGAGGAACCCGAAGTCGCGCGCTTCGGTGCGAAAGCTCGCGCGGCGGATGAAGTCCTCGGTGTGGGTCGCCTCGTCCCACACGATGACGGCCGACTCGCTCGCGACGGTGACGTAGCTCCCCGCAGGCACAGCGGGCGCACAAGCGTCCGCCGGGCGCGCGTGCGTGAGCGCCGTGAGCCCGCACGCCGTCGCGATCGCGATCGTGGCGGCTCGGTTCGTCATCAAGGTGTGCACGTGCCCTTGTCGCAGCGCGAGCCCACGTCGCACGCCTTGTTGCACGCGCCGCAGTGGGTCACGTCTGTCTGCAGGTCGACGCACTTCATGTCGCACGTCGTGTTGAGGCAGCGGCAGTTGCCCAGATCGCACACCTGGTCGAGGCGGCATGTCGTCCCGCAAGCGCCGCAGTTGGTGCGATCGCTGAAGACGTCGACCTTCTTGCCGCCGCAGTCGGCCTCTTTGCGGTCGTCGCTCGACCCGCACGCCACGACGAGCGCCAGCACAGCGCCGAAGGCCGCGCACGCGTGGGTACGCGGTCTGCTCGCGATCGGGTGCGGTTTCATGGCCCGAGAGTATCACTTACATCGCACCACACACGCGGTCTCGCGTGCTCGCTACGTGGTGCTCGGGGGCGTACGCTCGCGCGCGGGGACACGAACCGGGCAGATCGTATGCCGAGCCGGCGCGTATGCGCGGGGCTGCACGCGATCGACATCGTGAGGGGTATCTGCATGAGCAAAGAGAACGAAGGCGCCGGGACGGGCGCGGACGCGGTGGACATCAAGGTCGAGGCGGCCGATTCGGAGCTGCAGCTGACCGACGCGCCCAGCGATGCGATGCCCGCCCGTGAGGTCTCGGTGCCACCGCCGCTGCCGCCGGCCGCGCTTCACGGACACCCGCCTCCGCCTGCCCCGCAGATCCCGCCTCCGCCCGCACAGGGGCCGTACGGTCCCACGGTCCACGGTTCGCCCGCGCAGGGCGCGCACGCCGCTCCGCCCGCGCAAGGCGCGCCACCCGCAGGGCCGCCGCCTCAAGGCCCGTATCGCGCGGCCCCGCCGGAGCCCGAGCCTCTGCGCGCGCCGCGCCGCTTGCCCCTCCGCAACATGTTCGTCGCGTTCGCCGGGATCGTGGCGATCGGCGCCATCGTCGCCGTGTTCGTCTTCCGTCCGCCGCCGCCGCGCCAGGCACGGAGCCTCGGCGCCCGGCTCGACCTCGCGGCGGGCGAGGTGACGGTCGTCGACGGCTCGAACAAGTGGACGGCCCTCTCGGGCACACCGCTGCCCTCGGGCGCGTCGCTCACGACGGGAAACGGCGCGCGCGCGCTCGTGCGCACCGGAGACGGCGCGAGCGTGTTCATGCGGGCCGACACGGACGTGGGCCTGGGCGAGCACGGTATCGATCTGCGGTCGGGCGAGGTGTGGCTCGACACGCCCCGCGTCGAGGGCGCGGCGGTCGAGTGTCACCTCGGCAAGCACGCGCTCAGCACGTCCGACAGCGGCGTCAGCGTCAAACGCGACGGCGACAGCGTCACCGTGTACGTGGCGCGCGGCCTCGCCATCCTCACGTCTCCGGGGGGCCGAGCCGAGGTCAACGCCGGCGAGCAGGCCAAGGTGTCGAGCGACGCCGCCCCCGAGGTCAGCCCCGTCGCGTTCTGGCAGGACTGGACGGGCGGGATGGGAGATCAGCGCGCGGGCGGTCGCGTGGGCAGCGGCAGCGGGCGCCTCTACGGCATCAACCCGTTCGCGCCCGCCGGATCGCCCGCGCAGAAGCTCGGCATCGCCAAGCAGATCGTGCACGCGGTGGTGCGCGACGGGATCGCCGAGACCGAGGTCGACCAGACGTTCTCGAACCCGGGTGGCCAGCCGATCGAGGGCTACTACTGGTTCACCGTGCCGCCGAGCGCGACCGTCACGAGCTTCGCGCTCGAGACCAACGGCCAGCTCATCGAGGGCGAGGTGATCGAGCGCAAGGAGGCCGCGGCGCGCTACCAGGCCGCCGTGCAGCAGGCGTTCGACCCGGCGCTGCTCGAGTGGGTCGACGGCCGCACCTACCGCGCGCGCATCTATCCGGTGCCGGCCAACGGCTCGCGTCGCGTGGTGCTGCGCTACATCGAGATGCTCCCGATGGTCGAGGGCAAGACGCGCTACGTCTACCCGCTGCGCTCCGACGATCCCGTGCGCTTCGACGAGTTCGCCCTGTCGGTCGACGTGGGAGGCAACGGCGAAGAGGTCGACGTCGCGACGTCCCTCGACGCGCGCGTCGAGTCCGGCGGTCAGCTCGTGTCGATGCGTCGCAGCGGCTTCGCGCCGCGCGCCGACTTCCAGCTCGAGATGGCGCACAAGAACAAGCCCGCGCCGGCGCGGGGCTGGCGGTTCTCGGCCGGTCGCGATCAGGCCGACTACGTGATGATGCGCTACGTCCCCGACCGCGACTTCACCAAGCTCGACCCCGCGGTCGCGAACGTGGTCATCGTCGTCGACACGTCGTCGGGTGGGGCCGACGGCGCTCGGCAGGTGCGCACCGCGGCGGCCGAGGCGGCCATGCGCGCGCTGAGCGACAAGGACCGCTTCGCGCTCGTCGCGCTCGACGTGGCCCCGCGCGTCCTCTACCCCAAAGAGGGCCTCGCCTCGGCGCGAGAAGACGAGATCTCCAAGGCGCTCGAGGCGCTCGCCGGCCACACCGTCGGCGGCGCGACCGACATCGGCGCGCTCTTCGAGCCGGCGCTCGCGCGCCTGCACGGGGCCGAGCAGCCGGCCGTCGTGTACGTGGGCGACGGCGCGCCGACCTCGGGCGAGACGTCGGCCGACGCACTGCTCGAGCGCCTTCGACGCTCGCTCACCGGCTCCCGTGCGCGCTTCTTCGCGCTCGGTGCGGGCGCCGACGCCAACCACGCGCTGCTCTCGCGCCTCGCGCAGGCCGGCGGCGGTCAATACCTGCGCATCGACGAGGCGAGCCAGGTCACCGACCAGGCGCTGCGCCTCACGAGCGCCATCAAGATGCCGACGGTGACGGACCTCGAGATCGATCTCGGGGCGGCGCTCGACCAGCCCTTCTACTCGGCCACGGGCAAGCTCTCGCGCGGTGAAGAGCTGGTGCTGCTCGCGCGCA
>JAGQJA010000385.1 GCA_020430845.1 Myxococcales bacterium
GGCGTCGCGTGGAGGCTCGGCCACATCGCGCGCGGCGGCTCGGACAGGGCGCGCTGCACGAGGTCACGCGTGGTCGGCTCGCCGGGCGCGTTCGCGGCGGGGGGCGCATCGACCTCGATCTCGACCTCGATCTCGAGCGCAGGCGCGGGCTCAGGGAAGGGCGTCAGGAACGGGTTCACGCCTACCGATAGAGCAAGCGGCGCGCCACGTGACGCAACGCGCCTACGGGCGGCGAGAGTAGAATTTTGCTCTGAGGGTGCGGAAATGCAGCGGATTTTCGTGTGCGCTCATGTAGGCGCGCCTACCGCTGTGGATCGCGCGTGGTCCCCCAACCTCGACCGCTAGGAGCGGCCAGAGCCGATCACTGCTCCTTCTCGTCGTTGATCCACGCCTGCAGCCCCATGATGGTGGGATCGGTCGGCTTGAGCGTCTGCACGGGGTGGTTGGCGGCGCCGCCGCCCACGTCGCCCATCGGCGTGAGCACGAGCGGGCTGCGCGCCTTGTCGGCAAAGTTGATGAAGTTGCGCGCCTGCGCGCACGCGGCCGCCGGGTCGGTGTCGAGCGTCGTCAGGTCCATCGCGTTGCGCGCGATCTCGTCGCCCGACTCGGTGTGGCAGCCGGCGCACGAGCCCGACGCCGTCCCCGCGTCGCCGTTGTTGTACTGGATCTGGGTGCGCATGGCCGGGATCGCGTTCGTCTTGAACGAGTCGAGCGCCGTGCAGTCGCGGCTCCTGCCCTGGCCGGGCGTCGTCTCGATCTTCTCGAACACGAGCTTGAGCTGCCCCGCGGGGTCCCAGCGCAGGAGCACCATCCTGCCCAAGAAGAACGTGGCGGTGGTGCCCGCGGGCACCGTGAGCTCGCCCTTGAAGCCGTTGACGTCGGGGTCGGCGTTGACCTTTCCGCTCCGCGGCAAGATGACGAAGAACGGGGCCTGCACCTTGACGTTGGCCGTGGGCGGCGCGGTCAGCTTGATCGCCGAGAGCGTGAGGATGTTGTTGTTCTCGGTGGCGATGAACGAGATCGCGCCTCCGGCGAGGTCGGGCGCGACGGGCTGCAGGTCTTGGCGGTTGAAGCCCGAAGTGACGGGGAACGCGCCCGTGTTCGGGAGCACCGGCGGCGGGACCTCTGCGACGAGCCAATCGCTCACGCGCTGGAAGAGCTCGGGGTAGCGCTTGAGCGACGGGCCGACGTGGTCGACCTGCGTGAGGAGGATGCTGTCGCCGATGTCGCGCGTGGCCGGCAGGATGCCGCGATACCGTCGCGCGGTGAGGTATGGGTCGGGGCCGGCGAGCCACCGCGGCGCCCCCTGGAACGTGCCGTTGACGTGGCAGACCCCGTTGGTCCCGCCGCAGCGGCCCACGAGCTCGTTCTCTACCGCGCGGAAGAGCGGCTCCGCGTTGACGGCGCCCGCGTCACCGCCGCCGGCGGGCGGCGCGTCGTCGCTGGAGCAGCCGGGCGTGAGGAGCGAGCCGATGACGAGCGGCGCAACGAGCGCGAGGGCAGCCGCGACGCGAGTCCGGACGGACGACATAGGGACCTCCGAGCAGAAACAAAGAGCGGGGCGCGCGTCGACGCGAGCCCCACACCGTGATCGTGCCGGGCGCGGGGCGCCGATGCAAGCGCGCTGCGCGTCAGCGGGTCGGCGGCGTGTCGGAGGTCGGTCCGGCCGTGTGCTGCTGGACGACCCGCGGAACGCGGTCTTGCTGGGGGGGCCGGAAGGCGCCGAGGGCCGCGGCCGACGTGGTCACGAGCGAGAAGACGATCGCGCCGATGGCGGTCGCTCGGACGATGTCGGGCCACTCCCACGTCCAGTACGACCAGGTGAGCCAGGCGCGCCGGACGACGACGCGCGCCCGCCCCAGATCGTGGGCGAGCTCCGCCGGAAGGGGCACAGGCCCGAGGTGATGGACGGGCGCAAACGTGCTCGCCACGTGCGCGGTCGATGCCCACAGCTCGCGCGTCTCGGCCCACTCTGCCGCCGCGTCGTACGCCGTCCGCTCGACGGCCGCCTTGGCGCGCGCCGCGATCGGGGCGTCGGGGGGCGGCGCCGTCGGCACGTGGAACGCGACGGGGGTCGCGATCACGGCGGGCGCGCAGGGCAGGGGGGCGGTCGGGGTCATGGTGTCTTCGTGGCGGTCTACGATCACCGTCGGCGCGAACGAGAAATCGGACGCGTCCGCCTCGTGTGTGGCGGTTCGAGGGTGGGCTCGCAGGATGGCCATCTCGGCAGGTGCCACCACGCAAGCGCCGCGCCAGACGCCCCCGGAGAAAAAAACGTTCCTGTTTCAATTTCGCGGTCGAATCGGGGGGATCTCGCCCGGATCGCGGGTGGGCGCCTCGGGGGCGGCCCCACCGCTGGTGGATCCGCCCGGATCCCACGCCGGACGGGCGGCTTGACCCTATTCCTCGCCTCACGTGCATTTTGCGTGTGATGTCGTAGCCTAACGAGTTGATGCTTCACCCGGAGCCTCACGGCACGAACCCTGCGAAGCGGTGGAGCGTGAGGCAGGCGACGCCAACCGCGCGGGAGCTGGCGCTCTTGACGCTGCTCGGGGTGATCCTTGCGGCGTGCAGCGGACCGGTGCGCCTCGAGCGGACCGCGCTGGTGTCGGAGGCGCGCGCGTCGAGCGCGACCTCACGCCCCGACGAGGCCAAGGCGCGGGTCGTCGAGGACGCCAAGCACAGCCTGAGCGTGAGCGGCGCGACGCGCTGCCCCGAGGGCATGAGCGACATCGAGGGTCGCTATTGCATCGACCGCTGGGAGGCGAGCCTCCTCGAGATCCTCCCCAACGGCGAGGAGCGCGCGCACTCGCCGTATCACCCCGTCGACGGCGTGCGCGTCCGCGCCGTCAGCCGGCCGGGCGTCGCGCCGCAGGGTTACGTGAGCGCCGTCGAGGCGGGGCGCGCGTGCGGAGCGTCGGGCAAGCGCCTCTGCCGCCTGGGAGAGTGGCGCAAGGCGTGTCGCGGGCCCGAGAGTAAGACGTTCGGCTACGGCGCGAGCCGCGAGCGCGGCCGATGCAACGACGACGGTCGCAGCCCGGTCATCCTGATGTTCGGCCGCCGCTGGAACAACCAGACGATGAACCAGCCGGCGCTCAACCAGCTCGAGCACACGCTCGCGCCGACGGGCTCGCACGAGGGCTGCACCAACGGCTACGGCGTCTACGACATGGTCGGCAACCTGCACGAGTGGGTCGCCGACCACCGCGGCTCGTTCCACGGCGGCTTCTACCAGGACGTGACGAGCCACGGCATGGGCTGCGACTACGTGACCACCGCGCACGAGGCGCGCTACCACGACTACTCGACGGGCTTCCGGTGCTGCGCCGACATGCCCGGCGACGCGCCCTCGTCCGTCAAGGCGGCTCCCAAGAAGGCCGCCCCGCGCAAGGCCGCCCCGCGCAAGACGCAGAAGCGCCGGGCGCCGCGCAAAGGCCGCTGAGGCCTCAGAGCCGGACGCCGACGCCGAAGTCGACGTTCGGCAAGCACGTCTGCCCGAGCGGGATCGGCAGCGCGTCCTGTCGCGTGAGGATGGGAGCGGTCTCGACGCCGTTGTAGTAGCCCTCGAGATCGCCCTGCTCGCCCACGGCCGAAGAGCCGGCCTGATCGATCTGGAAGCGCAGCACGTAGTTGTCGGTGACGAGCCCGCCGATGCGGAACTTGATCGTCTGGGACGCCGCGCTCAGCGTGAACTGACCCGTCGCCGTGGCCGTGCCCGTCGCGCTCGTCAGCGAGACCACGATGAGGCGACCGGGCTGAACCGCGGCGGCCGCGCGCACGGTGCCGGTGATCGCCAGGTTGCCCCCGAGCGCCGCCGTCATGTCGACGGG
>JAGQJA010000032.1 GCA_020430845.1 Myxococcales bacterium
ACTTGTAGTTCAGCTTGAGGCGACCGACCTTCGACAGGTCGTAGCGCTCGGGGTTGAAGAACAAGTGGTGGAAGAGCGTCTTCGCCGTCTCGAGCGTGGGCGGATCCCCGGGGCGGAGGCGCCGGTAGATCTCCATGATCGCGTCCTCGGTCGTCTTGACCTTCTCGGCGAGGAGCGTGTCACGCAGGTAGCTGCCGACGTTGAGGCCGTCGATGAAGAGGATCTTGAACTCCTCGATGCCCGCCTCGCGGAGGCGCTCGAGCTTCTCGACGGTGACCTCCTCGTTGCACTCGAGGACGACCTCACCGGTCTCGCGATCGACGACGTCGTGGGCGGCGACCTTCATGTTGAGGTCTTCCGGATCCACCGGGAGGCGATCGATCTTCGCCTCCTTGAGCTTCTTCATCGCCGCCTTGGTGAACTTGGTGTTCTTCTTGACGACGGTCTCGGAGCCGATCTTGATGTCGCGCGTGGCGCGCTGCCCGCTGAGCAGCTCGTACTCCACGCTCTTGGCGTACTTGCCGCCCTTCTCCAGGAACACCGTCTCGGTGTTGTAGAAGTAGTTGAGCAGGTCCTGCGTGGAGTAGCCGAGCGCGCGGAGCAGCACCGTCGCGTGCATCTTGCGGCGGCGATCGATGCGGACGTAGATGATGTCCTTGGGGTCGAACTCGAAGTCGAGCCACGAGCCGCGGTACGGGATGACGCGGGCGCTGTAGAGCAGCTTGCCGCTCGAGTGCGTCTTGCCCTTGTCGTGGTCGAAGAAGACGCCCGGGCTGCGGTGCAGCTGGCTGACGACGACGCGCTCGGTGCCGTTGATGATGAACGTGCCCGTCTCGGTCATGAGCGGGATCTCGCCGAAGTAGACCTCCTGCTCCTTGATGTCGCGGACGATGCGCTCGCCACCCTCGCGGGTGTCGTAGATCATCAGCTGCGTGGTGACCTTGATCGGAGCGGCGTAGGTCATGCCGCGCTGACGGCACTCCTCGACGTCGTACTTGGGCTTCTCGAGGTTGTAGGAGACGAAGACGAGCTCGCTCGTCCCGTTGAAGTCCTTGATCGGGAAGACGCTCCGGAACACCGCCTGGAGGCCGACCTCTTGGCGGTCGTTGGGCGGCACGTTCGACTGGAGGAACTTGTCGTACGAGGACTTCTGGATGTCGATGAGGTTGGGAACCTCGATGACACGTTGGATCCGTCCCAGGTTCTTGCGGATACGGAAGTTGGACTGGATAGCGGTCGCCATCGTTGCTCCTACAAGTTCAGGGGGGCGCAGGGCCCGCCCGGAGGGGGGCGTCGAGGTGGGGCCGGCCCGGGGGCGGGGCGCGGGTCACGCTCGAGGAATCGGACAGCCCGGGGACCGGGCAAAGGCAAGAAGCAGAAAGAAGAAGCACCGGCAGGGGCGAGCGGATCTCTCCGCCGCCCCTGCACGGGTCAGCAAACCGAAGAAGGAAAGAGCACTTACTTGAGCTCGACCTTCGCGCCGGCCTCCTCGAGCTTCTTCTTCATCTCGTCGGCGTCGGCCTTGGAGACGCCCTCCTTGAGAACCTTGGGCGCGCCCTCGACGAGGTCCTTCGCCTCCTTGAGGCCGAGGCCCGTGATCTCGCGGACGACCTTGATCACGTTGATCTTGTTCGCGCCGGCTTCCTTGAGCTCGATGTCGAACTCCGTCTTCTCCTCGGCGGCGGCAGCGCCACCACCCGCGGCCGCCGGACCGGCGACGCCAGCGACGGCGACGGGAGCAGCCTTGACGCCCCACTTCTCCTCGAGCGTCGTGATGAGCTCGGCGATCTGGATGACGGGGAGGTTCGAGAGGTAGTCGACGACCTGGTCCTTCGTGATGTCAGCCATTTTGTATATTCTCCGTATTCTAAACTTTTGAAATCTTTGTGAATTTGCTCAGCTTCAGCCTTCGCGCTCTTTGGCGGCGAGGACGTACACGAAGTTCTGAGCGGGTGCGTTGAGCAACGCGACGAACTGCTGGAGCGGCGCTTGGAACGTCGCGAGCAGCTTGGCGCGGAGCTCGTCTTTGCCCGGCATGGTGGCGAGCTGGTTCTCGACGGTCATCGCGTCGAGGACGGAGCCGTCGAGGACGGCGGCCTTGACCTTGAGCTTCTGTCCGGCGTCGCCTTCGTCCTTGCGGAAGGCCTTGACGACCTTGGCGGCCGCCGACGGATCTTCGTAGCTCCAGGCGATGCCGGTCATCCCGACGAGGACGTCCGACAGCTTGTCTGCGTAGGGCTCGCTCTTGAGCGCCTGCTTGACGAGCGTGTTCTTGATGACCTTGTACTCGACGCCCGCCTCGCGAAACTTCACGCGGAGCTTGGTGGCCGTCTCGACGGTCATGCCCTGGTAGTCCAAGAAGACCGCCGAGGTCATCTTGTCGAAGCGGCCCTTGACCTCGCTGATGAGCGTGGTCTTGGCAGTGCGCGCTGCGTTCTGGGTAGCCATGGGATTACGCCTCCTCCGACTTCGCGCCGAACTCGCCGACGTCGACTCGGATGCCGGGGCCCATCGTCGAGGTGATGGTGATGCTCCGGAGGTACGTGCCCTTGGCGGTGGACGGCTTGACGCGGATGAGCGCTTGGATGAGCGCCTTCGCGTTGTCGGCCAACGCCTGCTCGGAGAACGAGCTCTTGCCGATGCGGGCGTGCACGATGCCCGCCTTCTCGACGCGATACTCGATCTTGCCGCCCTTGGCCTCTTTGACCGCGTTGGCGACGTCGAAGGTGACCGTGCCGACCTTCGGGTTGGGCATGAGGCCGCGAGGTCCGAGGACTCGACCGAGCTTACCGACCGCGCCCATCATGTCGGGCGTGGCGATGACGCGATCGAAATCGAGGAAGCCCTCGCTCACCTTCTGCACCACGTCGTCGCTACCGGCGAGATCGGCGCCGGCCTCGCGGGCCTCACGCTCCTTCTCACCCTTCGCGAAGACGAGCACCCGAACGGTCTGACCCGTTCCGTGCGGTAGGACGAGCGCCCCGCGGACCATCTGGTCTGCGTGCTTGGGGTTGACGCCCAAGCGAACGGCGATGTCCACCGTCTCGTCGAACTTGGCAAAGCGCGCTTTCTTGATGAGCGCACATGCCTCGTCGACCGTGTATTTGCGCGCAGGATCCGAGATGAGCTCGGCAAGCTTCGCGCGGTTCTTCGACAGTTTCGGCATCGGCCTCCTTGTCGGTCAGGGCGACGTGGCGCCCCGGCCTCCCACCGTTGGTCACACGAAGTGGCGCGGTGGTCTCGAGGTGGGTTTTTGGAGCGCGTGACCCAGTTCACGGGCTCCGGGCGGGATCGGGCGATCCCAAGGCACCGCGCGAGCGCGGCACCAAGTCTCGTCAGGCGACGATCGCGATCCCCATCGAGCGCGCGGTGCCCCGCACGGTCCGGATGGCGGCCTCGATGTCGGTGCAGTTCATGTCCTGCATCTTCTCGGCGGCGAGGGCGCGGATCTGCTTCTCGGTGACCTCGCCCACCTTGTTCTTGTTCGGCTCCTTGCTGCCGCTGCCCGGCTTCTTGCCGGTCGACAGGCCCGCGGCCTTCTTGAGGAGCACGCTGACGGGGGGCGTCTTCAGGATGAAGCTGAAGGAGCGGTCCGCGTAGACCGTGATCACCACGGGGATGATCATGTCGCTGCCCTGCGTCTTGGCGTTGAACTCCTTGCAGAAGCCCATGATGTTGACGCCGTGCTGGCCGAGCGCGGGGCCGACGGGCGGCGCCGGGTTGGCCTTGCCCGCGGGGAGCTGGAGCTTGATGTATCCGGTGATCTTCTTCATGACTTCGAACCCTTGCTCCTACGGTGGACCGCAGATTGCTTGCGGGCCGTAGTCCTATCGCCGTCGCGGGGCAAGTCCCCCGCGAAAGTTCTTTTGTTTTCGACCCTTGGGTCGCCTTGCCTCAGGAAACGCCTCGGACGCGCCTGGGGACCATTTTCCGCGTCAGACGCGCTTTTCGACCTGGCTGAAATCCAGCTCGACGGGGGTGGCTCGGCCGAAGATGGAGACCTTGACCTTGAGCTTCTGCTTGTCGGGCTTGACCTCTTCGACCGTGCCCGAGAAGTTCGCGAACGCGCCGTCGATGACGCGGATCTCGTCGCCGATGTCGAAGCTCATGCGGGGCTTGGGCTTGACCGCACCCTCGACGACGCGGCGGCGCTGGTCCTCGATCTCGTTGGGGCGGACCTCTTGGGGCTTCTGGTTGCCGATGAAGCCGGTGACCTTGGGCGTGTCCTTGACGAGGTGCCACGCCTCTTCGGTCATCTCCATCTCCACGAAGATGTAGCCGGGGAGGCTGTTCTTGACGCGGACGCGGTTCTTGCCGGTCGCGCGGGCCTCTTGCACGGTCTCCGTGGGGATGAGGATCTCGCCGAACATGGCCTCTTTGTTGTGCTCCTTGATCCGCTGGAGGAGCGACTCCTTCACGCGGTTCTCGAAGCCCGAGTATGTCTGGATGACGTACCACTTCTTGGCCATGCCACTCACTTCTCCCACTTCTGCGTTGGCGTGCGCCGTCATCGTCGCTCCTGAAGACATCATGATCCGTAGACCAGGTTGGTGACGAAGCCCCAGAAACGGTCCATCAGTGCGAAGAAGACCGTCGCTGCGAGCGTGGTGGCGATGACGACTGCGGTCGAGTTCGTGACCTCTTTGCGGCTGGGCCACGTGACCTTCGAGAGCTCTTCGGCGACCTCGTTGGCGTACTGGCGCGCGTCCGCCCGGCGCCAGTAGTAGAGGGCGGTGCCGGCGCCGATGACGACGGCGCCCGCGATGACGAGCTCGTCCTTGGGCTCGCCGAGCTCGGGCTTCCACTGGCTCAGGCGGAACCAGGCCGCGTGCCCGATCTTGGAGAACAGGAACGCGATGGCGAGCGCGCCGGCCATGTACGCCGCGTAGACGTAGCGCGTGTGGCCGAGCTGGAGCGGCGCGTGATCGTCGTCGTCCTCTTCGTCGGCGGCGGCTTCGGCGTCTGCGTCCTTGGCCTCGTCGTCGTCGGGCGGGGCGTCGGACTTCGCGCGAGCGGAGACCTCGGCCGGGGCTTCTTCCTCGGCGCCCTCGTCCTCGGCCTCGTCGGCCTCGGTCTTCTCGAGATCTTCTTTCGTCGACATGTCGATGCTCGCTCGTCAGGGCTGCGCAAATTCTCGAGGCGCGTACCCGGCAGGGGCTGAGGGGCTCGAACCCACGACCTGCGGATTTGGAATCCGCTGCTCTACCAACTGAGCTAAACCCCTAAAACTGCCGGAGCCTTCCGGCTCCGCCGTCACTTGGTCTCTTTGTGGACCGTGTGCCGGTTGCACTTGGGACAGTGCTTCTTGAGCGTGAGCTGCCCTTTCTGACCGGGCTTGCGTGTCGTGCGGTAGTTGCGGGTCTCGCACTCCGAGCACGCGAGAGAGACCTGGATACGCTCGCCCATGTCTCCCTCCTCGCCGACACCGGAGGCTCCAGGCTGGGACGCGCCCGGCCTGAAGCCTGCAGTGTGCAGCTGATCCTACTCGAGCACCTTGGTGACGATGC
>JAGQJA010000386.1 GCA_020430845.1 Myxococcales bacterium
AGCGCCGCGCGAGCGCGTCGAGCACGAACTGCTTGGCGCCGCCTGCGCTGTAGGCGGACTTGAGGTCGGCGATGTCGGCGGTCTTGTTCGGTTGCGACTCGACGTACGCGTCGGGCGTGCACCCGGGCGTCGTGGTCCCGCCCGTGCCGGCCTCGGGGTCGGTCGCGCCGCCGTCGACGTTCGGGTCCGTGCCGGGGTCGGTGAAGCCGGCGCGGTCGGAGCTGCTGCAGCCGAGGCCCGCCGCCGAGCCCGCCGTGAGGGCGAAGAAAAGAGTGTAAGTGACTGTTTTGCGCGCGCGCATATACACACCTCATGCCATGCGCGGCGGGGGGGTCAAGCCAGGCGTGTGGTAGGGTCCGCGCCCGATGAGGCTCGCTTGTCTGCGCGACGCCGACGGCGTTCGCAACTTCTTCTCGATCGACGACGACGCGACGGCGCGCAAGCTCTCCCGTCCGCCGTGGGAGGGCATCGACGTCGCCGGTGAGCCGCGCCCGTGGGACCCGGCCGACCTCGCCGCGCCCGTCTGCCCGACCAAGGTTGTGTGCATCGGGCGCAACTATGCCGCGCACGCGCGCGAGCTGGGGAACGACGTGCCCTCCGAGCCGCTCTTGTTCCTCAAGCCGCCCTCGTCGATCATCGGCCCGCGCGAGCGCGTCCTGCTGCCCCCGCAGAGCTCGCGCGTGGAGCACGAGGCCGAGCTGGGCGTCGTCATCTCGCGCCGCGCGACCGACGTGTCCCGCGAGGACGCGCTCTCGTACGTGCTCGGCTACACGGTGGTGTGTGACGTCACCGCACGCGACCTCCAGCGCAAGGACGTACAGTTCACGCGCGGGAAGGGCTTCGACACGTTCTGCCCCGTGGGCCCGTGGATCGAGACCGAGCTCGACCCGTCGCGTGTGCGCGTGCGCTGCTCGGTCAACGGCGAGGTGCGCCAAGACGGAACGACCGAGCACATGATCTTCGACGTGCCCACGCTCATCGCCGCCATCACGTCGGTGATGACGCTCGAGCCCGGAGACCTCATCGCCACCGGTACGCCCGAGGGCGTCGGTCCGCTCGTCGACGGCGACAGCGTAGAGGTCTCCGTCGAGGGCATCGGCGCGCTCCCGTTCTCGGTGGCCCTGCGCCGGCCCGGGTGAGCGCGTGCCCCCGACGCGCGTGATCGGCGGCGCGGCGGTCGCGCTCGTGGCCGTGATCGCGGTCGTCGCGCTCGCGACGCGTGGCGCCCGAGCTTCGGCGTGCACCGAGGGCTTCACCCGGTTCGGTGCGCGCTGTTGCCCCGGCGTGGTGGCGCGCGATGCGCCCGCGCCCGACGCCCCGTGCCCTCCGCCCGCCGACGGCGCATGTCCCGCGCCGCTCGTCGCGCGCGACGGGGTGTGTCACGCACCCGACGCGACCGTGCTCATCGCCCGCGCCGAGATCGAGGTCGGGCCTTCGGACTGGGAGGCCGAGGGTCGCGTGACGCCGCGCAAGCTCGTCGCCGGTCCGCTCCGGCTCGACGCGCTCGAGGCGACGGTGGGACAGGTCGCGTGCCCCACCTGTCCGCTTCCCGGCCTCGCGCCCGTGGCCGGCAGCGATCCGGCGCGCGCGGCGTTCGGACTCACCCGCGACGAGGCGCGTCGCTACTGCGCGGCGCGGGGCGGGAGGCTGCCCTCCGAGGACGAGTGGCTCGTGGCCGCGGCGTCGGCGCAGGGCGTCTTCCGCCGCTATCCCTGGGGGAATGCCGGTGCCGTATGTAGGCGTGTCTCCTTCGGAATGTCGCGAGGGCCGTGCGCGTGGGGCGCCGTCGGTCCCGACACCGTGGGGGCGCGTCCCGACGGCCGCACGCCCGACGGCGTCTACGACATGGCCGGGAACGTGGCCGAGTGGGTCGACGCCGACGAGGGCGGCAAGGGCGTGGTGCGTGGCGGGGCGTGGTCGACCGAGCTGGCCGCGGACCTCCGTACGTGGGCGCGGCGGGTCGTCGACGTCGGCGCGCGCGACCCGTCGATCGGCGTGCGCTGCGCCTACGACGCCGGTGTACGCTGAGCGACCGCACATGCCGACCCCCGCCGCGACCCTCTCCATCGGCACCGAGCTCACGCGCGGCGAGCTGGTCGACTCCAACTCGGCGACCATCGCCGCGGCCCTGACCGACCTCGGCTTCGAGGTGCTCGAGAAGGTCACGATCGACGACGACGCCGGTCGCATCGCGACGGCGCTCGAGCGCCTCTCCAAGCTCGCGCGCGTCATCGTGTGCACCGGGGGCCTCGGGCCGACGACCGACGACCTCACGACGAGCGCGGTGGCCGCGTTCCTGGGCGTGCCCCTCGAGCGAGACGAGGCGG
The DNA here is from genome assembly GCA_020430845.1 of Myxococcales bacterium. Lineage (GTDB taxonomy): Bacteria > Myxococcota_A > Polyangia > Polyangiales > Polyangiaceae > Labilithrix. The sequence continues at coordinate 2,328 of JAGQJA010000386.1, forward strand.
CGCTCGACCACATCCGTCGCCGCTTCGAGCGCGCGGGCCGCGTGATGAGCCCCTCGAACGGCAAGCAGGCCGACTTTCCACGTGGCGCGACGGTGTTGCCCAACGCGGTGGGAACGGCGTGCGGCTTCGCGGTCGACGTCGGCGACGCGCGCGCGTTCTTCATGCCCGGCGTGCCGCACGAGATGTCGCGCATGTTCGAGGAGCACGTGGTGCCGGGCATCCGCGACCTGGGCGCGTCCGACGTGGCGCAGACGCGCCTGCGCACGTTCGGGCTCCCCGAGAGCGCCGTGGGCGAGAAGCTCGACGGCGTCGAGGCCGCGTTCCCCGGCGTCACCATCGGATATCGCGCGCACTTCCCCGAGATCGAGGTCAAGGTGCTCGCGCGCGCCGCGAGCGGCGTCGAGGCCCGGGAGCTCTGCGCGACGGCCACGCGTGAGGTCGAGTCTCGTCTGGGCGACATCGTGTACGGAGGCGCGTCCGACTCCTTCGCGGGGGTCGTCGGTCGCGCCATCAAGCTGCGCGCGTGGACGCTCGCGCTGGCCGAGAGCTGCACGGGCGGGCTCGTGGGGCACCTGCTCACGCGCGAGCCGGGCGCGAGTGAGTTCCTCCTCGTCGACGCGGTGACGTACGCCAACAGCGCCAAGACGCAGTTCCTCGGCGTGAGCGAGGACGCCCTGCGCGGTCACGGCGCCGTGAGCGAGGAGGTCGCGGCCGAGATGGCCGAGGGCGCGCGTCGCGCGTCGGGGGCCGACCTGGCGCTGTCGCTCACCGGCATCGCCGGTCCGTCGGGCGGCACCGACGACAAGCCGGTCGGGCTCGTCTACATCGCGCTCGCGTCCGACAAGGGCACCGAGGTGCGCGAGCATCGCTTCAACGGTGATCGCTCCCGCGTGCAGACCCTCGCGGCCTACGCGGGGCTCGCCATGATCCGCGCCGCCTGCGCGCGCTGAGGCGTCACCGCGCGGTCAGGGCGCCGACGCCGCGATGTCCTTGGCCCACTGTCGCGCGCCCGTGCAGTTGGACGCGCTCGTCCACGTGCCCGTCCCGGGCTTTGCTGGACCGGCGACGATCACGACGTCGCGCCCCACCTGGAGCACGCCCATCGGGCCGGTGTCCTTGCGCGACGCGCAGACCCAGCCGCCGCCCGCCGGGGATGTCGCGCCTAGCTTGTCGGTCAGTCCGCGAAAGAGCTTCGAGAACGCGCGCGCGGCGTGCGCGTCGGGCTTCGTGCGCCCGTCGTCGTAGCGCACGCGGATCGCGACCGCGATCTCGTCGCCCTTCGTGTACACGGCGCCGCGGTCTCCGCCCCAGTCCTTCGCGGCTTCTTTGGCGTCCTCGGTGGTCATCCACTCGCCGAACATGAGCGAGAGCCCGAGCTCACCGTAGGTGTCCTCGTCGACCTTGGTGAAGCCGGTCGGTCCGGGCGGGGCGGCGACGGTGATCGCAGGCTCGTGCGTCGCGAACTTCTCGGGGTGCAGCACCTGCTCGGTCGTGACGGGCGGCGCGGCCCACGCGGCGTCGACGGCGCGCCACCCTCCCTTGCGGCGCAGCGCGTGGACGAACGCCACGCCCTCGACGTACGGCGCCACGAGCGTCGTGCGCAGCACGTGGGGCGCGTTGGCGGCGTCTCCCACCGAGATGCTCGAGCGCATCAGCTCGCCCAACATCTCGTCGGGGAGCGCGAGGGCGTCTTGTCCGCGCGCCTTCATCACGTAGTCGAGCATCAGGCTCGTGGCGTCGCCCTCGGCCAGCGCCGCCAGCGCCATCGTCTCGTCGCCGCGTCCTGGCCGGTAGGTGCTGCGCTTCTTGAGGTCCCAGTGCTGGTCCTGCAGCGCGTGCACCAGCTCGTGCGCGAGCGTGGCGCGCGCCTGCTCGCCGCGCAGGTCGCCCGCCAGGAACATCGTCCCCGTCTTCGGATCGTAGAAGCCCTCGAGCTGCGACTCGAGCAGCCCCATCATCTCCCTCAGGTAGTCGAAGCCCGGAGGCGCGAAGCCGAAGAGCTGCAAGACCGTGCCCTCGCGCTTGATGGCCTCGGCCGGGTACTCGCGGAGCGCCTTCTCTTTGACGGCCTCGACGAGCGCGTGACGTTCGAGCGTCTCGCCCGGGACCTCACGCTTGGCCGTGAGCCCGCGCAGCTCGCTCACCTCCGAGAGGGTGCGCGCGATCTTCTTGGCGTTGCGGTTCGACGCGGCCGGTGTCGTGGCGACCGACGCGTCGCCGTCGCTGGCCCCGGCGTCCGCTTCGATCGGGACGACCTCGGGCGGCTTGGGCGTCGGTCGCGCGCCTCCGCAGGCGCCCCACACCACCGCGCCAGCGAGCGCCAGGACGATTCGCCTCACGTGCACCTCCGTCAGCTGCCCCGGAGCGCGCGGATCGCCGCCCCGTAGTCTTTGTGGCCGAACACCGCGTTGCCGGCCACGAGCACGTCTGCGCCTGCGTCGACGACCGCGCGCGCGTTGTCGGGGGTGATGCCTCCGTCGACCTCGAGGTCGGCGGCCGAGCCGGCGTCGTCGAGCATCTTGCGGATGGCGCGCACCTTGTCGAGCGCCGAGGGGATGAACTTTTGTCCGCCGAAGCCGGGGTTGACGCTCATGACGAGCACCAGGTCACACACGTCGAGCACGTAGCGGATCGCCGACTCGTCGGTGGACGGGTTCATCGTGACGCCCGCGCGCTTGCCCAGCTCACGGATGCTCGCGAGCGCGCGATGTATGTGTGTACATGCTTCGACGTGCAGGGTGATGCCGTCGGCCCCGGCGTCGGCGAACGCGCCCACGTAGCGCTCCGGCTCGACGATCATCAGGTGGACGTCGAGCGGCAGCTTGGTCACGCGGCGCAGCGCGGCGACGACCGGCGGGCCGATCGTCAGGTTCGGCACGAAGCGCCCGTCCATCACGTCGACGTGGATCCAGTCGGCGCCGGCCGCCTCGACCGCCGCGATCTCCTCGCCCAACCTGGCGAAGTCCGCCGAGAGGATCGACGGCGCCACCCGCACGCGCCGGCCCTTCGCGCCCGCCGAAGACGCCGTGGTCATGGCCTGCTCTTAGCACACACGGGGGTTGCGCCGGGACGCCAATCCGGAGCATCTTACGCGGCGACCCGATGGAGACCCGGAAGATCACCAAAGATGACTTCGACGAGATCGTCGAGGTGATCGATCGCTGGTGGGGCGGACCGATCAGCACGTTCGCGCACCCGATCTTCTTCTGGGAGCTCGGCGACAACGCGCTCGTCGTCGAGGACGACGGGCAGCTCATCGGCTTCTTGCTCGGGTTCATCGTCTTCAAGGCGCCCAAGACGGGCTACGTGCACCTGGTGGGCATCCACCCCGACCACCGACGCAAGGGCGTGGGCCGCGTGCTCTACGAGAAGTTCAGCGAGCGCTGCGAGGCGCTCGGCTGCGTCCGCATGAAGGCCATCACCACGCCCGGCAACGAGGGCTCGATTCGTTTTCACGAGGCCGTCGGTTGGACCTCCGACGAGTCCGAGGACTACGCCGGTCGCGGCCGCCGTCGCGTCGTCTTCACGCGCGCGCTCAACCCGAAGTCCGAGTGATCACGACCGGCCTGCGGTCTGCCGCCCTCCTGCACGCGCCGGCGCTGCGGGTGTGACGCCTCGGTTCACATGTGGGTGCCACGGCGCGCGTGTGCTCTGTGTTCGGCTTGGGTGCGTTCACCTCCTCCCGATCCGCGCTGAGACGCGCCTGTTCCCTGTGCGTAACTCGATCGGGTGCTAGACCTCTGCGCGATGCGTCACGTTTCTTACTTCGGGGCGCTCCTGCTCTTGGGCACGGGGCTCGTGGCGACGGCTTGCGCAACCGGAGACCGCCTCGCGTCCTCGGACCTCGAGTCGAACGCGTCACCCACCGACTCCGACACGCCCGCGCCGCCTCCGCCCACGTCGTACACCAACGACGGCGGCGGCTCGTCGAGCGGCTCGTCGGGCGCCACGTCGTCGTCGGGCGGCGGTGACGCCGGCAACGACGCGGGCACCTGCAAGACGTCGGCGCCCAACAACGTATGTGGTCACGTCGACCAGTGCGGCTGCACCCTCGCCGAGACGTGCGACGTGGTCGACGCGACCGGCAACGTGGGCTGCATCACCGCCGGCACCGCGCCCATGGGCCACGCGTGCACGTCGACGGCCGGCTGCCAGCGCGGACTCACGTGCATGTTCGGCGCGTGTCACGCGTTCTGCAACAACGCGGGCAGCGCGTGCGGCAAGCCCAACACGGGCAAGTGCTATCAGGTCAAGACGCAGGCCGGGCAGCCCGCGCCCAACTATCAAGTCTGCATGGTCCAGTGCGACGTCCGCGACGCGAACGCGTGCGGCGGCACGACGGCGGCGGGGACGGCCGCGTGCCTGCCCGACGGCGAGGGCGGCACCGACTGCGAGACCGCCGGCACCCGGGCGGCCGGTCAGTCTTGCGACAGCGCCAACCGCTGCGGGCCCGGCACCGTGTGCGTCGTGACGAGCGGGCAGCCCACCGGGACGTGCAAGAAGTGGTGCCGCGTCGGTGTCAACGCCGACTGCGGCGGCGCCACGTGCGCGGGCTTCCAGACGAAGGAGATCATCGGCGGGGTCGAGCACGGCCACTGCCCCTGATCGCAGCGCTTTACACCGCCGCCGATCGGCGCGATGAAGTGGTCATGTCTTCTTCTCCGAACGTCGGTAGCTCGCGGCCCGACCCGGCCGTCACGCCGATGCAGCTGCGCGAGATCGGGCTCTTCGGCGCCCTGTCCGACGACGTGCTCGAGTACATGCTCAACACGCTGCAGACGATGCGTGTGCTGCCGGGCACCCCGATCTTTCGTGAGGGCGAGGCCGCGCGCGAGATGTACGTCGTGCTCGACGGCGAGATCGAGGTCCTCAAGAAGAGCCGCCGCGGCCGCGAGACCCGCGTGGCGATCCTCGGTCCGTCCGACTGCTTCGGCGAGATGTCGATCATCGACATGCAGCCGCGGTCGGCCACCGTGCGCACGCTCGGTCCGGCGCGCCTGCTCCGGATCTCCACCGAGGACATGGACAACCTCTACCGCCACGACCTCAAGGCTTACACGCTCATCATCCTCAACCTCGCGCGCGACCTGTCGCGGCGGCTGCGCGTGACGGACGGCCTGCTCGCCGACTTCACGGCGAACGTGCTCGAGGAGTACGTGTCGTCGCCCGACGGCGCCAACGGCTGACCGCGTCCCTGGCTCGTGATGTCGGCCGCGTCGATCGCGCGCCGCCCGCGAGCCGCGTCAGTCGGTCGAGGTGTCGCCCGGAGCGTCGTCCGGCGCGTCGAGACCGGTGTCGGCGTCGTCCGACGCGTCGGAGCGTGTCGTCGCGCCCGCGTCTGCGCCGGTCTGCGCGCCGTTGGGCGGCGGGGCCGGGGCCGTGGGGTCGTCGAAGCCAGAGCTGCCGCTGCTGCTGCTGCTCGAGGTGGTGTCGTCGCCCGGCGGGAGCGGCTGCGGGTTGAGCTCGCACGCCGCCGCGAAGAGCGCCGCGATCGCGAACGCCATGGCCGCAAGCGCACGGGGACGAAGCCGTCTCATCCGCCGCCCCCGCCAGCGTCGCACGAGCAGGCGTCCTGGCCTGCGTCGTCGCACCCGGCGTCGGGGGCGGGTGGAGACCCGCTCGATCCGCTCGACCCGCTCGATCCGCTCGATGAAGAGCCGCCCGTGCCGCCGCTACCGAGCCCGTCGCTCGAGGGGTCCTTGGACTCGCGGCTGCCGGGCTCTTCGGGCGCGGGCTCCTCGTCCGTGGGCGGCAACGGCTGCGGGTTGAGCGTGCACCCCACCGCAATCGCGACGAAGGCGAGCGCAAACAACCACAGCGATCGCGGGGACCTGGACATGAAACCTCGCTCACATGGAAGCATCTGCAGTGCCAGATGCAAATCCCCGCAAGAACGACGAGTCTGGGACAGCTCCACCATGACAGGCGCAGCCGATCGGCACAACTTGGCACTGCCTGCCCGGTCCGCGCCTGCTAGGGTCCACGGAATGTCGGCCGACGTCGTCGAAGTGACCTCCGTGGTCAAGCGCGTGCTCGACGGGCGCGAGCGGCGCACCGTGCTCGACGGCGTGAGCTTCTCGCTCGCGCGGGGCGACATGGCCGTCGTGCGCGGGCCGAGCGGCAGCGGCAAGACGACCCTGCTCGCGATCGTCGGGGCGATGCTCACGCCCACGAGCGGCGAGGTGCGGCTCGACGGTGAGCCCACCAGCCGCCTGCGTGAGGCGCATCGCGCCGAGGTGCGTCGGCGCAAAGTCGGGTTCTTGTTCCAGGATCTCCAGCTCATCGACGCGATGACCGCGGTCGAGAACGTGACCTTGCCGCGCGTGCCCGATGGCCTCACACATGCCGACGTGGCGCGCGCCCAAGAGCTCCTCGAGCGGCTCGGCGTCGGCGCCCTGGCGTCATCGCTCGCGAAGGCGCTCTCGGGCGGCGAACGCCAGCGCGTGGCGCTCGCGCGCGCGATGATGAACGATCCGCTCCTGCTCGTGCTCGACGAGCCGACCGCGCACCTCGACGACGAGCGCGCCGCCGACGTCGCGTCGCGCATCGAAGAGCTGGGAGGAGAGGGGCGCGCGGTGCTCGTCTCGACCCACGATCCTCGGCTCACCTCGCGTCTCTCTGCGGCGCGGTTCTTCGAGCTGGCGGGAGGTCGTCTGCACGAGCGCGACGCGAAAGCAGGTGACGCGACCTCGGGCGACGCGAAAGCAGCCGACGCAACCTCGGGTGACGCGACCTCGGGCGACGCGACCTCGGGGGCGCCGTGAACTTGCTCGAGCCGTGGGTGCTCTTGCGCCTCGTCGCGGGCGTCGTGGCGACGGCGCTCTTCCTCCGCGCCGCGCAGACGGCGTCGCGCGTGCTGCGTCACTGGGACGTGGCCGGCGCGTCGGAGGGCCAGCTCGCGCTCGAGAGGCAGCTCGACCTCTCGCGGACCTATGTGCGCGTGGCCGCGGTCGTCCAGGTCGGAGCGCTCCTCTTGTCGATCATGGCCGCCGATCGCCTGAGCCGCGGCGTGCGCGGCGCCATGTGCGGCTGGGGTGTGTTCTCGGCCAACCCGTGGGGCTTTCGCGCCATCACCACGAGCGCCGCGGTCGCGCTCGTGGCGGGCGTCGTCGCGCAGGTGTTCTCGTTCGACGCGCGCGTGCGCACCTTCGCCCTCGCCCGGCCGCTCGCCTGGGCCACGCTCGCCGTCGCGCCGCTCTCGGCGATCGATCTCGCCATCCAAGGTCAGTTCTTGCTCGATCTGGATCTCACCGTCGTCTCGTCGTGCTGTTCGGTGCAGGTCGACGCGCTCGGGGCCGCCACCGACGACGGCTTCGCGGCGGGACCGCGCGTCCTCGTCTCGTGGGCCGCCGCGCTCTCGGTTCTGCTCGCGCTGGGCCTCGCGCTCTGGGCGCGTAGCACGCCGTCGCGCGTTCGTGTCACGGCTGCCGGCGTCGCGTCGCTCGTCGCGCTGCCGCTCGCGATCGGGGCGTCGATGCTCGAGGTCGCCCCGCACGCGTTCGAGACGCCCCACCACGCGTGCCCGTTCTGCCTCTTCAAGCCCGAGGTGCTCGCGCTGGGCTACCCGCTCTTCGGCGCGATGCTCCTCGCCGCGATCCGCGGCGGAGGCGCCGCCGTGTGCGCGCTCCTGGCCCGAGGCGCCGACGTCCACGCTGCGTTCGGAGCTTTCGCACGCCGCTCTCTCTCGTTCGGCGCGGCGGCATGGGGCGTCGCGGCGCTCGTCGCGGCTGCCCCCGTCGTCCGCTACCTCGTCCTCTCTCACGGAGCCCCGCTCTTCCCATGAAGCTCTCCCGTCGCTCCGTGCTCGCCGCGCTCGCTTTCGTCGCGGTGTCGAGCGCCTGCAAGAAAGAAGAACGCTGCAAGACGTGCGGCATGCGCATCGATCCCGCGAGCCCGTGGCGCGCGGAGATCGAGCTCGACGGCGGGGCCAAGCTCTCGTTCGACACCCCGCGGTGCGCGCTGCGTGCGTTCCGGAGCGGCGCCCACGCGGCCAAGCGCCTCCGCGTCCAGGATTATTACGACCGCGCGTGGCTCGACGCTGCCGAGGTGCGCTTCGTCGTCGGCGGCGACGTCGTCGGCCCCATGGGGCCGGACCTCGTGCCCGTCGCGCCCGGTCGCGTCACCAAGTTCATCCAGGATCACAGCGCCGACCGCGCGTACAGCCTCGACGAGCTCACTGCGGCCGCGCTCGAAAAACTGTAGAGGTTTCGCGCCGTCGCCGATTCGTTCGCCGCGGACCTTGAACACCGCCGCGGCACGACTATGTTGCGACCCGATGGCCGCCGCTGCGCCGCTCCCGCCCCGCATCCGCCGCACGCTCGAGCTCGTCTACGGCGTCCCGGGCGTGACCGCCGCGCGCGTGTGGCAGTGGCACAACTGCGTCGCCGTCGGCGTGCGTCCTTCGTCGGCGTGTGCGCCTGCCGAGCTTCTCGGCCGCGTCGAGGCCGCCGTGTCTGGCCTACGCGAGGCCGACGAGACCTGGGACTTCGGTCTCCTCGACGCCTGACGCCGCACGCGCGCACAAGAACGCGAAGCGCGCCCACCCGAGCTGGGGGGACGCGCACGCACAAAACGCGAAGCGCGCCCACCCGAGTCGGGGGGACGCGCACGCACAGAACGCGAAGCGCGCCCACCCGAGTCGGGGGACGCGCTCTACGCGGCGTCGAAGATTGTCAGTTGCTGACGAAGATCGCTTCGATCTCCGACTTGACGTCGTCTTCGGTCTGCTCGCGGGCGATCGCGATCTCCTTGACGATGAGCGAGCGCGCGGTGTCGAGCATGCGGCGCTCGCCGAACGAGAGCTGCTTGTCGGTCTTGAGGCGGTAGAGGTCGCGGAGCACCTCGGCCACGTCGTAGATCGAGCCGGTCTTGATCTTGTCCATGAAGCCGCGGTACCGGCGGTTCCACGTCTGCTTGTCGAACGCGATGGTGCGCTCACGCAGGATGTCGAAGATCTCCTGGATCTCTTCTTCGCTCACGAGCTCGCGGAGCGCGTCGGCGTTGGCCACGGGGATCTTCACCGTCTGGTTCTTGTCGAGGATGCGGACCTCGTAGAACTTCTGGCGCTGCCCGGCGATGTCGAGCTCGACGATTTTGACGACCTCGCCCACGCCGTGCGCGGGATAGACCGCCTTGTCGCCGACCCTGAACTTGACCTCGGTAGCCTGCATCGACCGTCTCCTTCACTTTCGGTGGTTGCGGACCCCCCGCGGGCGCAATGCGCCGTCCCAGGACCAACTCAGCCGTGGTCCAATCATTCATGGCGAGACTTCGCCGCCTGCTAGTTCAGCCGTGTTGCCCAGCTAAGACAGCTCTGGCACGTGCACGTGAACACAACTTCAGGCGGGCGTACTGTAGCCTCAAGATACCCAGTTTGTCAAATTCTTTGAGCGGGGCGAGCTCACAAATCAGCGCTCGGCAGGACCCGTGAAAGCGTCCGAGAGAGCGGTCTCCGACACGGCGGAGCGAGCGAGTACCTTTCTTTGCGAGGCCAACCGCGGGATACGGCCGACGAGAGGGCAGAGTAGGAGTATGTAGGGAAAATCCTTACGCGCAAGGAGAATCGCCCCCCTGCTCCCGGTGCAAGCAGCGTTAGCCCCAAAAAAGCCCCCAAACCCCGCCCGATATTCCCGCCCCCCGCCTTCCCCAAACCCCGCCC
>JAGQJA010000387.1 GCA_020430845.1 Myxococcales bacterium
ATCGCCTCGTTGATGAGGTAGTCGACGCTGCACTCGAGCTCCCGAGCCATTTGCTCGAACGTGTCCCACAGCACGTCCCGGCACTGGAACGTGCGAGGGCTCTTCCTGTTCGGATCGGCGCTCATGACTGGGTCTTCTACCTGGGTCCGATTTTACCGCTCAGAGCGGACGGTTCGCTCGAAAATCTTACTTCTCCATCGAGGGAATCAGACAGAACTTCACGAATTCCCCAACGGTTTTCAGCTCCTTGGGCTCCGTTTCCTTTGGATTCGAGGCCTTCGGGACGTCGCACTGCCATGAGCACTCGTCTTCCTTTTCACACTTAGGCAGCGGCGAGCTGTCATTTTCGAACGGCTGCACCGCGCCGCGGTCGGCTTTCTTTCCCTCCCAGAAGAAGCCGAGGGCCGTCAGCTTGGGGCCGAGGTCTTTGGCGCCGAGGTAGGGGGTGATGGCAGCGCGGGGCTTGGTGTCGCCGGGGCCGGGCTCCATCTTGGCGATGAGCCCACCGTACGAGAGGGGCTCGGTCATGCCCATCTTCGTGCTCGCGGTGCGCGGCAGGTGGTTCATGAACTCGGGCACGCCCTTGGTGCCCTGCGTCTTGAGCACGAGCGACGCGGCGACCCAGCGCACCTTCCACTTGGGCGGATCGAAGAGCGTGTAGAGCTTGGGGACGATCTGCTCCTTGGGGAACTCGCCGAGGCGGTTGAACGCCACGTCGCGCACGCTGTCGGGCGTCTCGTTGTTCTTGGCGATCTCGAAGATGCGCTGCAGGTCCTGCGGGTTGTTCTTGTCGACCCGGCCCTCGAGCGCGGCGAGCGCCAGCTTGCGCCGGTTCTCGAGCATCTTGCCGTCGCCCGCGTAGCCGAACAGGTACTCGACCGCGGGGCGACCGCCGATCTTCTTCATCGCCGGGAAGACCTCTTCGGTCACGCGGCGGTCTTGGATCTTCGCCACCTGGCCCGCGACCTGGTTGTCGTCGGCCTTCTGGTTGTTCTTGGCGTTGTGCTCCTTGACGATCTTCGTCTGCGCCTGGAGCCACTCGTCGGAGTGGTACAGCTTCGACAGCGCGACGAGCGCCTCGGAGGCCTTGAGCTTGGTCTGGTCCTCGCCGATGTCGGCGATGAGCGCGCAGATACGGTCGACGCGGTGGGCGTTCTCGTTGATGAGCGCCGGCAGCTGACGCACGCTCGGCGCGCCCAGGTAACGCATCATCTGCTCGAGGCCGTACTGCTGCGAGCCGTTCTCGATACGGTCCTCGAAGCCCGTCTGCGCCCACGCGGTGAGGGCGTCCTTGAGCTGGGTGCGGATCGCCTCGTCGCTCACCAGCGGCGGCTCGTGGATGAGCATCGCGAAGGTCGCGTCCTTGTACGGGACCGACGGGTCGGCCGGCATGCGGCCGTCCTCGGTGCGCGCGGGCGGCGCGGTGCCGAGCTGCTTGAGGAGCTCGGGGGCCATGCGCGCGACGATCTCGCGTCGGGCGGCCTCGGGCAGCTGCACGAGCGCGCCGTCCTTCTCGGTCTCGTCCTCGGCCTTGTACTTGTCGATCAAGAAGCCGATGCCCTTGCGCTGACCGCCGCGGGGCGGCATGCGCACGAGCGAGAGCGCCGCCTCGGTGCGCAGCTCCCAGCTGTACTTGTCGTGGGTGATGACCGCGACGAGCTTGAACGGCCCGCGCTCGGTCGTCTCCCATCGCCTGACGTCGCTCTCTGCCACGCGGCACGACAGTGCGCAGGCGCCGAGCGCCGCGGCCAGCACTGCCGCACGACCGACTTTCATCATCGTTCCAACCTCGACCGAGCGACTGGGAGCGCCTCTCCGTAGATGAGCCCCGCCTCGCGATATCCCACGCGAAAAAGCTCCTGCAGTCCAGGCCGTGGGGGTTCCTGGCGGATGGACTCTACGATGAATCGCCAAAGCCCCCAACACTTTGCGCAAGAGTTGACCGCCGCCACCACAGGCCGCTAGGTTCCAGTGTAGGATAAGGTAGGCATGTCAGTGCTTGGGACGCTACTTGGAAAAGGGGGCAACCGCGTGGGACCGCCCCCGCCAGAGCTCGCACTGGACGCGGATTCCGCGCTCAGCCCGGGCCCGCCCGTCTTCGCGCCCCGTCGGGCCGTGACGTCGGACGAGGCTCGCCTCGCGCAGGGGCGCGAGCTGCCGACGAACGTCCGTGCGCCACACATGCGCCACGTGATGGCCCCGCCGCCGCGCGACTTCGCGCGCGGGAGGGAGGTCGCCGCGCTGCTCTTCTGGACGCTCGCGGTGTTCGTCGCGCTCGCGATCGCGTCGTACGCGGGCGATCCGACGCCGCCGCCGCTCGGCCCCGACGGCGTGCCGACGTCCCCGCCCATCCATGGCGACGACTGGATCGGACCGGTCGGCGCGTCGGTCGCGCGCGCGCTCGTGACGCTCGTGGGCGTGCTCGCCTGGGTCGTGCCGATCGAGGCGCTCTTGCTCGGCATCCCGTTCGTGCGCGGCAAGCGCAGTCTGGTCACGCCGTCGCGCCTCGCGGGCAACTTGCTCATCTGCGTCATCGGCGCGTCGCTGGTCCAGGTCGCGTGGCCCGAGAAGCTCGTCTTCGGCAGGCACCCGGGCGGCGGCATGGTGGGCGAGCTGTTCGGCGAGCTCGCGCGCTCGCTCTTCTCGACGGCGGGCTCGTTCCTCGTCGGCTTCGCGCTGCTCGGCCTCATCTTGATCGGTCGTGCGTCGTTCTCGTTCATCGCCCTCATGCGGTGGCTCGCGCAGGTGGGCCGCTCTTTCGTGCGCTGGACGCGTGCCACCACGCAGCGCGTGGCGCGTGCGTGGAAGGAGGCCCGGGAGCTCGAGCGCGAGCGCGCCGAGGCCAAGCGTCGTGAAGAGGAGCCGGTGATCGAGCTCCGCGCCGACGGCGAGGCGACGATCCTCGCCAGCGACGACGACGACCCGCCGCCGATCCTCGACGCCGACGCGCGCTCGCCCGAGGAGCCCTTCGCCGTCGAGAGCCCGCTCGTGGTGGCCGAGCCGACGCCCGCGCCCGCGCCCACGCCCGCGCCGCCCAAGAAGAAGACCCGCAAGCGCGCGCCCGCCGTCGCCATCGATCAAGACGATCTGCCCGCGGACGCGAGCGTCGAGATCGCCGCCGCGGCCGACGAAGACCGCGACGACGACGACGCGGAGCCGGAGCCGCGCGCGCTCGCCGTGACGCCGCTCGAGGTGGCCGACGTCGCGCCCAAGTCCAAGCGCGCGCGCCCCAAGAAGGCGACCGAGATCACGATCGTCGACACGTCGGCGGCGCTCGCCAAGGACGCGCGGCCCGAGGGCAAGAAGGACAAGAAGGCGCCGGCGGGGTTCAAGCTTCCGTCGATCGACTTCCTGGTGCCGGCGGAGACGACGGTGGGGCCGCTCTTCGACGAAGAGAAGCTCCGCAGGAGCGCCGAGCTGCTGGTCAAGACGCTGAGCGACTACAAGGTCACGGGCAAGGTCGAAGAGATCCTGCCCGGCCCGGTCGTCACGACGTTCGAGGTGTCGCCCGTCGCGGGCACCAAGGTGAGCAAGGTGGCCGCGCTCGCCGACGACCTGGCCCTCGCGCTCGCCAAGAAGGTGCGCATCGTCGCGCCCATCCCNNGGCAAGAACCGCATCGGCTTCGAGCTGCCCAACGACAAGCGTCACGCCGTCAACCTGCGCGACCTCGTGGAGGACCGTCGCTTCCAGCAGCTCGACGTGCCGCTGCCGGTGGTGCTCGGTCGCGACATCGTGGGCAACCCCGTCTACGCCGACCTCGCGAGCATGCCCCACACGATCGTGGCCGGCGCGACCGGCGCGGGCAAGAGCGTCGGGCTCAACGTCATGCTCACGTCGCTGCTCTACCGGCGCACGCCCGAAGAGCTGCGCATGCTCATGATCGACCCCAAGGTCGTCGAGCTCGCGCCGTTCGATCGTATCCCGCACATGCTGCTGCCCGTCGTCACCGACATGAAGCAGGCGTCGACGGCGCTCAAGTGGGCCGTCGACGAGATGGAGCGCCGCTACCAGCTCTTCGCCGACGCCGGCACCAAGAACATCGGCACGTACAACGCGTGGGTCAAACGCGTCATCGCGGGCGAGGCCAAGAACCCGCTCGGCAAGGCCATCACCGGCAAGGACGCCCACGGCTTCACCGACACGTTGTCGGTCGGCTTCGACGATCCCGAGGGTGAGCAGCAGTACCCCGAGCCCCTGCCGATGATCGTGATCGTGGTCGACGAGTTCGCCGACCTCATGATGCAGCAGGGCAAGGAGGTCGAGGCGGCCGTCGCCCGGCTCGCGCAGAAGGCGCGCGCGGCGGGCATGCACGTCATCTTGGCCACGCAGCGGCCGAGCGTCGACGTCATCACCGGCATGATCAAGGCGAACTTCCCCACGCGCATCGCGTACCGCGTCGCGCAGAAGGTCGACAGCCGCACCATCCTCGACGAGCAAGGCGCCGAGCACCTGCTCGGCAAGGGCGACATGCTCATCAAGCTCAACGGAACCAACGAGACGCGCCGCGTGCAGTGCCCGTGGGTGAGCGAAGAAGAGGTGCAGCTCGTGACCGATCACCTGCGCGCGCAGGGCGAGCCGGTCTACGACGAGAACATCCTCAAGCCCCGTGACGACGAGGGCGGCGCCGCGCCCGAGGACGACGGCGAGCAAGACGCGATGTACGACGAGGCCGTGCGCATCGTCGCCGACACGCGCCGGTGCTCTACCTCGTGGCTCCAGCGAAAGCTCGGGCTCGGCTACAACCGCGCCGCGCGCATCGTCGAGACCATGGAGCGCCGCGGGCTTGTGGGCCCGGCCAACGGCGCCAAGGACCGCGAGGTCCTCATCGACCCGATCTGACGCCGCCGCGTACGACGCGTGGGCGAACGACGCGTGGGCCGGTGTGGTTCGCTGTGCGCACCGGAGAATCGTGTGCCGCGCGTCTGCTACGCTGACCGACAGTGGCTCGTGGTCTTCGTCTCACGCTGGCGCTCGCCTTGTCGGCGACGGCCGCGCTCTCGTGCACGCTGCTGTACGACACGGAGGAGCTCTCCGGCGGCGCGCCTCCGCGGGGCTCCATCGACGCGGCGCCCGAGGACGTGCGCACGTTCGCGCCGCCCGCGTCCGACGCGGAGGTGCTCGACGTCGACGCGGCCGAGCCCGCGGGGCGCGTGACCGAAGGCCTCGTCGCGTTCTTCGCCTTCCGCGAGAACGACGGGTTGGTCGTGCACGACACGGCGGACGGAGGCGACGGGCTCGAGCTCGCGCTGCGACCGGCGCCCGCACCCGACGGCGACGGCGGCGTGCTCGAGGCGGGCAGCGATCCCGGTGTCGCGTGGGCGCCCGAGCGCCTCACCGTCTCCGGCCGCGCGATCGGCGAGTCGACGGCGCCCGCGAAGGCGATCCAGACGCGCTGTTCGGCGAGCGGACAGCTCACCGTCGAGGCGTGGGTCCGCCCGCTGACCAAATCGCAGTTCGGGCCGGCGCGCATCGTGACCATGTCGTACACGGGGGCCGAGACGCGCAACTTCACGCTCGCGCAGAGCGGAGGCAACCTGGTCTTTCGTATCCGGACGGACGCTGGCTACAAGGAGATCGAGCGCGTCGGCGCGCTCGAGGCCAAGGCCGGCGTGCTCACGCACCTGCTCGTGACGGCGCGCGCCACCGGTGAGATCGCGTTCTACGTCGACGGTGTGCCCTCGACGGACTTCGTGCCCAACGCGTCGTTCGATTTTGCCGAGTACGGGCTCGCGATCGCGAACGAGATCGACGGCTTCACGAGCGATCGCCGTTGGCGAGGCGACTATCACCTGGTGGCCGTCTACGACCGCGCGCTCACGGCTGCCGAGGCCGCGCGCAACTTCCGCGCGGGAGCCGACCCGCAGCCTTGACGCGCCGGCGGTGACGGCTCGCCACGCGCGCCGCTTCGATCCCGTCGCGTCAGAGCAGCTCGACGCCGCGGGCTTCGAGCTCGAGCTTGGCGAGCGGGTGTCCGAGCTGCGCCTCGGCCTCGGCCTTGCAGCCCTGACCCTTCTCACCGCGCGCCGCGTGCTCGCCGCACGACGGCTCGGGCGCGTTGCTCGGCACGAGCGCGCCGTAGACGCGCGCCTTGCGGCCCTTGGCGCTGCGCGGGACGAAGAACGCGTGCCCGGCCATCTTCACGTGGGCCTCGCTCGCGTCGTCTTTGATCTCCATCCAGCAGCCGCGGTGCTGACACACGGCGGTGATGGTCCCCGTCGTCACGAACGTCTTGCCCGCGTAGCTCTTTGCATCTTTCGCGACGTCACCGAGGCTCGCCTGCGTCGCGGCCGCGTCGAACGTGGCGCCGAGCCGCTCGACCTTGGGCGCCTCGGGGGTGGCGACCTTGGCCGGTGTCGGGTCTTTGGTGGCCTGCGCAGGGTCGGGCTCGCGCGGGCCCATCTGGCAGGCGAGGGCGACGAGGGAGAGCGGGAGGATGAGGACGCCGCGGCGCATGGGTTTCATCTAGCACTCTGCGCGGTGAGCGTCGACGCGGGCCGCGGCTCGCGGCTGCGGTTGCGACTGCGTCTGCGTCTGCGTCTGCGGTTGGCTACGGGGCGAGCGAGAGGAGCTTGAGCTCTGCCACGTTGACGCGAGAGAAGGCGCCGCCCGTGCCGCCGGTGCCGCCGGTGTAGTCGTTGAAGTGCGAGAACGCGCTCATGTTCACGCTGCGCGCGTCGTGCTCGAGGCGCACGCGGTAGGTCTTGCCCGCGACGAGGTCCACGCGCACGAACGACGAGTCGCCCCACGACGCCCAGTCGGCGCGCTGCGGCATGAACATGTATCCGGCATCTTTAGTCGCCCCGCCGACCTCCTCGACGGTGACGTGCTTGACCGCGCAGGTGATGCCCGTGCTCAAGGCGCCGGCGCCGTTGCCGTACACGGCCTGCACCAGGTGCGCGCCCGTGCGCGTGGCGGTGAACGTGGCCGTGATGGAGTGCCCCGCGTCGCCCCAGCTCTCGTAGAAGAAGCGACCGTAGTTGGTCACGCCGTTGCCGCCGTTCACGGTGAAGGCCGACGCGTCGACGCTCTGGATGCGCTGGTAGCCGCTGCCCCAGAAGCACGAAGGCGCGGAGTGCTGCGAGCGGTTGCCGCTCGACGTGAAGCGCAGCTCGACGGTGTAGCAGTGGCTGGGCGACGCGTCGCCCACGGTGGCCGCGTCGGTCCAGCTGGTGGTCGCGCCGGGCAGGTTGGTCGCCACGCGCGCGCCGTCTCGGTAGACGTCGATCGTCACGTCGGCGTTCTCTCCGGCGGCGTCGATGTCGAGCTTGACCTTGCCCGCGTCGAGGCCGAGCGCCGTGATCGTCGGCGTCTTGGGACCAAAGATGCTCTTGTAGTCGCTGACGTCGGTGATCGTGCGGACGGTCTGGGCGGGCGCGTCGGGCTCGGCGAGCTCGACCTCGACCAGGTTCTTGGCGCCGAGCGCTGCGTCGTCGACCTCACCTCCGGGCGCGTCCACGCCGTTCACGCGCACGCGCGCGACCTTGTACGCGCCGCCGTCGGCGCCCGCGCCCGCGTCGGGCAGGCTCACGATGACGTTCACGGTCTTGCCGCCGAACGGGAGGTCGTCGATCGTGATCGTCTTGGCCGACGCGAAGAGCGTGCGGCGCAGGCCGCGCGTGACGAACGGCGACACGCGGAGCCCCTTGGCCGTGGCGTCGACGCCGAACATGGCGTGCACCATGGCGAGGTAGCCCGCGACCGACCAGAGCTGTCGCTGCGAGTTGACGACCGGCCCCGAGTTGGCGCCGTCGTCGACGAACGGCTTGCCGGTGGCGACCTCGAGGTTCTCCATGTTGGAGAGGTTGAGCGCCGCGCCGCGCATGAGCGATCGCACGCCCGCGTCGAACGCCGCGTCGTTGCCGACCTTGCGCGCCGCCCGCACCCAGTACGCCGTGACGAACGGCCAGATCGCGCGGTTGTGGTAGATCGGCGTGTCTTTCTGCTGCGGAAAGATCACGGGCGGGCCGTAGGCCAGCGTGGGGTAGCTGGCGATCGCGTCCTTGGCCTGGTCGGGCGTGGTGACGTCGAGCAGCACCGCGAGCGACGTGCCCAGGAGATCGAAGCGACGCGCCGGCGCGTTGTCGAGCTCGGTCGTCACGAAGGTCGAGAGCTGCTTGTCGTCGGCGAGCCAGAAACGCGCGCGCATCGCGGTGCGGAGGTCTTCGGCCATCTTGCCCAGGCGTGTCGCCTCGGCCGCGTCGCCCGTCTCGCCGGCGAGCTC
The DNA here is from genome assembly GCA_020430845.1 of Myxococcales bacterium. Taxonomy (GTDB): domain Bacteria; phylum Myxococcota_A; class Polyangia; order Polyangiales; family Polyangiaceae; genus Labilithrix. The sequence continues at coordinate 8,223 of JAGQJA010000387.1, forward strand.
GGCGCCCGTGGTGAGCAGCGCGAGGTGCGCGGCGTTGGTCGACAGCGACTTGCTCATGCCGATGTGCACGAGGTCGGGAACCGTCCACGCCGGGTACGTCTGCTCGCGCCAATCGAGGAACGACTGCTCGCCGCGGTAGAGCCCGTCGCGCGCGTCGAAGGCGACGGCGCGATCGTGCGCGATCGTGTTCTTGATCGCGGTGAGGGCGCGCGCGGTGAAGTCGGTGCGCTCCTGTCCGCGCAGGTGGCGCAGCGCCTCGCGCGCGCCGAGCGCCCACACGGCGCGGTCGGTCGACACGGGGTAGCTCCCGCCCGTGCCCGTGTCCTGCACGATCTGGAGGTCGTCGCCGGCGCGTCGCGTCGACAGCTTGAAGTCGAGCGAGTTCTTGGCGCGCAGCGGGTCGATCCAGGCCAGGCCGAGGTCGACGGCGTACGACGTGTCGCGCGTCCAGACGTAGGTCCACTTGCGGCCCGTCTCGAAGCATCCACCCTGCGGGCACGTGAGCGCGCCGCCGTTACGGAAGGCGCCGTCCTTGATCTCGCTGACCGAGCACTCCTTCGCCTCGTCGAGGGCGAGCTGGTAGAGCGCGTCGAAGAGATCGTTCTTGGTGTGCACGCTCGGCCGTCCGGCCGCTTCGCTCACCGTGCGCGGGCTCTTGGGCAGATCGTCCTTGCGGACGGCCGTGCTCGAGAGCGTGAACGTGCGCGCGCACCCCGCGCCGCTGACCTCGACGGTCGCCGTGCCGGTCGGATCGCTCAGCTTGCGCGTGTCGGCAGCGTCGGTGCCGATCGCGTCGACGCAGTCGGGGATGCTGGCGGCGTCGAACGTGCTGCCGCCGCCGTCGGTCTGCGTGCTGCCGTCGGGCGGCGTCACGGTGCCGCCGTCTCCGCCCGGCGCGGCGGCGTCGTCGGACGACGAGCACGCCGCAAAGGTGAAGGCGAGCACGCCCGCGGCGAAGGCGCCGAGGGCACGGACGTTGGAGCTTCGAAACGGCACGAGGCGACCTCCCGCCCCTCCGCGCGACGAGCGAGGGGCAGGGAGGCGTACCTCACGGTAGAGTGACGGGCAAGGCGACCCGGCCGATTCTGGCCGGATTTTCGGCGGCTCGAGCGATGTGGGGAGATGTCGCATCTCTGCGGATCGCGCGGATGCGCGCCGGCGCTAGAGCACGCACGCACGCCGGACGGGCGCCGCGGCCGGGTCCTTCACGGTCGACGCGTGCGGGTCGGCGGTCGCGAAGCGGAGCCGTCGCCAGTGCGTGTCCTCGACCATCGTCATCGCGGCGAGGTTGGCCGCCGCCTTCGCGAAGCCGGGATCGTCCTCGTGGACGGCCGCGCGTCGCCGCGAGACGTCGGTGGCCCAGACCCCCGCGGTCCAGGGGACAGGGAGCCCACCCCCTGCGCCGTCGGGCGCGCCGTCGATCGGCGAGCTCAAGAAGCACACGCGCTCCACGGCGAAGCGCTTCGCGATGAGGCCCGCGTGGCCGCCACCTTGAGAGTGTCCCCCCACGCGCGCCTTCGACCAGTCGAGCTTGCCGCCTGCGAGCGCCGCGGGCGGGGTGGCGCCGAGCATGCCGCTGCGATGCAGCGCGTCCACGAGCGCCGCGATGCGCGAGAGGGCGTCGTTGGGCTTCTTGACGTCTTTCATCGACGTGTACGGCGCGGGCGCGTCGTCGCCGAAGAGGATCTCGTCGCGCACCGGCTCGTAGCAGTCGAGGTCTTGTTTGCAGAGCGCGCCGACGCTGGGCTCGTTGTCGTACGCGGGCAGGAGCACGAGCGCGCCGAGGGCCGTCAGCTCCTCCATGAGCAGCTGGTTGGGGAAGGTCTGCGTCGCCGGCTTGGCCGGATCGCCGCCTGTGCCCACGAAGTGCACGTAGACGGGAGTGTCGGCGGTCACGGTCGCCGGGAAGCCGACCGCGTGGAAGCCGAACGTGTCGGTCACGCCTGGCGTCGTCTTGGTCGGATCGATCGCGCAGAGCTTTGCGCCGCTCGCGGCGATCTCGAACGCGCACGTCACAGGCGGGAGGGGGCCGGCGTCCGACGTGGTGCCAGCGTCCGACGCCGCGGTGGCGTCTCCCGTCGTCGACGCGTCGCCCGTCGTCGACGCGTCACTCACCTCCGCGGGCGGCGTGGTCGCGGTCTCGCCGGCACCGCCACATGCCGCCGCGCCGAGGAAGAGCCACGCCGTGAAGAGCGACTTCGAGCGCGGGGTCGTTCGCATCGAAGGCGCAACGTAGCAATCGATGCGCCAGCGGTCTGCTCGACCGGCGCGCGGCCATCCGCGTGGGATTCCGCTGTCGCCGCGCGCACCACCGTGGACGCGCCGACGTCCAGGTCGCGTGCGCGTTCGCCCCGTCGCGCCGGATCGGGCGCGCCCGTCGCGGCGTTCGAGACCTAGAAGCGGCCTTGGAAGAGGAGCGGGTACGTGGCGGGAGGTGCCGACAGCGCGCTCTCGGCGCTCGAGGTCGCGACGCGCCACGTGGGCGTGCGCACGAACGCGTCGTTGGTGGCGGGCCCGCGCTGGTCGATGTCGGTCTTGGCGCTGTTGAGGAAGATCAGCAAGCCCGCGCCTGCGATGGCCGCGCTGACGCCCATGGTGATGAGCCCGGCGTCGCGCGTCGCGGTGCTCTTCTGGCACGAGTAGCTCGACGACGAATAGGAGGTGCGGCTGCTGCTGCACGAGCCGCCGCCGAGCCCGACCGCGGTCATCAACAAGCCGACGTACGCGCCCACCGCGCCGCCGTAGGCCATGATGCCGCCGACGACCATGCCGCCCGTGGCCGGAGGATCGACGACGATGTCGACCGCGCCGCCCGGTGACGCCTTGAGGTTGAACTCCTTGGACTGCGCGATGCCGTTGCCCGTGACCCGGTACCCGTCGCCGAGCGGCAGCTCCTGGTTGCACGGCGACTCGCACGCCTTGACCCAGCTGCTCGTGCCGGCGGGCCGCCGATAGAGGATGACCTGCTTGGGCGCCGTGATGTGCACGCGCGCGAGCGGCCCCTTCATGTCGTGGGCGGGCGCGGGCGCGGCGGGCGCGGGCGCGTTGTGCGACGCGACGACGACCTTCTCGATCTCGTTCCACGCGAAGCGACGCGAGCCACCCTCGCTGAGCAGGATCGTGACGTGACTGCCGGGGACGATCTGCTCGACCTTGCCCTTGAAGAAGCCGCCGCTGCGGAGCGTGACGGAGTCCTCGGTCTGAGGCACGGCCACGGTGGCCGCGGGGGCGGGCGCCGGAGCGGGAGCCGGTGCGACGGGCGGCGGGAGCGGCGGCGGATCGTCGTCGTCGTCGTCGGCGAGGGCGCTCCCGGGGAGCGCGACCACCGCGAACAGCGCGAGAGCGGGGAAGAGTCGGCGGTGCATGCGAACGCGGTCGTGTGCACGTCGCGGGCCACCCGCCGCGCTCCCCTGGTGACCTTCAAGTCCATGAAATGACTGAAGTCCTCATGTGCTGTCCGGCCTCACAGCGTCAGGCTGTGAACGCACATTCACGATGTGCGTGGCCCCGCGATCGCGCGAGCTCGCGGAGGGCGGCGTGCGCAGACGCCATCGCAGGTGCAGCCGCCGCCGCGCACCTCGAGTGCAACCCCGTGCACTCGAGCCCGCGCGCGCGCGAGCGATCCATTCAACGATCTCCGCGAGATACGCGCTGGCCTCGCGCGTGCAAAGCAACCCCCCGCGCATGCGAGCCCTCACACTCCTCTTTGTTGTCGCGGCCTCGGCGGGGTGCGGGCTCCTGCCCGGCGTCGACGACGCCGCATCGGCGGAGGCGCCCGTCAGCCCGGGCCAAGACCTCGCTTCCGCGCAGTGTGGGCAGCCCGGCGCGCCGGCGTGCGGCACCGGTCACGGGTGCTCGGTGCCGAGCGAGTGCGCGAGCGGCCTCTGCGAAGAGCACAAGTGCCTCTCGGCGAACGCGAAGGACGGCGCCAAGAACGGCGACGAGACCGACGTCGACTGTGGCGGCAAGGGTGCGCCCTCGTGCGCCGACGGAAAGGCGTGCGTCGCGGGGAGTGACTGCGCGAGCGGCGTGTGCGGAGCGGGCGTGTGCCAGGCGCCCTCGCCCACCGACGGCGTGAAGAACGGCGCCGAGACCGACGTGGACTGCGGCGGGCCCGACGCGCCGAAGTGCGTGGCGGGCAGCAAGTGCGCGGCGTCGTCGGACTGCGCGAGCGGCGCGTGCTCGGCCGATCACGTGTGTCAGGTCGCGCCGAGCTGCACCGGAAAGCTGGGCGCCGGAGCGCACTGCGGACCGAACGGCAACGAGAGCTGCTGCGCGAGCGCGCGCGTGCCCAACGTGGGCGACGTGGTGACGTACGGCGTGCCCGCGTGGGACATGACCGCGAACGTGAGCGCATACCGCCTCGACAAGTACGAGATCACCACGGGGCGCCTTCGCGCGTTCTTCGAGGCGATGGACGGCGATCCCCGCAGCCACTTCGAGTCGCGCGTGGGCGCGGGAGCCGGGGCCCACCCCCACGTGGCCGGCTCGGGCTGGCAGTCTTCGTGGAACCGTCGGCTCCCGAGCAGCTGGGCGCAGATCCAGAGCCGCTACGGCGATCCCGACGAGAACATCGGCGGCATCCAGTACTGCATGCGCGGACAAGGCGGGCAGTGGGGCACCACGACCTGGCGCGCGGAGCCCGACGCCAACCCGAAGCTCGAGGAGAACTTCGAGGTCAAGCCGATGGTGTGCCTCGACTGGTACACGCTCTTCGCGTTCTGCGCGTGGGACGGCGGACGCTTGCCCACGACCGCCGAGTGGGGCGTCGCGGCGGGCGACGACCGCGGCTACACCTACCCGTGGGGCAACAGCCCCGTCGCGTACGACAAGGCCGTGACGGCGCTCAACGGCATCGAGGCCGCCTTCCCGAACTTCAGCTGGGGCGCCGACACGCGCTTCCCGTTCGACCGCGGCACGCACATCGCGCCGCCGGGCCGGAAGGCGCCGGGCCCGCACGGTCACTACGACCTCGCGGGCAACGTCGGCGAGTGGATGCTCGACGCGTACGTGCCGCGCTCGAGGACGTGCGACGACTGCGCCGACATCTCGGGGTGGAAGACGCCCGCGCTCGACTGGCCCGACTACGAGCCCGTGACCTACGCCGGGCACCCCTCGTGGAAGGACGGCGGCTACCGCGTCATGCGCGGCGGCACGTGGGAGGGGCACGAGATCAAGAATGTGCAAGGTACATGGGATGGTCTCGAGGTCGGCTTCACGTACCACGCGATCGGCGGCCGCTGCGCGCGCGACCTCTGAGCGCGGAGGGCCGCAGCGGCGCATCGAGCGAGGTCACGGCGCGCGCCCCTCGACGAACGCCATCACGCGGGGCACCACGAGCGCCGCGCCGAAGCGCGAGAGGTGGTGCACGTCGGTGTAGAGCACGCGCCCGTGATCGTCGGTGATGCGGCAGCGGCCACCCGGGCAGACGTCGTCGACCGGATCGACGAACGCGAGATCGAGCTCGGACGACGCGGCGAACCGCGCGAAGGCGCGCGCGAACGCGGCGTGCTCGTCGAGCGGCGCCTCGGGGCAGCGCAGAGGCAGGTAGCGAGGGCGCTGATAGCAGGCTGTGTTGGTGCTCGGCGCGCGACCGAGCACGACGACCTTTCCTTTGAAGCCGGCGTAGAGGGCCGTCGCGTCGTGGAGCATGCGCGCGTAGAGCTCGTCGTCGGACGCGAAGCGGACCGGCGCGCCGGTCTGGGTGTCGACGAGCGCCTCGCGGTAGCCCGACCAGAGCTCCGAGAGGATGATCGCGCGGAACGTGTGCTGGGCGAGCCACTCGCGGAGCGTCGCGTTCGACGCGGCGCACTGGCGGTTGACGCGGTCGAGCGGGCTCCGCGTGGTCATGGTCGCGCCGAAGAAGCAGCTCGGCCCGTACGCGAGAAAGAAGTGGTACCGCCCGCCCGCGAGGTCCCGCAGGGCCTTGGTGTAGTGCTCGACGTGACTGTCGCCCACGACGAGGATCTCGTCGGCGCTCTTCGGGTCGCCGAACTCGCACGGGCCGCGGCAGTCGAGCCGCCCGAGGGTGTCCTTGGCCACGCCCGTCCGGTCCTCGCGAGGGTCGAGCGCGAGCGCGTCGGCGTCGAGCCTCCACGGCCAGCCCGAGGCGGCCGCGCGCGCCGACACCCACACGAGCAGCGCCGCCGCGATCACCGCGAGCGCGGGCCGAGCGAAGCGCGGGGCGCGCGTGAGCACGGTGCGCTCGTGGAAGGGCAGCTCGACGGTGTGGTGCATCAGCGCTCCGAGCGCGATCGAGATCGCCCCCACGGCCACCGCCTCGGCCGGGCGCAGCGGCCGAAAGAGCGCGTACTCCGTCAGCACGATCAGCGGCCAGTGCACGAGGTACACCGAGTAGCTGATGCGGCCCACGTACGAGGTCGCGCGGTGGCGTAGCGGGGCCGCCATCGCGGGTGCCTCGCCGCCCCAGATCACGAGCGCGGCGCCGACGGTGGGCAGGAGCGCGTTGGCCGCCGGGAAGAACGCGCGCCCGTCGAAGGTCACGATCGCGCCGACGATCATCGCGAGGCCGGCGGCGGTCGACACTTCTCTCTGCGCCGACGTGCGCGCGGGCGGCGCCCACACGACGAGCGCGCCGAGGGCGAGCTCGAAGACGCGAAAGGGCATGTGATAGAAGGCGGTGGTCGCGCCGTCGACGCCGCTCGGGAGGGTGAGCGCACCGCGCGCGATCGCGACGTCGAGCGCGAGGCTGACCGCGCCGAGCGTGGCGACCAAGGCCGGGAGCGCGCGCTTGCTCTTCGGGGCGGCCGCGCGCGCGCCGGCGAGCACCACGGGCCACACCGCGTAGAACTGCCACTCCACGCCGAGCGACCACGTGTGGAGCAGCGGCTTCTGTCGGGCCGCGAGGTCGAAGTAGTCGCTCTCGATCCAGAAGAGGACGTTGGACGCGCCGAGCGTGGCGGCCACCGCCGAGCGCCCGAGGTTGGCCATGGGCTCGGGCCCGAGCACCAAGAACGATGCGCCGAGCGTCAGCGCGATCGCGACGAACATCGCGGGCAAGAGCCTGCGCGCGCGGCGCACGTAGAACGCGCCCAACCCGAAGCCGCCGCGGTCGAGGTCGGCCACGATCATCTTGGTGATGAGGTAGCCCGAGATGACGAAGAAGACGTCGACGCCGACGAAGCCGCCGCGCGCCCCCGGCGCGCCCAGGTGGTAGAGGAGCACCGCGACCACCGCGACCGCGCGCAAGCCGTCGATGTCCGGTCTGCGCGTCACCCGTCAGAGGTTAGGGCACACGGCGGTCGAGCGAGCTCGGGATCGTGTGCTCGGCACCACCGGTCACGCCCCACCCCGGCCCGCCGAGGGGATCGAGCGCGTCGGCCTTCGTCGCTCTCTGCGCGCGCGGTGCAGCGCGTCGAGCTGGGCAGCGGGGTCCCATCGCGTCGCCGTCGCGTGGAGCGGCTCGACGAACGCCTCGCGCGCGTCGGGCACGAACGCCCCCGTGCGGTCGAGCGCGAGCAACACCGACCACATGTGTATGCATGGATGTTCACGCGCGAAGGTGTCACACGTGCAGTCGACGAGCAGGCGCGACGGCCTCACGCCGACGATGACGCTGAACGCGTCGGTGCCGCCGCGGACCGTGGCGCCCACCCAGCCGTCTTGCACGCCGTCGATCGTGACGCGCCGATACCGGAGGAGCTTGCCGCCGCGCTCGCGCGTGTCGGGCGAGAAGGCGTGGCGCGCGGTGGACGAGAGGGTGACCTTGGGCATGCGTGGCCCGTTGCGAGCGCGGTGCCAGTGGCCCGACCCGCGAATTCGCGGGTGAGCGCGCAGGTGCGGCCTGGCATGGTCGGCGCGTGGGGTGGCCCGGCCACCCGCTGGTCACGAAACGTCCCGCGTCAGGGGGGCGGCGAGGGGGGCGGCGCGCCGCCGCTGCTGGCCCCGCCGCTGCTGCTGGTACCGGCGTCGGGGGGCGCGGCGCCGCTGCTGCTGCCGCCGGTGTTGCCGCCGCCGTCGGGAGGCGCGGCGCCGCTGCTGCTTCCGCCGCCGCTGCTGCTCGTGACGCCCCCGTCGCAGTCGTCTCCCACACAGGTCGCAGGGTCGCCGTTGGGGCCTCCGCTCGAGACAGGCGTGCCGGGGCCCGCGTCGCCGCCGGCGGGCGGGCAAGGCTGCGTCGCGGTGCTGCCCGAGCTCGACGGCGCGCCCGAGCTCGAGCTCTCGCCCGAGCTGCTTCCGCCGCCCTCGCCGGTCTCCCACTTGCAGCCGACCGTGCCCTTGCAATACGTCTCCGAGCGGGAGTGCTTGCTGCAGGGCGTGACCGTGCCCTTGCACGACATGCTGTCGAAGTCGGGGTAGCAGCCGTCTTGGTCGGCGCACGCGCGCTGCCCCGAGCGCGAGGAGATGCCGTAGAACGACGAGCACGACTTGGCCGTTCCCACGCAACGCGTCTCGAGCTTCGACGCGACCTGCGCGGTGGGCTCGCTGCACGCGTTGCCCGTGTTCGTGGTCGACGAGCACCCAAGGAGCGTTCCCAGGGAACCAACCAAGAAGAAGAGGAGAGTCGTCCGGCGCGCCATGGGCTTCGGACTAGCGTCTCGGGCTGGCCCACGCCGTCGCACGAATGGGTGACAGGCCCGGCGACGCGGATCGAGACGCGGGTGGGACGCGCCGAAGCCGCGCGCGGCGACACCGAGAATTCGTAACGATCACGCGCGCCAGCGTGCTACCCGTCGGCGCCGTGTGTCCCCTCCGACAAGCGTCACGCAGAGATGAGTGACTTTCTCATGGCGCCTCGGAACGTCCGTGGTAAGCCCGCAAGACTCGTGGTCGCGGCCCGCAAAAACACGCCCTCCCGCAGTGCACTCCGGGTCGTCGCGCTCACGCTGGCGGGCGCGCTCGTCGCGTCGTCCGCCGCGGCCAAGCGGCCCACCCAGGACGAGCCTGCGCCTGCGCCCGCGCCCGCTCCGACGACTGCGCCTGCGGCTGGGTCTGCGTCTGCGCCTGCGGCTGGGTCTGCGCCTGCGCCTGCGCCTGCGGCTGGGTCTGCGCCTGCGCCTGCGCCTGCGGCTGGGTCTGCGCCTGCGGCTGGGTCTGCGTCTGCGGAGAGCTCGGCGGCGGTGGAGGGGACGAGCCCTCAAGACGCCGTGTCGCCCCCACCTCCCGCGCGGCTGCGTGACGCGTCTCGCCCGTCGTCCACCGACCACGAGGGGCGCTTCGAGTTCGGCTCGTACGGCCGCGTCTGGGCGNNTGGGCGCCCACCGATTTCCGCGGCGGTGTCGGTCGCGGCACCAACATCGTCGCGTTCGGCCCTCGCCTCGTCGACGAGGGCAGCTATGCCGAGCTCGAGCTGCGCCGCGAGGACAGCTTCGGCCCGCGCGTGAAGACGCGCATCGTCACGACGCTCGCCCTCTTCCCGCCGTTCTTCCACTTCACGGGCAAGGCGACGCAGAACATCGGCGTCCGAAACCTGTACGTACAAGGGACGTACGACAAGCTGCTCATGTGGGCCGGCTCCCGCATGTACCGCGGCGACGACATCTACC
>JAGQJA010000388.1 GCA_020430845.1 Myxococcales bacterium
GTAGGCGGGGTCGAAGGATGGTGGCTGCTTCATGGGCCCGAGCCTTTGGATGCCGACGGCACCCAAAGTGTCGCACGCGAATGTTTCGCACACAAACCATTTGCCACGGCGCCTAGAGGTGCTCGACGTCGAGCGCCTCGAGCAGGTCGGCCTCGAGCGAGGGATCGAGCGCCACGGCCCGCCTGGCCGCCTCGAGCGCGTCGTCCACACGCGAGAGGTGGGCGAACGCGACCGCGAGCCTCGACGGGAAGAACGCGTCTTCCGGAAAGCGCGCCATCGCGGCCTCGCAGAGCGCAATGAGCTCGTCGGCGAAGCGCCCTGTCTCGAGCGGTCCGGGCACGAGCTCGAAGTCCGTGCCGCCGCCGTCCCGCGGGCGCACGAGGCGAAAGCACACGTGGACGAGCATGAGCCGCGCGAGCACGGCGACCTCGAAGCCCCACGGCCGCGGGTCGTCGGGAGCCAGCGCCCGCGCGCGCTTGCACGCCTCGATCGCGCGCCACTCTCTTCCGCCGGGGTGGAGCTCCATCCGCCCCCCCTCGGCGAGCTGCCCGAGCTGGCGCGCGAGGTCGATGGCGGCGCGCGCGTCGTCGGGTGAGAGCTGCGCGACGCGTGCGTAGAGGGCCTCGGCCTGGGCGCCGTGACCGAGCCCGGACTCGAGCATGGCCTTGCACCGGAGCGCCGGCACGAAGTCGGCGTCGATGGTGAGCGCGCGGTCGAACGAGTCGCGCGCGTCGTCCGATCGCCCGAGCCGACGGAGCGCGAACCCGCGGTTGACCCAGCACTCGGGGTAGCGGTCGTTCAGCGCGATGCTCGCGTCGAGCTCGACGAGCGCCTCTTCGTCGCGACGGAGGGCGAGCAGCATGTTGCCCGCGTTGTAGTGATCCGCGTACGTCGGCTCGATGACCGTCGACGCACGAAAGGCCTCGAGCGCCTCTTCGTGTCGCCCCAGCTGCTCGAGCCAGAGCCCGCGCGTGCTCCAGTGGCTCACCCGCGCGTCTCCTCGCGCGATGACGGCGTCGAGCAAGGCGAGCGCGCGATCGCGGTCTCCCGCGCGCCAGGCCGCGATCGCGGCCTCGAACGATGCCTCGCCGTCCACCGGCTGAAGGTAGCGCCGCGGGTCGGCGCGCACTACGAGGTTCAACGCGCGCGGCGTGTCCCCTACCCTCGCGAGACGATGACATCACCGCCGCTCCGCGAGCTGCTCTCGGACCCGAACGCGCTGCGCCTCCGCGTGACGGACGTCACCGTCGACGCAGAGACGGTGTGGGTCCCCGACTTGGTGCTCGAGCGCAGCGCCCACGTGCCGACGCACTTCGCGCTGCGCCTCACGGCGGACCGCGTGACGCTCTTCTGCGCAGCGGGGCGAGCCTCGCGGACGCTCACGATCGACGAGCGCGTCAGCTTCGTCGAGTCGGCCCTGGGCGTGCTCGCGGCGGGAGACATCGAGCCCGACCTCGACACCGCGGTCGGCCGGTACGTCACCACCCTGTGGGTGCGGGCGCGGCTCCCCGGGCTGCCCGGCGACGACGCGATGCGGAGCCGGGCCGGGTTGCACATCAACCACAGCGCTCTCGGCCTCTGCGCCGACCCGGCGTGGCGCCGCCTCGTCGAGATCGTCGCGCGCGAGCTCGATGCGTACGGCGTCGACGAAGACCGCGCGCACGGGGAGCGGCTGCGCGCGCACTTCGAGGGGCGCCGTTGAACGGGCCGCGGCCGACGACGCCTCCCGTCCCGCCGCCAGAGGTTGCGGGCGCAGCGCGAACCGACGGCGCCTATTGGCCGGACGGAACGATCGTCGCGGGCTTTCGACTGCGGAGCTGCCTCGGCTCACACGGGGCGGCGTGGCGTTACCGCGCGTTCGACGAGCTGAGCGATGCCGGCGAGGTCGAGCTGCAGCTCGTGCACGCCCGCGGTTGCGAGCGCTTCCGGCACGGCGGCTTCGCCGAGATCGAGCGGTGGATCGCCGAGCACCGCGCCTGGGTCGGCGTCGCGATCGAGGGTCTGGTGCGCGTGGTGGGGTGCGGCTTCGTCGATCTCGCACAAGCGCCGGCCGTGCGGCTCGTCCCCGGGCCTGGCGATCCGTTGCTCTGGTACGCGAGCGAGCTGCGGTCGTGGCGAGACGGCGCGCGGGACGTGTCGTGGGAGCGATGGCTCGCCGCCGCGCGCGCAGGCGCTCGGGTGGGCGAGGCCGTGCACCGCGCCGGACGAACGCTCGGAGGCGACGCCATACGTCTGATGCAGGACGAAGCGGGCGCGACGTTCGTGCTGCCGCCCGCGCCCTTCGCCGAAGAGCGCTCGATCTACACGGCCGCGCCCGAGACGGACGAAGGCGGGCCACCGACGCCGGCGTCCGACGTCTTCGTTCTCGGCCACACGCTGCACCAGCTGCTCGACGGCGGCCACGGCTACGAGCACGTCGAGCTCCTGGGCAGCGCCCGTATGGGGATCACGAGCGGCGTGCTCCAGTGGAAGCGCGCCGGGGTCGCCGATGAGGTGCGCACACTCCTGCGGCGCATGGTGCAGCCGAGGCCTGCGGCTCGACCGAGCATGTCCGAGGTCTGCGCGGCGCTCGACGCGCTCGACGTGGCACGGCTCGGCGTGCTGGGCCCGACGCCTGCCGCCCGCGCGTGGGAGCCGCCCGGCGGATACTCGCCCGCCGAGCTGCCGCGCGAACGTGACGAGCCCGCGGCCTCGCGCACGTGGTGGCAGAGGCTGTGGGGGCGAGGGAGCTGAGGCCCGCGACCGGGGCGAAAGAAAAACAGTGCGACGCTGCGCGCGCGTGCGCCTCTCTGAGATGGAGGTACACACTCACCGTGGATCGCGCCCTCGCCCCCAACCTGCGCATCGTGTTCCCCAAGCCGGGGTTCTTCCTCACCGACGTCCGCTTCGTCATCATGCTCGACGGGCACATCGTCTACGACGGCGGCTTCATGCAAGGCGTCGACCTGTACCTACCTGTGACCACGGGTCCTCACGTCGTCTCGACGCGGATCGATCTCGGCGTGATCTCTCGCTCGCGCGACTACCCCGTGCATGTCCCGCCGGGCCAGGCGTTCTCTCTCGAGCTCGAATACAGCCGCTTCTGGGGCAACTTCACCAAGAAGCCCAAGCTCGTCGCGCACGCGTGAGCGGCGCGCACACGCGCGCGAGGAAAAAATACGAACGCGCGCGGCCGCGAGTGCGCCGAGATCGGTCCGCTCGCCCGAAGGGCGGGGTGAATCGGAGGCTCAGCTCGACCGGTCTCGGTGCTAGGCTTCACGTTGGCCTGTAGTGCGTGCGGTGTGTGGTGCGCGGTGCGCGAGGGGTCCGGAGGGTACCTATGTCCGCTCGCTCGCGTGCGTCCCGCTTGCCGTTGGCTTCTATCGCGCTCTTGCTCTTGGGCTGCTCATCCACCCCGGGCGTCGACCCGGAGGCCCCCGACGGCGGCGCAGCAGAGGTCGATGGGAGCGTTGCACCGCCGACAGGCCCGGCGTGCGGACGCCTGACGACGCCGTGCGCAGAGGGCGGCGCGTGCGAAGGCGCGCAGGACTGCGAGTCGAAGCTCTGCGTCGACGCCAAGTGCAAGGGCGTGGCGCCCGCCGACGGCACCAAGAACGGCGACGAGACCGACGTCGACTGCGGCGGCACGGCAGCGCCGGCGTGCAGCGACGGCAAGGGGTGCAAGGTCGCGTCGGACTGCACGAGCGGCGTGTGCACGGCAGGCGTGTGCCAGGCGCCGACCGCGAGCGACGGCGTACAGAACGGTGACGAGACGGGCGTCGACTGCGGCGGCAGCACCACGAAGGCGCCGCGGTGCCCTGCCGGCAGCGGCTGCCTGTCCGACGCCGACTGCGACAACGTGCTGTGCGACACGACGCAGAAGAAGTGCAAGGCGGCCGCACACGACGACGGCATCAAGAACCTCGACGAGACGGGCATCGACTGCGGCGGGCCCACGCCAACGGTGGCGCGCTGCGCGACGGGGCAAGGGTGCGCGGCCGACACGGACTGCGACAACGTCCTCTGCGACAAAGGTGCGTCGCTCTGCGCGGCGCCGACGAGCACCGACGGCCTCAAGAACGGCACCGAGACGGACGTCGACTGCGGCGGCGGCGCGCCGACCAACGCCCCCAAGTGCGCGATCGGCCTCGGGTGCGCCGCGAACGCCGACTGCTCGAGCGACGGTTGCTCGGCGGCGCTCGGCAACAAGTGCTCGCCCAAGTCGTGCGCCACGGCCGAGACCGCGGGCATCAAGACGTGCGGCGGCATCGAGACCGGTCAAGCCGGCGCGGCGGCGGCGCAGGAGAGCTGCTGCAAGTCGCTCGTGCTGCCCACCCGCAACACCCGCCGGCTCGACAAGTACGAGATCACGTCGGGCCGCTTTCGCGCGTTCCTCACGTCGGTCGGCCCCAACGTGCGCGCGTGGGTGACGGCATACGCCGCGGCCAACCCGGGCTCACAGCTGGCGAGCCTGGCGAGCACGCCGATCACCGACGGCACGACCACGCCGCCCACGGCGTCCACGCTCGCGACGCTCTACCCCAACGCCGACCGCTTCGTCGCCCACAGCCTCACGGCGCACATGACGTCGGACATCGACAACTACAACGGCATCCGCGGCTGCTACAACGGCGACGGCTCCTACTCGGCGAACACGTACTGGAACGACGCGGTGCACATGGCCGACTTCGGCCTGCCGCCCCGCAGTCTGCCGCGCGCGGTGTCGGACGAGAAGCCGCTCAACTGCGCGATGCCGATCATGTTCGCGGCCTTCTGCGCGTGGGACGGCGGGGAGCTCGCGTTGCTCGCCGACTTCCAGGACGCGTGGGGCGCGACGACGTACCCGTGGGGCGCCGCCGACATCTATCGGCCCAAGTACAACTGGTGCAACGGGCCCTACCGCAACGGCAACTTCACGTGCCAGTGCTCTGTGCTCAACCCCAACCGTCCGGCGAGCTGCCAGGGACAGACCTTCGACGCGATCGGCGAGTCGGGCGTGTTCTACGAGTGGCCGCGCAACACCGATCGCTCCAAGGACAACGAGCCGCTCATCGCGGCGCCCGGGCGCATGGTCGACGACGCGACGGCGCTCAAGGCGGGCGGAGAGTCGTGGATGGACCTGGCCGGCAACCTCGCCGAGTACACGGGCGACTTCAACTCGAACAACCAGACGTTCTGCGATCTGTCCGTCACGCCCAACGCCGGCGCGACCACGTGCACGCGATCGCAAGGCGGCGGCACGGGCACGCTCTACACCGGCCTGCCGCGTTCGGGCATCGTGGGCTCGACGTGGGAGGGGCACGCGTACGGGCGTGGCCGCACGTCGGGCTTCGCGGTCACGTTCCAGTACGGAAAGTTCGGCGCGCGGTGCGCGAGGCCGGCCGCGCCGTTCTGAGCCGCGGTTCACAGCTCAGAACGCAAGGGCTCGGAACGCCATCGCGCGCCGCGTAGGGTCCGCGGGATCGACTCAGTCGGTGCCCGCGTCGGCGCCGCCTTCGCTGCTCGCGTCCGCGCCGCCTTCGCTGCTCGCGTCCGCGCCGCCTTCGCCGCTCGCGTCCGCGCCGGCGTCCGTCCCGGGCGGGGGCGCGACGTAGCGCGGCATGCGGCAACCCTTGGGGTCGCCGTCGTTGGCCTCTGCCTGCGCCTTGCACGCCTGCATCATGCCGATGACCATGCTCTTGGTCGGGATGCGGCAGAGGCCGTCCTTGCCCGACGCGGCGATCCACTTCCACAGACCCGAGCTCCACGCGTAGCTCGCGGTGGGCGTGCCCACGCTGTCGGTCGAGGCGTAGTCGTCGACCCAGCTCCAGAAGCTGCCATTCCAGCGTCCGCGCGTGCCGCTCTGGAGCACCAGGGTGCGCATCTCGACGGCCTCGGCAGGGGGGTTCTCGAAGATCGCCTGGAAGCGGAAGATCGACGCCCACTGGCACTTCTTGCCGGTGTCGGTGCCTTGGTCCCAGCGCTTGTTGTCGGGGTACGACACGGCGGGGTTCTTGAACCAATCGAGGCCGCGCGTGCTGAAGCCGTTGACGCTCGCGCCGACCGAGGCGTTGGGCACCGGGACGGCGATGTCGTCGACGTTGATCTCGTACTCGTCGACGTTGGCCGCGCGCTGCTGGAGCGCCTTGAGCGTGG
Organism: Myxococcales bacterium; assembly: GCA_020430845.1. Taxonomy (GTDB): domain Bacteria; phylum Myxococcota_A; class Polyangia; order Polyangiales; family Polyangiaceae; genus Labilithrix. The sequence continues at coordinate 6,115 of JAGQJA010000388.1, forward strand.
GATCGTTGTCGACCTCGGACTGCGAGAAGGCCCCCTCTTGGGACTCCGTCTCGTCGTCTTGCGCGGCGGTGCACGCCGCCACGGCCACCATCAACCCCAGAGCCAGACCCTTCGCGATGCGTGTGGAACCCATGATGCTGCCCACTTTTGCACACACTGGACCACAAATAGGACCGGGCCCGTACGCGTGATTTCAGCAGGTTACGCGGCCGGTGGTTGGGTCATCCCGACACAGATGGGCTGCGACCGATCCACCGCTAGCCGGCGATCTGTTGCCATGCGAACAGATCGCGCTCCGGGCCCGGCGCGCGCGCCATCTGTTGCCATGCGAACAGATCGCCCCCCGGCCGCGACGCCCACACCATCTGTTGCCATGCGAACAGATCGCCCCCCGGCCGCGGCGACGCTCAGCCCCAGCGGGCGTGCTCGCGGACGAGGCGCACCTCGGTCTTGGAGAAGTCGAACTTGAAGGCGGCGATCGATCGCCGCTTGTCGTCGTGGTCGCCCTCCATGGGGATGCCCCCGAGGTCGAACACGGTGCACCCTTCGGCCTGCGCCCAGCGGATCGCGCACGCCATCGTGGGGCCGGTCTTCGAGAACGGGCGCTTCTCCATGTTCGAGGCGCCCAGCAGCCACGTGGCCTGCGTACCGTGACGCATCACGAGCATCGCGCTCATCGGCGTGCCCTCGTGCTCGCACACGAAGAGCGCCGCGCGCTTGCCCTCGGCGATCACGGGCGAGAGCGCCGCGAAGTACGCATCGGTCTTGGGCGCCTTGCCCTGGGCGCGCATCAGGCTCGCGTAGAGTGACGCGAGCACGGAGAGGTCGGCCGCCGTACCCCGCCGCGCGCGCGCTCCGAGCCGCTCGGCTTGTTTGATGTCTCGGCGAAGGCTCTTGCTCGGGAAGAGGCCCAGCTCGTCCTTGCCCGCGAGGTCGATGCGGAGCGTGCGGGCGTGCGCGCTGCTCGGCTCGTGCACGCATTTGTATCCCGCACGAGCGAGCGCGTCCTCGGCGCGGTCGGCGTCGGCGCCCGCAAAGTAGGGCATCACCTGCAGGCGCGCCACGCCGCGTCGGAGCGCCGCCCGACGCAACGCCGAGAGCACGACGGGCAGGTCGGCGAGCGAGCGACACACCGGGCCGCGCTCGAGGACGGCCGCAGGCAGCACGAGCGGCCCCACGGCGCGCGGGCGCAGCACGAGGCCCGCGCCGATCACGTCGTCGCCGGCTCGCGCGAGAAACCATCGCGGCGCGAAGTGGCGGCCGGCGGTCATCACGTCGACGAGCGAGCGTGCCTGCGCGTACGAGCCCGAGGTCGCGGTGTCGACGAAGCGATCGTAGTCGGCCGCGTCCTCTGCCGAGAGGCGCCGCGTCCACACGACGCGGACGGGGGCTCCAGTGTGGGACAGCGTCGCCATCGGGCGGCACGTATAGCCCATCCGGACTGTAAGGTCGCGGGCGAGAGGGCCGTTCGGTCCCCCATGCGACGCCTGATCCTCTCCGCTTCCTTCGTCACCGTCTCCCTCCTCTCGGCCAGCGCCGCCCGCGCCTACGATGACGCTGGGCCGCAGAGCGCCCCCGTCGCGACGGACCTCCCCGTCGCAGCCCCCACGCCTGGCCCCCGGCCGGCGCCCGCGGTCGCCCCGAGCCCCGCCCCCGTCGCCGTCGCCGTCGATCCGGACGAGGACCGTACGCCCGTCGAGGCCACGCGCGCGGTGGACGCGCCGATCGCCAAGGACGGTCCGGGCGACTGGGCCATCTTGCACGCCGGCCTCAAGCCCGAGCTCCGCACGTTCGCGGGCGTGGGCACGTTCGCCCTCGCGGGCGCGCGGACCGAGACGTTCTACGGCGCGCTGTCGTTCGCCGGCGTGCGCAACGAGGTCAAGCGCCACTACGGCGTGATGCAGCTCACGCTCGGCCGCAACGAGGCGCGCACCTTCGTGGGCGTCGCGCAGGTGGGGCTCACCGAGAACCGGGCCAAGTCGATGATCGGCGTCGGTCAGGTGTCGATCGCCATCAACCGCGCGAAGAACATGGCGGGCATCACGCAGCTCGGCGCCTACAACCGCGTGGGCAAGTTCTACGGTGCGACGCAGCTCGGCATGTACAACCGCGTCGATCACAGCTTCGTCGGGCTCGGGCAGATCGCGGCGTACAACCGCGCCGACGAGAAGTTCGTGGGGCTCGGGCAGGCCGGCGTCTTCAACCACGCGCGCGGACACTTCTCGGGGCTCGCGCAGATCGGCATCGTCAACGCGACCGGCCGCAGCCTGTACAGCGAGCACGGCACCGAGGCCGGCGACGGCTTCACCGGCATCGCGCAGATCGGCGTCGTGAGCTCGACGCAGGGCTCGTTCGCGGGCGTCGCGCAGATCGGCGCGCAGGCGCTCACGATGGGCGACTTCAACGGGCTCGTGCAGATCGGCGCGCTCGGAGCCACGGCGGACAAGTTCCGCGGCGTGGCGCAGATCGGGCTCGTCGGCTTCTCCAAGGAGTCGTACGGCCTGCAGGTGGGCGGCGGCGCGATCGCGCTCGAAGAGCACACGGGCATCCAGATCGGCGCGGGCACCTACGGCAAGACGCTCACCGGGGCGCAGCTCGGCGTCATCAACATCAGCGACGACGTCCGCGGCGTGCAGGTCGGCCTCGTCAACCACGCGTCGCGCCTGCGCGGCGTGCAAATCGGCCTCGTCAACCACGCCAAGGAGGGCGGCATGCTCCCGTGGAGCACCATCCTCAACATCGGCTTCGACGAGACGGGCAGCGACGACACGTTCGCCGCGCCGGTGGCCGCCAAGGCCCGACGCGACCGCGGGCTCCCCATCGCGCGCTGACCCGGCGCGCAGGTCGACGGCGCGCAGACGCGTCGACCGCGCGAAGACTCAGCTGCCTCGACGCTTCGCGGTCGCGGGCGTGTGGGCCCAGCGCGAGAGGTCGACGTCGTCGATCGGGTCCCGGCCGGCGAGCCGCGCGTCGACATGGCGCAGCGAATCGAGCCCCCAGAAGAGCTCGCCGTCGACGAACATCGTCGGCACTCCGAAGGCGCCGGCAGCGATGGCCGCGTCGGTCGCGGCGCGCAAGCGAGCCTTGGTCGCGTCGCTCGAGGCCTCACGGACCATGGCCGCGCCGTCGAGCCCCAGCTCGTCGAGCAACGCGCGCACCGTGGCCTCTCCGTCGACGCCGGCCCCGCCTCCCCACGTCGCCGCGAAGAGCCGCGAGACGACGCGGGCGCGCACGGCTTCGTCGAGGTCGAGCGACGAGACGCGGAGCGCGAGCAGCGGGTTGAACGGGTGCGCGGGCGGAGGGGCGAACGGGACGCCGAGCGCGTGCGCGCTGCGCATCGCGTCTTTGAACACGTACACCCGCTTGGCGGGGATCTCGGCCGGGCCCTTCGTGCCGGCCGCGCCCAGGAGCGCGGCGAAGAGGGTCGGGACGGCGACGACCTCGCGACCGTGGCGCGCGGCGATCTCCGGCAGCGCCTGCCACGCCAAGTACGCGTAAGGAGAGAGATAGTCGAAGTGGAAGCGCACCGGCTCGGGGGAACTCATGGCGCGCCCGAAGGTAGCGCATGGATCGACCGGTGGCGGGGCCCGGTGCGTATCGAGCGGGTGTGGCGTTCTGCAACTCGAGCCCCGAGGCTCGGCCACACCAGCGCGCCGCACGCGCGTGTATTGCGACGCACGGTCGCACGGCGACGTGGCACACCAGATGCAACCTCTCCGCTCGATGTCACGCCGTTCAGAACCCCACGCCACCGCTCGTCCCGCACTGCCCTCACTCGCGCGCGCCGCGCTCGTCGTCACCTTGGGCCTTTCGACGTTCGCCTGCACGCCCAAGACGACCTACAACCGCGGCGTCGACGTCTCGTACAAGCCCGCGAGCGGAGCGAAAGGCGAAGACCGCTTGTTGGGCTCTGCGCTCGAGCTCAAGACAGAAGCCGATGAGCAGCGACTCAAGCAGGCAGGAGCGATCTACCTGGGGGCGCTCGAAGTGAACGGGCGTCGCGATCGCGATCCGCTCGGCGGGGGCGGCGCCGGCGGGCTGTCGGGGAGGGTGTCCCTCGAGGCCGCGAGCCGAGGGGCCACGCACTTTCGCCTTGTCGCCGCGACCTTCGAGCACGCGAACGGGTCGGCAGGCTTCCAAGGGACGAACGTGGATCGCACGCGCGCAAAGTACGCGCTCTATCGTGTGCCGCGACGTGAGTGGAGCAGCCTACCCGCCGACGTCCGGCCCGAGCCGACCGCGGCGCGCTGAGTCCCGTTCTCGCGAGGTGCGAAGAGAGCCTCCGCGCGGGAATGCACGTGTCGCGTCCTGCGTATCACCCTGGTGAGGCCGGCCGCGCCCAAGGGTCGCTCCGACTTGGGGTACACCTAGGACATGACCCGCAGCGCCTCGACGATGTGCCGCGTCCGCGACCTGGTGCTCTTGAACCTGAGCGTCATGGCGCTCGTCGCCTGCAAAGGCAGCGACGACAAGCCCCCGCAGGTCCAGCCGCCCGTCACGGGCGTCGCGTCGGCCGCGCCACACGCGAGCCTCGCAGTGCCGGAGGCGGGCACCCCAGAGCCCGAACCGGGCGCCGCCGGCGCGCCGTGCCTCACGCGGCAGGACTGCAGCGCGAACATGGAGTGTGAGCCCGACCAGCGGCCCGGCGTACCGCCCGGGCGCGGACAGTGCACGGAGCACCGCCGCTACATGATCCGGGGGCGCCCGCTCGTCGTCGACGGCGCCCCTCGCGTGGCGTCGTGGTCCCGCTCGGCGCCCGACACCGCCCGCGCGGCGGACAGCGACGACGCGCTCGCGGTCGCCACGCTCGACCGCGCGCTCGCCGCGTCGCTCGGCGATGCGCTCGCCGTCGCCGCGCTCGAAGAGCACGCGAGCGTCGCGGCATTTGCGCGCACCGTGTGCGAGCTGATGGCCCTCGGGGCGCCGCTCTCGCTGCTCGCGGAGACGCAGTCGGCGCTGGCCGACGAGATCCGACACGCCGAGGGCGCGCTCGCATGGGCGAGGGCGCTCGGTCATGACGTGACGGCGCCGGGCGCGTTCGCCGAGGCCGCCGCGCCGCTCCGCGGTGTGGACGGGGCCGCAGACCTCGCGCGTGAGGTCGTCCGACACGGTTGCGTCGGCGAGACGCTCGCGGCCGTCGCGGCCCTCGCCGACGCGGAGCGCGCGGAGGCGATCCCCGCGCTACATGCATACTACACAATGACCGCCGACGACGAGGCGCGACACGCGGCCCTGGCCTTCTCGACCGCGGCGTGGCTCGGGTCGGTCGACGAAGCGGCCGCGCGCGCCGCCCGCGAAGAAGCCGCGACGTGCCTCGCCGAAGCAGACGACGCGCACCGCGCGCTGCTCGCGCCGCTGTTCGCGCGGGTCGGCCTCGCACCGGCCGCGCAAGACGCCCTCGATCACGCCGTCGATCGCACCCTACCCGCGTGACGTCGACCCGCGCTCGACGCTCGGCGCGTGCGCGGCGAGACGGCGCGCGGCCACATCCACCGCCTCGGGGCTCTCGTCGACCAGCACGAAGCCGCGACCGTTCTTCGCCGCGGCGTCGCCGGTGGTGCCGCTCCCCGCAAAGAAGTCGAGCACGACGTCCCCCGGCTCGGAGTGCACCTTGACGATGCGCTCGACGACGCCGAGCGGCTTCTGCGTGGGGTAGCCCGTCTTCTCGCGACCGCTCGTGGGCACGATGGTGTGCCACCACACGTCGGTGGGCGTCTTGCCGCGGGCCGCCTTCTCGGGCGTGACCAGCCCGGGCGCCATGTACGGGATGCGATCGATCGCGTCGTGATCGAAGACGTAGCGCTCGGGGTCGCGCGCGTACCAGAGGATGGTGTCGTGCTTGGCAGGCCACCGACGACGCGATCTCCCGCCGAAGTCGTACGCCCAGATGATCTCGTTGATGAACGCGTCGCGGCCGAGCAGCGTGTCGAGGGCCACCTTGACGTAGTGGACCTCGCGCGCGTCGAGGTGCACGAAGATCGACGCGTCGGGCGTCGTGCATCGAAGGCAGAGCGCGACGCGCCCGACGAGCCAGCTCACGTAATCGTCGAAGTCGTCTGCGTACGAGGCGCTCGCCACGCGCTCGACCTCGTACGTGCGGCCGGCGAAGCCCCCGCGTCGCCGCGTCGCCGCGCCCTCGACGGACCGCGGGTCGACGCTGCGCGCGCGGATGCGGTCGCGGCGCTGCACCTTGCGCGTGTTGAACGGCGGGTCGACGTACACGAGCCTCGCGAACGCCGCGGGCAACGTGGGCAGCACGACGGCGCAGTCGCCCTCGATGATCCGCCGCACGGGCGCGCGCGCCTTCGACATGCGTCAGAAATAGACGAAGCCGAGCGAGGCGCCGACGATGTCGTTGTTTCGTCCGGTGAAGTAGTGGTCGTAGCGGATGGCGAGCGTGAAGTACGCGTGGTCGCAGCAGTTGCCGAACTGCAGCACGGCCTCTGGGCTGAGCGACGCGCGGAACGGCTCGCGGTTGCCCGCGATCTCGACCGTGGTGCCGAAGCCCCCGCCGACGCCGAGCACCCAGTCGCTTGGGTGGTAGACGAAGCGATACCCCGGCCGCGTGAAGAACCCGACGCCCCGATCGCCGGCGACGATGCCCGGCTCGACGAGCAGGCGGTGCACGCGAAAGAAGCGCATGTCGTAGGTGCCCTCGCGCCGAGAGCACGTGTAGGGCGGACCGAACGACAGCGCCCACGGCCACGACGCGACAGACGCCGGGGCGGCGCCGCGCAGTTGCGCGCCCGCGTGCGGGATGAGCGTCGCGAGCAAGACGTCGTACGAGCCTCCGATGCCGGCGAAGAGCTCGCCCCACGGTGCGCCGAGCACGTTGCGCGGCTGCGGGTACTTGTAGGGCTCGGCCGGCTGCTCCTTCTCGTACTCGCGGCGCTCCTTGGTGTTCTTCGCGTCGAGCGCGCGGCACGCCGTCGGCCCGTCGGCCTTGTCGAACTTGTCGCGCTCGGCGCGGGCGACGCCGGGTCGTGCGGCGACGGCGGCGGCGATCACGGCGACGGACAGACTCACGCGTGCGGACAGCGCGGCCGAAGACACGCTGGCACTCTAAACCGAAGTATGCGAATCGGCTACGAAATCCGCCGACGCCGGGGCGCCGGGCGGGCCGCTCACTCGAGCTTGAACGACTTGCCCACGCTCACCGAGGCGCCCGTGAACGCGGGCACCTGAGCCCGCTTGTACTGGGCGGTGATGCATTTGGCGACCGGCGTGCCCTTGTAGTCTCCGCCGTCGACGACCACCTTGCCCGCCGCGCCCGTCGGCTCGAAGGTGATGGTCACGTGGCCCTGCCCCGCGCGCACGTTGGTCGCCTTGCACTTGTGGAGGTCGACCGACGCGAGCGCGCTCGCGGCCGCCTGCCGATCGAACACCGGTCCCTTGACTACCTTCGCGGGCTTGCGGGCCGAGGCCGAGCCGGCGAGAAGGGTCAAGACGAGCCCGAGGGCAGGAGCGAGCAGGTGCGAGCGCGGGGTCATGCCCGTGCAGAGTGCAAGGGCAATGCCGCCGCGGCGCTGCCGCCGCGCCGAGAGCGCGCGCCGAAAAACCGCGCGCCGCCATGGGGCCCTGCGCCTCCCCCTGGATCACCGCCGGATCGCGCTGGGCAATGAGACGCCGCGGTGACGGGCCCGACCGGACCAAGTAGGATCGCCGGTCCCGATGAGCGAGCCCGACGCGAACGTCCCGCCGGCGATGAAGCGGCTGCCCCCCGAGGGCGCGTCGTCCGACGACACGCTCATGGCCTTTCTCGACTACGCGGCCGACAAGGAGCTCACCCTCTACCCAGCCCAAGAGGAGGCGATCCTCGAGGTCATGACGGGGAGCAACGTCATCCTCGCGACCCCGACCGGGTCGGGCAAGTCGCTGGTGGCCGAGGCGGCGCACTTCGACGCGCTCGCGCGCGGTCAGCGCTCGTTCTACACGAGCCCGGTCAAGGCGCTCGCGAACGAGAAGTTCTTCGCCCTCGCGCGCGCGTTCGGCTCCGACAACGTCGGCCTGATGACCGGCGACGCGACCGTGAACCGCGACGCGCCGATCATCTGCGCCACCGCCGAGGTGCTCGCGAGCATCGCGCTGTCCGAGGGAGCGCGCGCCGACGTCGACGTCGCCGTGCTCGACGAGTTCCACTACTACTCCGACAAGGAGCGCGGCGCGGCGTGGCAGGTGCCGCTGCTCGCGCTGCCGAACACCCGCTTCTTGTTGATGAGCGCCACGCTCGGCGACGTGGCCGAGCTCGAGAAGCGACTCACGGCGCTCAACGGCCTGCCGACCAAGACCGTGCGGTCGGGCGAGCGCCCCGTACCGCTCGACTTCGAGTACCGGGACACGCCGCTGCACGAGACCGTGCACAACCTGGTGAACAAGGATCGCGCGCCGATCTACCTCGTGAGCTTCACCCAGCGGGCCTGCGCCGAAGAGGCGCAGAACCTGATGAGCATGGACTACTGCACCAAGGACGAGAAGAAGCTCATCGCCGAGGCTCTCCGAGAAGCGCGCTTCGACAGCCCGTACGGCAAGGACATCCAGCGCTACGTGCGCCACGGCATCGGCCTGCACCACGGCGGCCTCTTGCCCAAGTACCGGCTCATGGTCGAGAAGCTCGCGCAGCGCGGCCTGCTCAAGGTCATCTGCGGCACCGACACGCTCGGCGTGGGCGTCAACGTGCCGATCCGCACCGTGCTCCTCACCAAGCTGTGCAAGTTCGACGGAGAGAAGACCGCGATCCTCACGGTGCGCGACTTCCAGCAGATCGCGGGCCGCGCCGGCCGCAAGGGCTTCGACGACCGGGGCACCGTGGTGGCGCAAGCGCCCGAGCACGTGATCGAGAACGCGCGCATGGAGGCCAAGGCGGGCAACGACGCGGCGAAGCGACGCAAGATCGTCAAGAAGAAGCCGCCCGACCGCGGCTACGTGCACTGGGACAAGCAGACGTTCGACAAGCTCGTCACCGGCACGGCCGAGCCCCTCACGTCGCGCTTTCGTGTGACGCACGGCATGCTCATCCAGGTGCTCACGCGCGAGGAGGGCGGGGGCTGCATGGCCATGGCGCGCCTCGTCAAGCGATGCCACGAGCGTGAGCGCGACAAGCGCGTCATCGGCCGCGAGGCGCTCGAGATGACGCGCGCGCTGCTCGACGCGGCTGTGCTCGAGCGCGACACCGACGTGCACGGCCGGCAGCGCCTTTTCGTGCACGAGGACCTGGGCGAGGACTTCTCGCTGCACCGCGCGCTCACGCTCTACCTTCTCACCGCGCTGACGCTCCTCGACCCGGCCGATCCGCTCTACCCGCTCGACGTGCTGTCGATGGTCGAGGCCACGCTCGAGAGCCCCACCGTGGTGCTTCAGAAGCAGCTCGACAAGAAGAAGACCGAGAAGCTCGCCGAGCTCAAGGCGGCCGGCGTCGAGTACGACGAGCGGATGGCCGAGCTCGACAAGATCGACATCGACAAGCCGCTCGCCGACCTCGTCTACAACTCGTTCAACGAGTTCGCGGCCAAGCACCCGTGGGTCAAGACCGAGAACATCCGCCCCAAGTCCGTGGCGCGTGACCTCTACGAGAAGTGCATGTCGTTCGGCGAGTACGTGCGCGAGTACGGCCTCGAGCGCTCCGAGGGCATGCTCCTGCGCTACCTGTCCGACGCGTACAAGGCGCTCGTGAGCACCGTGCCGGCCTGGGCGATGACGGCCGAGGTCGACGAGCTCGTGACGTGGTTCGGCGCCGTCGTGCGGCAGGTCGACTCGAGCCTGCTCGACGAGTGGGAGCGCACGCGCGACAAGGCCATGCTCTTCGAGCCGCCGCCCGAGCGAGACACGCTCGAGCCCGAGGGCTCGCTCGACGTGACCCGCGACAAGCGGAGCTTCACCGTGCTCGTGCGCAACGCGTGCTTTCGGCTCGTGCGCGCGCTCGCCCGGCGCGACTGGGCCGACGCCGCCGCCGTGGTCGAAGGGTCAGAAAACCCGTGGGATCCCGCGCGCTTCGAGGCCGCGGTGGCCGACTTCTACGCCGAGCACGCCGAGCTCCGCACCGACGCCACGGCGCGCGCCCCCGCCCACCTGACGATCACGCACGAAGACGACGCGTGGAAGATCTCGCAGACGTTGCTCGACGGGGAGGGCGATCACGACTGGTTCGTCGAGGCCCGGTGCGATCTCGCGCGCTCGCGAGAGCTCGGCCGCGCCGTGATCTCGGTCCTCGACGTGCGTCGCTGAGGCCCATCGAGGGCGCGCGCGCATGCCACGCGCTATGGTTGTAGGTATGAGTCAGAAGTACGCTCTTCCTTTGTTCGGCGATCTCGCCGCGCGAGCGCAGATGGAGCTCGCCAAGCCCACCATCGAGCAGGCGCGACAGCGACTCGGCGGCGCCGCCGATCCCGACGTCGTGTGCTCCCCGGCGATCGGCGAGATCATCGACCTCGAGACCAAAGAGGGCCGCGCGGCTGGCGTCGTCATCTACGCCGACGCGAACGTCATCCGCGTCATGCTCGACGGCGTGCGCGTGCGGCACGTGCGCGCGGGCACATCGACGCCCCACGCGGGCGAGGCGACGGAGGACCTGCGCAAGCTCGCCGCCGACGCGCGCATCTTCGCGTCGTTGTCGCCGCGCCAGGCCGTGCACTTCCACGACGGCGCGACGATGCAGCGCGGCACGCTGATAGAAAAGTGCCTCTACGGCGCGCTGGTCGCCAAGGACGACGGGAAGATCATCGCCGTGGGCTTTCGCAAGCTCTGGCCGCTTCCCGACTCCATGGACGCCTGACCCCCGGACCTCGTCCAGGGGCCCGGCCGAAAGACAGACCCCGGGCGGCCCGCCGGTTGCACGGAGGCAGCCCGCCTCGTCGCAGAGGCCCGAACGTGGGGTCTTCTTCGCGTCCGGATCGCGCAGTTCGTGCGCGCGCGCGCGGACGTTGCGCGGGCGCGTGTAGTCCTATGTATGGCGGGGGGGAAGCTCACATGACCGACGACGACGGAGGCGACAGCGGCGGAACCGCGAAGCACCCCGTGCTCGTACGCCGCGTGCTCCGGCGCGACGGCAGCGAGAGCGTGGGCTTTCATGTATATTGCACTGAACGCTCGCACGCGCTCGACCTCGACGCGTGCCGGGAGTGCGCGGTGTGCGACGGCATCGTCGCGGCCGACGACGGCACCGCCGAGGTGCGCTGCCGCCCGCGCACGAGCCCACCGGAGGCGCCAGGCGACCTCATGCGTGAGGCCATCACGTGCGTCGAAGAGGACGTCCCGTCGTCGCAGATCACGCCGCTCTTCCTCGAGCGGGGCATCGAGACGGTGCTGGTCGTCGACGCCCGCGGCCGCCTCATGGGCACCATTCGCAGCGGCGACCTCGCGCGCGCGGCGAGCGCGCCGCACATCCCGGGCCTCGATCCGGAGCTGGCCCTCGTGGCGCTGCGCGAGACGACCGCACGCTTCGCGGAGCTGAGAGCCGGCGCGCTGATGTCGACCGCGGTGCGCATCGACGACGCCGACGATCTGGAGCGCGCCGTCCGCAAGCTCGCCCGCGCTCACGCCAGGGAGCTCGTGATCATCTCGCGCGACGGCGAGCCCGTGGGCGTCGTGCGCGACGTCGACATCGTCCGCGCGGTGGCGCGGCTCCGTCAGAAGTCGTCGAACTGCTCGGGGTGAGTGACCTCGACCCCGACGAGCGCGCGCACGAAGTCGATGGACGAGACCATCCCCACCGCGACGCCCTTGTCGTCGACGACCACGAGGTGGTGGTGTCCCGTGACGGCCAGCTCTTTTGCGCCCTGCTGCACGTCGATGTCGGCGCGCACGGTGGCGACGGGCACGCTCACCTTGATCTGATCCTCTTCGTCGGCGAGATCGCGGAGCGACACCACGCCCACCGGACGATGCCCCTCGTCGAGCACGGGCACCGCGGTGACGCCAAAGCGCAAGATCTGCCGGCGCGCGAGGCCGAGCCGATCTCCGTCGCGGATGTAGAGGAGCTTGGGGTTCATGATGTCGCGCACGAGGGGCATGTCTTCTCCGTATCAGTCGCGACCCGACTTGCGGGGCGGGGGTTCTGCCGACTTTCGTTTGGCTCTCGCATGGACCGTGCCGAAGTGTGGCTGCCCGGTGGCCTCGATGACCGACAGCCAGAGCTGCTTGTCGGGGTCGATCTCCTTGCTGCCGGCAGACATGAGCAGCGGGAGCGGCACGTGCGTGAACGCGCGGTGCCAACGCCCGATCACGATGTCGGTCTTGCCGGCCATGGCGGCGTGCACGGCGTGACGCGCGAGCGCGTCGCAGAAGACGGCGTCGCTGGCGTTCGCCGGACCGCTCCGCACCATGTAGCTCGGGTCGATGTACTTGAGCGTGATGGAGACGCCTGCCTCGACGAAGTGCGACTCGATGTGCTCCTTGAGCCACGGGCCGATGTCGACGCCGCGCTGCTTGCCGCACCCCTCGGCCACCACGATCACGGCGTGAGCGCGGGCCTCGAGGCGACGCTCGAGGTAGCGCAGCAGGCCGCGCTCGCCCTCGAGCTGGAAGCTCACCTCGGGCACGAGGCAGACGTTCACGTCGTGGCTCGCGAGCGACGCGCTCGCCGCGATGAAGCCCGCGTCGCGCCCCATGAGCTTGACCAAGCCGATGCCGTTGCGCAGGCTGAGCGCCTCCGTGTGGGCCGCGTCGATGGCCATGCGCGCCATCTCGACGGCCGTCTCGAAGCCGAAGCTCCGATCGACGTAGGGCACGTCGTTGTCGATCGTCTTGGGCACGCCGACGACGGCGATCGACTTGCCTCTGCGCGAGATCTCCTCGTGGATGGCGTGCGCGCCGCGCATCGTCCCGTCTCCGCCGATCGCGAACAGGATGTCGACGCCGTGCTTCTCGAGCACGTCGACCATCGCGCCGGCGTCTCGCTTGCCGCGCGACGAGCCCAGGATGGTGCCGCCGCGGTGGTGGATGTGGCGGACCGCGTCGGGCGTGAGCACGTCGGGCTGCACCATGCGGTCGGGGTCGAGCCCCTCGTACCCGTAACGGAAGCCGAGCACCTCGCGCACGCCGTACTTGTGCACGAGCTGCAGCACGATCGAGCGCACCACGTTGTTGATGCCGGGACAGAGGCCTCCGCACGTGACGATCCCGGCGCGCGTGCGCTCGGGCTCGAAGAAGATCTTCTCGCGGGGTCCGGCCTTCTCGAACGAAGGCGTGCGGTCTTCTTCTGCCTCCGAGAGGCGGTGCTCGATCTCGAACGAGATGCGCACCCCGTCCTCGGTGTAGTCGGGGACCTCGTCGTCGGGGACGGTGGACAGCCCGAGCGGCGAACGCACCGCGCGCGGCCCGAGTGAGGTGACGGACCAAGCGCGCGGAGGCGGCGGAATGGTCGGAGTCATGACGGCCGGACCGTAGCACGCGCGCCGCGGGGCGGCAGCCGATCCCGCGCGCACAACTTGCGCGCGGCGAGGGGCGCGCTCATTTTGCGCCGTCGATGGCCGCGATGGCTCGTGAGAGCACCTCGAGCGCCTCGGCGCGTCGGCGCGCGAGCGTCGCGGCGACCTCGGCCTTGGGGACGTCGCGCACGTCGAGGACCATGCCGTTGCCCGCCGACTCGTTGCCGTGACAGCCGTTGCAGCCGATGTGCGTGCGCGTGGCGTTCATGGTGAAGTGCGACTGCGGAAGGTCGCGCGGGTCGGTCGCGACCTCGAGCCCGGCGTGGTGCGCGCATCGGAGCTTGCGGGGGCTCGAGACGACGACGCACGCCGGGGCGTCGGGGGCCGGGCCGATGCGCATCTCGATGCCCGACACGACGCGGGTGACGAAGAGCCGCCCCATGTCGTCGAGCGCGACGAGCTGACCGAAGCTCGCGAGACCGCGCGGCGTGCGGACGAAGCGAAAGACGCGCGTGCTCTTGAAGACGACGTGGTGGAAGATCGCGCCCGGGCGAGAACGCTCGATCCACTCGGCGCGCGGACCGAGCCACAGATCGAGGTCGGGCGCGGGCTCGACCGACTCGGGCCGACTCGCGGCCGGGAACGCGTAGCGGCGCGCGAGGCCGAGCGCGCGGCGTGCGAGCGTGAGCCGGGACGTGGCGTGCGCCTCGAGCGCGAGGTGGAGCGCAGCGTTCTGCACGGCGACGCGCTCGTCGACCTCGAGCTGATGGCCGTCGACCAGCTCGGCGCGCGCGAGCCTGTCTTCGAGCAGCGACCAGTAGGGCTCGGGCGGCGGCTTGTGCCGCGCGGGCACCTCGGTGAGGAGCTCGGCGCGCTCGAGCAGCCCGTCGACCTCGTGGCGCTCGGTGCCACACGGACCGGGGGCTGGCGCGGGTGCGACGCCGGCGCAGTCGAAGCGTACGGCGCCGGGCATGTCCGCCGGGGGCGCCGCGTCGACGACCGCCACGCTCGGTGGCGGCGCGGGGGACACGAGCGCGGCGCCATCGGCGGGCGCGGGCGGCGGCGTCGCGTCGGCGACCTCGCGCGAGCACGCGCGGCACGACGTGAGCCCGAGCAGCGACAGCGACGCCGCGATCGCGATCAGTCGCATCGCCGCACCACGCCGTCGCGGAGCGACGCGAGATCCGCGCACCCCGCGAGCTGCATCGCCCGCACGAGCTCTTCGTGGAGGAGCGACAGCACGCGGAGCGCGCCCTCCTCTCCGGCGACCGCGAGCCCCCAGAGCACCGGCCGCCCCACGAAGACGGCGCGAGCGCCGCGGGCCAGCGCGATGAGCGCGTGGGTGCCGCTGCGTACGCCGCCGTCGACGTACACCTCGGCGCGATCCCCCACCGCGTCGACCACGTCGGAGAGCGCGTCGATCGTGGCACGCGCCAAGTCGAGCTGGCGGCCCCCGTGGTTCGACACCCACACGGCCCGCGCACCTCGCGCGACGATCTCGCGCGCGTCATCGGCGCGAGACACACCCTTGACCACGAGCGGCAGCGGCGCGCACGCGGCCACGAGGCGCTCGAGCACGTCCATCGTGAACGCGGCGTCGTGGCGCTCGGCGACGTAGCGCGCGAGCTCCGAGCCCGTCATGCGCCCCTCCTTGCCGCCGGGCCGCTCGACAAGGTTCGACATCTCCATGCCTTCGGGCAACGCGAAGCCGTTGCGTACGTCGGCCACGCGGCGACCGAGCACGGGCGTGTCTGCGGTGACGGCGATCGCCGCGTAGCCCGCGCGTTTGGCACGCTCGACGAGCTCGAGCGTGAACGCCCAGTCCTTGTGCACGTAGAGCTGGAACCACATGCGCGACGGCGACGCAGCCTCGGCCACGTGCTCGAGCGACGTCGTCGCCAATGTAGATGCAACACACATCGATCCGGCCCGCTCCGCGGCGCGCGCCGTGCACGCCTCGCCTTCGGGCGTGGCGAGGCGATGGTACGCCGTGGGCGCCACCAGGATGGGGGTCGACACGTCGACGCCGAGCACCGAGGTCGCCACGGCCGGGGCGCTCACGTCCGTGAGCACACGGTAGTCGATGGCGTAGCGCGAGAAGGCGTCGCGGTTGCGGCGCAGCGTGTGCTCCTCGTCGGCGCCGGAGCGGTAGTAGTCGTACGCCATCGGCGTGAGCTTCTTCTGCGCGGCGGCCTCGAAGTCGTCGACGGTGACGAGCGCCTCGAGTGATCCGGGCTCGTCGCCCCGCGGCGACGGAGCGACGGCCCCTTCTGTCGCGCGCCCCGCGGCGCGGCGCGCCACCCAGTCGCGCACCGCGAGGCCCGTGCCCAACTCCCAGCCGCGCAGCTTGTCGGGCGAGACCACCTTGAGCTCTTCGAGCTCGTCGCCCATCACAGGCTCGCCGCTCGCGCGCACGTGGTACGCGACGATGAGCTCGTTGCGCATCTCGAACGCGTACACGCCGATGAGCGACACGATCTCGCCGCGGAGGCCCAGCTCCTCGTCGAGCTCGCGGAGCACGCCCGCCTCCGGCGTCTCTCCGGCCTCGAGAAAGCCGGTGATGAGCCCGTACATCTTGGGCGGCCAGCCACGGCCACGCGCGAGGATGACGCCCGCGGGGGTCTCGACCAGCGCCGCCACGACGGGCGTCGGGTTGCCGTACGCCGTCCACCCACACGTCGGGCAGACCTTGCGGTCGCGCTCGCCGTCGTGCTTGGTCGTGAGCTCTGCGCCGCACCGCACGCAATGCCTGGCCTCTCGCCCGCTCATGGCCGCGAGTGTACCGCGCCCGCCGATCGATTCACCGCCGTGTCAGGCCCACTGCTTTGAATCGCCGGCCCGCTCGGTCCGTCGGACCTTTACCTTGAGCTTCAAAATTGTCCCTCTTTTCGGGCTTG
This sequence comes from Myxococcales bacterium, assembly GCA_020430845.1. Classification (GTDB taxonomy): domain Bacteria; phylum Myxococcota_A; class Polyangia; order Polyangiales; family Polyangiaceae; genus Labilithrix. The sequence goes on from JAGQJA010000388.1 coordinate 22,373, forward strand.
TAGCGTTTTCCATCACCAGCGCGGCGTGCACGCTCTCCACCGACGGAGGCGTCGGCGAACGCTACGTGTCCACGGAGCGCACGACCGCCAGCGACGAAGGATCGTTCGCGGGCGAGCGCATCACGGTATCGAGCACGGGCGGCAGCGTCGAAGTGGTCGGCGTTCCGGGCCGCACGAACATCCGCGTCCGCGCGTGGCTCGTCGCCGGTGCGCGGAGCGCTGCAGACGCCGACGCAGCCTTCCGCGACGTCACCGAGCAGCTCTCGGTGACCCGGCAGGGCGGCGCGTGGCTCGTGAGCTGCTCGGAGGCGCGTGAGACGCACGGCTCGGCGGGGCGCTCGACCACGGGCTGCGACCGCCTGCGCGTCGAGGTCCCCGCGGGCAGCGTCGAGGCGCCGATCGACCTCCAGGTGCGCACGTCGTTCGGCGGCGTCCACGCGAGCGGGCTCGTGGTCAAGGCGCTCGACCTCGAGGCGCCGTTCGGCGTGAAGGCCGACGTGACGCCGGTGACCGGCGCGCGCCTGCGCCTCTGGGGCGAAGACCTGGTCTCGGGTCACTGCTCGACGGAGCTGCGCGTGCCCAGCACGACGGGGTTCAAGTCGGCGGAGCTTCGCGTGCAGAATACAGAGATCAGGTACGCGGGCGTCTCGGAGACGGACCCCGAGTACGCGCTCGGCGCGGCGATCGACGGGTTCCCCGGGGCGCCGTCGCTGCCTCCGCGCGCCGCGTTCTATCGGTGGACGCGCCCGGCGGCCGGTCCGACCGTCGACGTCGAGCTGCGCGCGTCCCTCGGCCGCGCCGTGCTGACGAGCGATCCGATCGCGCCGTTCGACCCCATGACCATGTGCAAGAAGATCGAGGTCGACACGCGGCGCTGAGCCGCTCCGACGGAGTGGCCCGGCTCGCGCGCATCGTCCTCGCGGACGCGACGACGCGACGCTACTCTCCGAGAGATGAAGTGCGTCAGGTGGGCGTGCGCGGTCCTTGTCTTGGGCGCCGCGTCGACGCTCTACGCGGGCTGCTACAACGCCACCGCGATTCGGCTCGAGCTGGGTAGTGATGTGCCGTGCACGGGGTCGGTGCGCACGGCGATCTATGTGGGCGAGCCCGACGCTCCCCCCGCGGCCGCGACCGCAGAGACGTCCGAGTGCGGGGCCGCAGCGCCGAACAACATCGGCACCGTCGTCCTCGTCCCGAGCGCGGCCCGCGACGCACGGATGAAGGTCGAGGTCGTCCTGTCATCCAAAGGCACCCCCGAGGCCTGCAAGTCCGACCCGAGCGCCTGCGTCGTCGCCCGCCGCTTCGTGTCGTTTCGCAAGCACGACACGCGCGCGCTCCCCATCTTTCTCTCCAACCGCTGCCTTGGCGTGCAGTGCGCTCCGAGCGAGACGTGCGTCGACGGCGGGTGCACCTCGGCTGACGTCGACGACCCGGCGTTCTGCG
>JAGQJA010000389.1 GCA_020430845.1 Myxococcales bacterium
CGCGCGGTCGTCGGTGCGGCGCTCGCTCGCTGTGTGGTAACTTGGGCCGATGTCTGCGAGCACGCCGCGCTTCGGAGAGCTCGACGAGCTGAGCCTGTGGCGCGGTGTCGCCGAGGGCACGGCGGGGGAGATCGGCGCGGCGTTCTTCGACACGCTGGTGCGGAGCCTGAGCGCGGCCACCGGCACGTACGGCGCGTGGGTCACCGAGTGGCGTCGCGAGGAGCGGCGGCTTCACTCCTACAGCATGCTCCTCGGCGACGAGCTCCGGCCCGGCTTCGAGTACCCCGTCGACGGCACGCCGTGCGAGGTCGTCGTGGAGCAGAAGGGCGAGCTGATCCACATCCCCGACGACATCATCTCGCTCTACCCCGACAACGCGATCGTGAAGGCGACCGGCGCGGTCAGCTTCATGGGGATCTCGCTCCAGGATCTCGACGGCGCGGTGCTCGGTCACCTCGCCGTGCTCGACAACCGCCCGATGCCCCCCGAGCCTCGGCTCGAAGCGCTCTTTCGCGTCTTCTCGGCGCGCGCGGCCGCCGAGCTGCGGCGCCTGCGGGCCGAAGAGCAGGTCCGCCTCCGCGAGGCCAAGCTCGCGCGCGTGATCGACGGCGCGATGGACGCGATCGTGGAGCTCGACGCGCAGTTCCGGATCGCGCACGCGAACTCCGCGGCGGGCGCCGTGTTCGGGGTGACCGAGGCCGAGCTCGCGAACGCGGCGTTCTCGCGATTCCTCGAGCCCGACTCGATGCAGAAGATCCGCGGTCTGGCGCGCGCGCTCGACGCGCGCCCCGAGGGTCGTCGTTCTTCGTGGGTGGCGGGGGGGCTCTCGGGCCGCACCGCCGACGGGTCCGTCTTCCCCGCCGAGGCGTCGATGTCGCGCTCGCAAGACGAGCACGGTCAGCCGTTCTACACGCTCGTCTTGAGGAACGTGAACGAGCGGCTCCACGCCGAGCGCACGATCGAGCTGCTCACGAGCGAGACCGAGTACCTGCGGAGCGCGCTCGCCTCCGAGAAGGCAGAGATCGGGATGCTCGGGGAGAGCGCCGCCTTCGTCCGGCTGCGATCGCAGATCGAAGAGGTCGCCGCGACCGACGCGACCGTGCTCGTGACGGGGGAGACGGGCACCGGCAAGGAGCTCGTCGCCGACGCGCTCCACGCGCTGAGCTCACGTCGCGATCGGCGCATCATCAAGGTCAACTGCGGCGCGATCCCCGAGAACCTCATCGAGAGCGAGTTCTTCGGCCACGAAGCCGGCTCGTACACCGGCGCGACGCGCGCACGCGAAGGTCGCTTCACGCTCGCAGACGGCGGCACGCTGTTCCTCGACGAGATCGGCGAGCTGCCGCTCTCGCTCCAACCCAAGCTGCTTCGCGTGCTGCAGTCCGGTGAATTCGAACCCGTCGGCAGCTCGCGCACGCGCCGCGTGAGCGTCCGCGTGATCGCGGCCACACACAAGAACCTCCTCTCGGAGGTCCAGGCCGGTCGGTTCCGCGAGGATCTGTACTACCGGCTCGCGGTCTTCCCGCTCGAGGTCCCGTCGCTGCGCGAGCGCCGCGAGGACATCCCGCTCTTGGCGCGCGCGTTCACCAAGCGGATCGCCGCGCGCATGGGCAAGTCGCTCGAGCCGCCCTCGGACTTCACCCTGGCGCGCCTCGCCGACTACGACTGGCCCGGCAACGTCCGCGAGCTCATCAACGTGATCGAGCGCGCGGTGATCACCGCACGCGGCGGCACGATCGATCTCGGACGCTCGCTCGGCGATCTCACGCCGGCACCGGCGGTCACGGGGGCGACGGCTCCAGCGTCTGCGGCGACACACACCCTCCTCACGCTCGACGATCTGCGCGCGCTCGAGAAGAAGAACCTCGCGCTCGCGCTCGAACGTGCGGGCGGCGTGATCGCCGGCGCGTCGGGCGCAGCGGCGCTGCTCGGGATGAAGCCCTCGACGCTTCGCTCGAGACTGCAGGCGCTCGGCATCCAGGTTCCGACGAAGTAGGGCGCCGTCGCGACGCGAGATCTCGCGCAAGTCGACGCGAGATCTCGTGTCGACGCGAGATCTGGCGTCGGCGCGCGTCCCCCGCGCTCTGGCCAAGTGACTGAAATAACTGCGTCTTCTCGGTTCGACCGGTTTGGTACGGCGCCTGCTCAAGGGACCTCCAGACACCGGGCGATGCCCGAACAACCCAGGAGACGAACCATGAGCCAGAGCCAGACCCACACCCCGTCGCAGTCCACGCCGTCCACGATCCTCAACGGGCTCGACACGAACCAGATGGGCGCCACGGTGCGCGCCATCCAAGACCAGCCGATCATCGCGCGCTTCCAGTTCCGCGCGCAGAACAGCTGGCTCGGCGGCGCGCGCACACGAACGACGACCACCGACTTCGACGGCGCGTGTCAGCGGCACGTGCACGCGACGCCGCACGTCGCGGAGACCGACGAGCCCGCGGTGCTCCTCGGCGGAGACCAGAACATGAACCCCGGCGCCGTCGCCCTGCACGCGCTCGCCTCGTGCCTGTGCTCGTCGCTGATCATCCACGCGACCGCGCGCGGCATCCGCGTTCACAAGGTCGAGACGACGCTCGAGGGCGACGTCGACGTCCAGGGCGTGCTCGGTCTCTCTCCCGACGTGCGCAACGGCTACGAAGGCATTCGCGTCGCGATGCGGGTGGAGGCGGACGCGCCGTCGGAGGTCATCGACGAGCTGGTGCAGATCGCCCAGGCGCGATCGCCGGTGGCGGACATGTTCGCCAACCCCACGCCGATCTCGGTCCGCCGCGTCCTGTGACCGGTGGAGAGCGACGACGAAGAGGACGGAGGACTGCATCGATGTCACAGACGAGCCCGAGCACCACGAACGCCAGCACCATCGAGGCGTGGAACACAGTGCTCTTCGAGAAGTTCTCTCGGTACGAGCACATCCTGATCGAGGGCCTCGGCCAGCACGGCGAGGCCCTCTTCGCCCGCTTCCCTCCGCCGCGCGGAGCGGGCGTGCGCGTGCTCGACATCGGCTGCGGCTTCGGCGACTCCACCGTGCGCCTCGGGTCGCTCGTCGGCGGGGGGGAGGTCGTCGGCGTCGACTGCGCGCAGAACTTCGTCGACGCCTCCTCCAGGCGCGCCGCGGCGGCCGGCGCGGACAGGGTTCGCTTTCTTCGCCGAGACGTCCAAGTCGACGATCTCGGGGGACCCTACGACGCGGCGTACGCGCGCTTCGGGACGATGTTCTTCGACTCTCCCGTGGCCGCGCTGCGCAACATTCGCCGCTCGCTCGCGCCGGGCGGCAGGCTGGTGATGAGCGTCTGGCGCAAACGCCAGGACAACCCGTGCTTCTACATCCCGCAGCAGGTCGTCGAAGGATTCATCGAGACGTCGGACAAGGCGACGGACCAAGTGACGTGCGGGCCCGGTCCGTTCTCGATGGCGAGCGCGGACGTGCTGAGCGACCAGCTCCTCGCCGCGGGGTTCGAGGAGCCGCGCCTTCTCCGGTTCGACGCGCCGCTCTGCATGGGGCGAACGGTCGACGAGGCCATCGCCTTCGCCTCCGACATCGGACCGGCGGGCGAGTCCCTGAGGCTCGCCCGAACGAAGGCCGCGCACCTCGAGCAGGAGATCACTGCGGCGCTTCGCGAGGCCCTTCGGCCCTTGGAGCGCGAGGACGGCTTCTGGGCGACGTCGAGCACGTGGCTCGTCGCCGCGTCGGTTCCGGTTGCACGCTGACGCTCCGCGAACGCCGGGCGCTCACCAAGAGACGAAGTCGTCGGTGCGCGCGCACCCGAGCCACACGTCTCGGAGCGCCGGCGGAGGTGGCGTGGGCTTGCGCGCGGCGAGATCGAACCACAGCACGACGCTCTCTACGACCGCGGCGAGAGCGCCGTCTTCCTTGCAGAAGGTGTTGCGCACCTTCATCCGGCGCCCGTCGTCGGTGATCGCTGCCACGGCGATATCGACCGTGAAGCGCTCGAGGAGCGACAGCTCGGCCTTGTAGGTGAGCTTGTCCTCCA
>JAGQJA010000390.1:0-176 GCA_020430845.1 Myxococcales bacterium
CGCCCGCGAGGCCGTGTCGCCTCGACGAGACCGACCGCGCCGACTGCACGTGAGCGACGGCGCTAGAACTTGTACTGTGCACCGATGCCGAGCACGGTGGCCGACGGCTGGTACACGCCGCCGTTGATCGCCTCGGTCTGGGTGGGGTTGCCCTTGACCGGGTTGACGCGCGGCAC
>JAGQJA010000390.1:283-13310 GCA_020430845.1 Myxococcales bacterium
CCGTCGACGGTGAGCGGCGACACGTACTCGACCGGGATCGCGGTGGTGTCGTACGCGACGCCGGCGCGGAGGTCGGTGAGGTAGTCGCTGATGAGGCCGCGCATCGAGTACTCGCCGCCCAGACGGAACGAGTTGCTGTCTGTGAAGCCGCGCGGAAGCGAGATCGGGGCGACGCCGAACGGGCTCGGGAAGCCGGTGATGTCGTAGAGCTTGATGTTCTTGGAGCGGATGTCGATCGAGTCGTGGAGCGACCAGAACTCGCGCACGTACGCGACCTCGACGCGCAAGAGCGCGTCCTTGGGCATGCGCGCGCGGTACTCGACGCCCCCGCGCAGGATGGGAGGGAGCCGGAAGCGCACGTTGGCGTCCTCGCCCTCTTGGCGCGCCTTGTCGAACGGCACCGCCGTGGGGAGGCGGACGTTGACCGTGGCGGGCGAGTTGATCCACGTGGGGAGCTGCGCCGACAGGCCGATGCGCACAGACTCGGTCGGGACGGCGATCGCGCCGAAGTTCGCGCTCGGCGCGAAGATGGGCCCCACGTTGAGCTGGCTCAGCGTGTCGTACTGCGGGTCCTCGGGCGACGAGATGAGGCGGTCGGCCGGGCTGGCGCTGAAGACGACGGTGCTCGCGAACTTGCCGACCGTCGCCTGAAGGCCCATGCCCAGGCGGATCTGCTCGATGGGCTTGTACGAGAGGTAGGCTCCGGCCAGCACGAGCGCCGACCCGTTCATCGACACGAGCGAGTAGCGCGACGGCGCGGGCTGTCCGTCTTGCGTCAACGGGTAGCTCGAGATGGCGGTGTTGGGCGCCACGAGTCCGAACGCCGCCGTCAGCTCCTTCTTCTCACCGAAGGCGTACGAGCCGGCGAGCGTCGGGATCGGGATGACCGGCGTCGTGCCCGTGACGGTGGGGCTCTCGTAGACGCGCACTGTGCCCGCGGCGTCGGTCACCTGCGTCTGACGCTTGTAGTCGGTCGAGAAGTTGAGCCACGAGAAGTCGGCGAGGATGCCGGTGCCCGCGTCGGCGAGGCCCGCGGGGTTGTACCAGATGGCCCCGAGATCGTCGGCGCCTGCCACGAACGCGCCGCCGCGCGCGAGCGGCCTCACGCCTCGATCGGTCGCGTAGAGCCCGCCCGCGTGCGCGCCAGGCGCCACGGCGGAGATCGCGAGCCCGAGGGCGGCCGCGGCGGCCAAGCGAGAGCGCGTCATGCGTCGGGTCATGTCACCCCATCGCGCGCTCAACTTCAACGGCCAGCGTAAGTTCATGATTCAACGAGATGATTTGCCGTATCCGCGGTACCCCCCGGGCAGAAAATTTCTGCTGCAGCGGCGGAGGGAGCGCGCCGAGGTTCCAAACGTATACTGCGTGGCTCCATGCGTCTGCCCAGAACCTCCGCCGCCCTCGGTCTCGCGCTCGTCACCTCGATCGCCGCGAGCGCGTGCGCGTCGGGCGTCGAGCCACCGCCGGTCGAGCGCGTCGGCAAGCAGGGCAGCGCCGTCATCAACGGCCAGCTCGACACGACGCACCCCGCCGTCGTCGCCGTCATCGCGCAGCAGGGCGATCAGGGGGGCCTCTGCTCCGGCACGGTCGTCAAGGTCGACCCGCAGACGAAGGTCGGCTGGGTCCTCACGGCGGCGCACTGCGTGACGGTCCCTCCCGTCGTCGTCGTCATGGGCAACGACTTCCGCGCCGCCGACGCGACGCCGTTCGAGGTGATCGACTTCACCGCCGACTCTCGTTACAGCGGCCAGACGGCGTCGCCGTACGACTTCGCCGTCGTGCGCGTGGCCGGTATGGACCCGGGCACGCCGACGATGCCGATGGCGTCGGGCTCCGACGGGCTCGGCGCCGGTACGCCCGTGCTCAGCGTCGGCTACGGGCGCACCACGCTCCTCAGCCAGCCACCGGACGACAACTCGATCCGGCGCAGCGTCGCGCGGACGCTCTCGTCGGTGGGACAGACGACGATCCGCTACACGATGTCCGCCGCCGGCATCTGCCAGGGTGACAGCGGCGGACCCGTGCTCGCGGGCACGGCGCCGAACGAGGTCGTCGTCGGCGTGCACTCGTACGTGCAGGGAGACTGCAACGGCACGGGCGTGAGCGGGCGCGTGGTCGCGGGCGAGGCGTTCATCGCCGGTGAGCTCGGCCGCCCGGCACCGGCGAACGACTGCACGTTCTGCAAGAAGACCGCGAACAGCGGCTCGGGCACGTGTATCGCCGCGAACCGCAAGTGCCTCGCCGACGCCGACTGTCGCGCGTACCTCGACTGCGCCAACGCGTGCAAGGACCGCGCGTGTATCAACGCCTGCGGGCAGAAGACGCCGCGCGGCGAGGGCCTCGCGTTGGCCACGCAGAATTGCGTGTGCACGCAGGCATGTCCCGACCTCTGCAAGAACGAGGTGGACTGCGTGGGCGTGCCCAAGTGCGGGTACAAGGGCTTTCCGTCGGGCGCCTGCACGACGTGCACGCAGGGGGCCTGCTGCGCCGAGATCTCGGACTGCGCGAGCGACGGCACCTGCTACGCGTGCCTCAAGGGCGGCGACGGCCTGCCCGAGTGCGCGTCGAACCCGGCGCGCAAGGCGCTCGCCAACTGCGCCTCGGCCAAGTGCGCGACCGACTGCGCGGGCAGCGGCGTGTCGAACGGGGCCGACCCGCCCGCCGCGGCGCCGCCTGGCGACGAGCCCGATCCCGGCGCCGGCGAGCGCACCGTGACCACGACGAGCGGGTGCGCGGTCCGCGGCGCGGGCGCCGTGGGCGACGGCGCGGGGCTAGCCGCGGTACTCGCGCTCGGCCTCGTCGGTCTGCGACGGCGACGTCGAGCGGCGTCGCGGTAGGCGCACCAAGAAGCAGGCGCCGTCGTCCGTGGCGGGCGCCTCGAGCGTGCCGCCGTGGCCCGCGATGAGCGTACGCGTCGTGACGAGCCCGAGGCCGATGCCGGTGGGCTTGGTGGTGAGCAGCGGCTCGAAGAGGCGCGCCCGGACGTGCGGCGCGATGCCTGGGCCGGAGTCGTGGATGCGCACCGTCGCCCCGTGCGCGTCGGCCTCGATCGTGATCCGCAGCGTCCCGGGTCGGTCCTCCATCGCCTCGATCGCGTTGCGCACCAGGTTGGACATCGCCGCGACGAGCTGCTCGGCGTCGGCGTCGATGAGCACCGGGTCGGGCGGGAACTCGCGCACGACCGTGACGTTGCGCGGGACCTCGTCGGCCTTGAGGACGCGGTCGACCAGCGCGATCAGGTCGGACGGCCTGGGCACAGGCGGAGGCACGCGCGCGAAGTCGAGCAGGCCGGAGATGATCGCGTTGCTCTGGCGCACCTCGTCCTGGATGATCGACAGCGCCTCGCGCACGTCCTCGTGCTGCTCGCCGTCGAGGCGCCGGGCGAGGACGTACGACGCGTTGAGGATCGCGGCGAGCGGGTTGCGGATCTGGTGTGCCACGCCGCCGGCGAGCTGACCGAGCACGGCGAGCTTCTCCTTCTGCACGAGCGCCGCCTGCGCCGCGGCGAGCTCGGCCGTGCGCTCCTCGACGCGCGCCTCGAGCTCGTCCTTGAGCGTACGCAGCGCCTCTTCGGCTTGCTTGCGCACCGTGATGTCGCGGGCGATGCCCGTGGTGCCCAGCACGCGTCCGTGCTCGTCGACGACGCACGTCTTGATCGTCTCGATCACGGTCTCGCGGCCGTCGGCGTCGATGAACGGCTCCTCGACGCGCTTGCTGGCGCCGAGCCTCATGACCTCCTCGTCATCGGCGCGGTAACGCTCGGCGAGCTCGCGCGGCCAGAGGTCGAGGTCGGTGAGGCCTACGAGATCGTCGGAGCTCTGGTGCCCCGCAGACCGCGCGAGGCGCTCGTTCACCGCGAGGAAGCGCCCCTCGGTGTCCTTGAGCCACGCGATGTCGGGCAGGTTGTCGAGGATCGCCTTGCGCTGGCGCTCGACGGACTGCAGCTGACGCTCGAGCGCGTCGCGCGTGGTGTCGTCGTCGCTCTCGTCCCGCTCCCCCGCCACAGAACGGAGTCTATTCGCGCGCGGCGCCTAACTCAATCGTCACAGCTCGTGCGTCGGTACACCCAGCCGAAGTACAGCGCCACGGCGATCATGCCTGGCACCCACCACATGAGCCCGACGGTGAGCGCGTAGTCGCTCGCGGCGACGTCTGCCGCGCGCAGTCCGCCGCCGGCCCGGTCGGGGAGGGCGTACGGGTAGATGCCGAAGCACGCGCAGGCGAAGAGCGCGCCCACGAAGCACGCCGATGCGCGAAAGGCCGCGAGGTCCCGCCCGCGCCGCCGGAGCACGAGCGCGGCGCCGAGCGAGACGACGGCGATGACGCCGAGCGCGGCGCCCCACGGCCTCTCCGCCAGGTGACGCGGCACCAGGGGCTGGACGCGGAAGGTCGCGAGCGTGGCCGCGGCGGTGCTCACGAGCACCGGCACCCACGTGCGCTCCGCCCATCGTCGCGCCGACGTTCGTAGGGCAGGCGCGCGCGTGGCGAGCCACAGCGCGCCGTGGTGGGCCAGGACGAGCGCCACGGTCACGCCCACGAGCGCGGTGTACGCGTCGATGACGCCGACGTTCGCGCCCACACGGAGGTCCGTCCACAGCGGGGCGAAGAAGTCTCCGTCGGCGTCGAGCGTGACGCCGCGGACGACGTTCCCGAGCGCGACGCCGAGGAAGATCGCGAGCAGGAGGCTCGAGACGAAGAACAGCCCGTCGCACAGCTCCTCCCAGAGCGCGTGGTGCACCTTGTGGCGCATCTCGAGGCCGATCGCGCGTCCGACGAGCAGCCAGAGCACCACGTGGATCGGGAGGTAGAACCCGCTCGCGAACACGCCGAAGAGCTTGGGGAAGGCGAGGTAGAGGGTGCCGCCGCCGGCGACCAAGAACACCTCGTTGCCGTCCCACACGGGGCCGATGCTCTCGAGGGCGGCCTCGCGCTCACGCTTGTCGCGGGCCACGAGGGGCAGGAGCATGCCCACGCCGAGGTCGAATCCGTCGAGCACGGCGTACGCGGCGAACATGCCGGCCACGAGCGTGAACCAGAGCGCATGCATCAGGCGTGCTCCGGTTCGGGCTCGCGCGTCGGCTCGACGGACGGCCCCTCGGCCAGGATGCGCGTGACGACGAAGAAGAACGCCATCGACAAGATGACGTAGAGCCCCATGTAGCCGAGCAATGTGAACAGGGCGTTGCCGCTCGACACCTTGGGCGACACGCCGTCGGCCGTGCGCATGAGCCCGTAGACGAGCCAGGGCTGTCGTCCGAGCTCGGTGGTCATCCAGCCGGCCGTGTTCGCGACGAAGGGCAGGGGCGCGGCGAGCATGAGCACCCAGAGCGCGGCGCGCGTCCGCGAGAGCCTGCGCCGCCACAGCAAGAGCGCGGCGGCGCCCATCACCGCCACGAAGATCGTCCCGAGCCCGACCATCAGGTGGTAGCCGTAGTAGAGGAGCGGCACGTTGTCGGGCCACGTGGAGCGATCGAACTCGGTGAGGCCGCGCACGCGCGCGTGCCACCGCTGGTGGGTCATCAGCGAGAGGAAGTGCGGCACGGCGATGGGGTTGTCGAGCGTGAGCGTGTGCTCGTTGGGTTGACCCACGAGCACGAGCGCGGCGCCGTCCTCCGTGTGGAAGTGCCCTTCCATCGCCGCGAAGGTGGCCGGCTGGTGCTCGACGACCGCGCGCATCTGGAGGTCCCCCGTGGGCGCGGCGGCGAGCAGCGCGAACAAGAGGCCGCCGGTCACGCCGACGCGCAAGAAGAGGGCCGCGTGGGGTGGGTGTCTCCGCTGTAGCGTGTAGAATGCACCTACCGCCGCCATCACGAACGACGCCGTGATGCACGAGCCGACCATCGTGTGCGCGTACTCGACGAGCGCCCACGGGTTGGTGAGGAACGCGCCGATGCTCACCAGGCGCACCGAGCCGTCGGGGTCGACCGCGTGCCCGACGGGGTGGTGCATGAACGCGTTGGTCACGATGATGAAGTAGCCGCTGAGCCACGACCCGAGGAACACCATGAGCGTGGCGCCCCAGTGCATGCGCGGGCTGACGCGCTTCTCGCCGTAGAGCATCAGGTAGATGAACGCGGACTCGAGGAAGAACGCGAACACCCCCTCCATGGCGAGCGCGTGGCCGATGACCCCGCCCGTGGCGCTCGAGAACCGAGACCAGCTCGCGCCGAGCTGGAACTCCATGGGGATGCCGGTGACGACGCCCATCACGAACGTCACGCCGAAGATGCGCGACCAGAAGCGCGCGGCCTCGCCGGCGACCTCGTTCCCGCGGAGGTGGAGCGTCTTGAGCACCACGAGCAGGAGCCCGAGGCCCATGGTGAGCTGCGGGAACAGGTAGTGGTAGGTGATCGTGAACGCGAAGTGGATGCGGTGCGCGGTCAGCGCGGACATGGGGCTCGCCTCCGCTCTTGCCGTGAGGGTGACGTGGGGGCGGGGCCCTGCGAGGTCAACGGCCCTTGCGTCGGAGCTTGGGCGAGCTGTCGTCGGCCTTGGCCTTCTTGCCGGCGCCCTTGGGCGTGCCCGTCGTCGCGCCGCCCTGTGCCTTGGCCTCGCGCGAGCCGCCCTTGTCGGCGGCGGGCTTGTCGCGGGGCTTCTTCGCCCGCGTCGCCGCGCTCGCCCGCATCCACTCCTCGAAGCGCGCGATGACGGCGTCGGTCTCACCGTCGCTCTGGCGCCCTTCGAGCACGAGGTGCTGCAACGCGATGCCGAGAAAGCCCGCGAGCACGACGTCGACGTCGCGGTCCTTCTCCGAGCAGCGCAGCACGCGCGCGATGAGACCGCGCATGAGCTGGACGTTCTCGGCGACCTGCTCGCGCAGCTCCGGGTCTTCTTCGGCGGCGACGATCAGGCCGAGCAGCATCCGCGTGCGCGCGCGGTTCTTGGTGAGGCGCGCCACGAAGCCGAGGGCCTTGGCGCGCATCGCGTCGTCGAGCTCTTGCACGCCGAAGAGGCTCGGCACGTCCTCGCGGAGCATCGTGACGAACCGGGACGCGACCGCGCTGAGGAGGTCGAGCCGCTTGGGGAAGTAGTACGTGAGGTGCCCGGGCGGGACCCCGGCCTCCTTGGCCACCTGGGGCTGCGCCAGCTTGCTCACGCCCGAGGTCTCGAGCAGCTTGACCGCGGCGTCGAGGATGCGCTCGCGCACGGGGGTCTTCACGCGCGCGCCTGCTTCTGCGCGCGGACCGGCGTCGCGGCGTTCGTGATGCCTTGGCTGTCTCCCGACCGAGTCAAGATAGGGAGAGGGTACGCCGGATGACGGCGTTTTGTGCAATATCCGACGCGCCCGGCGCGCGGCCGACGTGGCGTCAGCGCCGCGACATGAAGATGCGCAGCAGGAACATGAAGAGGTTGCGCAGCTGCACGATGAGGCCGAGCGCGTCGTCGACCGGATCGTCCATGTCGCTGTTACGGAAGATGTAGCTCGTCTGGTAGAGCAAGAAGCCGATCGCGAGCAGCGCGCCCACGCTGGCCACGGCGAGCGAGAACGGCTCACTGTCGAGCACGAACGCGAGCACGCAGCCCGCGAGCACGACGAAGAACCCCATCGACAGGGTCGCGCCCAGGTACGAGAAGTCCTTGCGGCTCACGAACACGTACGACGTGATCCCGATGAAGATCGCGCCGACCATCGCGAAGCTGTCGCGGACGGGGTTGGCGCTCATCGTCTCGCCGAGGCCCGCCATCACCTGCGCCACGTACGCCATCGGCGCGAGCTCGACGCCCATGAGGATCGAGACGCCGAAGAGCGCCGCGTAGTTGAGCCCCTTGACCTTGCTCACCATGCTCGCGACGAGGACGCCCACGAACAGCGCCGCGAACGCGCCGTACTCGAGGCCGGGGTTCTCGAGCATGAGCGCCACCACGAGCGGGACCTCGATCGTCTTGCCGCTCTCGAGCTTGAAGGTCTGGCTGCCGACGAGCGGGCTCGTGCACACCCACCCCGCGCCGATCGCGAGCACGGCGCTGATCGTCAGGAGCCCGTAGACCTTGCGCAGATAACGCACGCGCTGGGCGCCGAGCGCCTCGACGCCGCCCATCGCCTCGGCCGGGACAGGACCGCCGTATCCCGCCATGGCCATCTGCGGGGCGCCGAAGCCGCCCCCGGGCTGCGGGCCGCCGTAGCCCTGCGGCTGCGGACCGCCGTAACCCTGCGGCTGCGGACCGCCGTAACCCTGCGGCGGTTGGGACGGCGCGCCGTAGGCCTGAGGTTGTCCGTAACCCTGCGGCGGTTGAGACGGCGCGCCGTAGGCCTGAGGTTGTCCGTAACCCTGCGGCGCTTGGGGTGCTCCGTAGCCCCCGGGCTGCTGGCCGTAGCCGGGCGCGCCCGCCGGTGCGCCGTACGCCTGCGGTGGATCGACCCGCACCTGATAGCCACCGCCGGGGATCGGCTGCGCCTGGACGACCATTCCTTGGGGCTCGTACTGCGCGCGGAGCTGACCGAGCATCTGCTCGTCGCTCGCAGGGTGGCCGGTGCGCACGGTCGTCTCGAACACGCTCATGGTCGATCTCCTCTGTCGCGCTCAAGCGTACGCCAAGATCAGGGCTCAAATCCCCGTCCACGAACGGACGACACACGCCGCGCCCCGATGTAGTCAGATCAGCTACCCAGCAGGATTTCGGCTGCTTCTGGGCCTTCGAGCGTCTCGAAGCACCAGTCCGCGCCGGCCTCTTGCAGCTGCGCGCGCGTGTACGGGCCGGTCGCGACGGCGAGGCACGCGGCGCCGATGCCGCGCGCGGCGGCCACGTCGCGTGGCGTGTCCCCGATGACGATCACCCGACACGCCGCGAGCGGCTCGCCCAGCGCTTCGGCGCCGCGTGACGCGCCGGTGCGAATGAGCTCGGTGCGATCCTCGGCGTCGCACCCGAACCCGCCGAACGAGAAGGCGCTCCCCAGGGCGCTCCGCGCGAGCTTGGCGTATGCGCCGCGCTTGACGTTGCCCGTGCCGAGCCCGACCGCCACACCCGGCCCCGCGCGCGTGACCTCGTGCACGACGTCGCTCACGCCCGGGAAGACGCGGTAGTGGGGCGTGCTCGCGAGCTCGGACTCGAGGCGCGGCAGGTAGGCGTCGAGCACCCGATCGATGTCGGCGTCCGTGGCCGCCCCGCGCGCCTTGGTGATGCCCGCCCGGACGATCGAGCGGTCCGTCATTCCGGCGAAGTTGAACCCCTCGAACGCGTCCGCCGCGTCGAAGACCTCGACCATCGCGGCGATCATCGCGCGTCGGCCGGCGCCTCCGGTCGAGACGAGCGTGCCGTCGAGATCGAAGAGCAGCACGCGCGGCCGCACGCTCACTTCTTCTTCTTGCGCAGGGCCACGGGGATGACGAAGCGCACGGCCGTGAGCGCGTCGTCGACCTTGACCTGCTTGTTGTCGACGAGCCCGAGCGTGCGGCCGGCGATGAGCACGTCGCGCTCCCGCGGGTCTTCGGTGCCCTTGGGGTAGACGATCCAGATGCCGCCCGTGTCGTGGATGAGCTCGCGCGTCGACGCGATCTTGTCGAGGTCGGCCTTCTTCTTCACGGCGAGGAAGGCGACGTCGAAGTCCTTTCCGCGCGCGCTCTTGGCCACCTTGGCGCCGCTCGCGGCGAGGTCGGCCTTGATCCACTCGTCGAGCTTTCCGACGACGACCACCTTCTTGCCCTCGCCGACGCCGAGCTTGTCGACGAGCGCCTTCGGGTTCTTGATGCGGTCGGCCCACGGCTCGGCCTTGGCGCCGAGCTCGAAGAGCAAGAGGCCGCGCGCGCAGCGGATCTCGAGCCAGCCGGGGCTCGTCTCGACGCCGTGCATCTCGGCGAATTTCACGGTGATGCTCGCGCCGTCGCCGCGGAAGATGAGGCTGTCGGTCTCGAGCAGCGCGGTGCCCTCGAGGATCCGACCGTCCATGCGCATCGTCGTCTTGAGCTCTTGCCCCACGCGGCCTCCTTGCCGTCGCACCGGGCAGCGCGCCGCGAGCGAGGCGCCGATTATACCGAGGTGGGCGGCGAGTTCCATGGCCGCTGCGTCGCGCGCGAGTACAGCATGTCGACCGCGAGCGCCGCGTGGAAGGCCATGGCGTCGGCGCGCGTGTACGCCGCGTGGCCCAGGCCGTTCGCGAGCCACGCGGTCACCCCGCGCGCGCCGTAGTCGACGAGCACGTTCGATCCCCACGCCTGCGCGGTCGTCCCTTCGAGCGCTGGGCCGAGGCTCTCGTTGAGCCGGCGCGTCCGTGCGTCGAGCGCGGGGAAGTCGGAGCGGCCCTCGCCGAGGCGCTGGATCCAGTCGGCGCGCCGCACCTCCCCGCGGCGCGTCTCGCGCGCGGCGCTCACGTGGAGCGCGCGCACGTTGGGCGTCGCCGCCCACGCGTACCGGGTGGGCGCGCCCAGCGTGACGAGGTCGAGGTGGGCGCACTCGAGGATGGCGAGATCGTCGCGGAGCGCGGCGACGTCGAGCCCTCGCGCGCGCGCCACATCCATGATCGCCTCGGCCGACACGCTGCCGCTGAGGAGCTGGGTGACGAGCGCGAAGAGCTGACCGGCGTGGCTGTGCCCGAACGCGAGGAGCCGCGGCCCGGGCGAGGTGCCGTGCAGCTCGGCGTGGCGGGCGAGCACGCGCACCAGGCCGAGCGCGCCCTCCACTCGGCCCACGTGGTGGTTCTCGCTCGACCACACGAAGCTCGTGCACGGCAGCGCGCCGTTCGCGGCGCCCGCGCCGACGGCGGCCTCGAACAGTCGCACGTACGCGTCGGTGAAGTTGCCCGCGTCACCGAGCGCCCGGTCGATCGCCGCGCGCGTCTTCTTGCGCAACGCGCGCGTGAGCGATCGCGCCGCGCCGCGTCCGTCGGCGTCTACGGCCGAGAGCGCAGACAGCGGATCGGTCCCCGCGAACGTCCCGTGGGCGAAGACGACCCCGCGGACGCCCGCCTCGTCGAGCCTCGCGCCGACCGCGCGCATCGCGTCTCGCCACGCGGGGCTCTGCGCCTCCAGGTCCGTCGATCTCGTCCCGCGCGCGGGCGCGTCGGAGAACGTCACCCAGGCCGGGTCGGGTGACGGCGCCGCGTACACGTCGAGCGCGCTCGGCGCCGCCGGCTCGTCGTAGGTCGTCACGCGCTCCGCGGCCGCGGTGTGACCCATCGCCAGCGCGGCGCGCGCCTCGGTCCGCTCGACCGCGCGCCCCAGCGCGAAGCCGACCGCCAGGGCGACGGCCGTGACCAACAAGAGGATGGCGAGCGACATGGCGACCGGCCCCGAGCAGGCCTGGTCCCAAACCTAGCGCGCCATGACGCAGTGCGCCAGTTCTTCGAAATTACTAAGAAAAGTTACGCGCCAAGCAAGCGCGCGACGAGGTCGGCCTCCTCGCGTCCTCCGGCTCTGCGCGGCCCGGGGCGCCCGGTCGTGCGGCACAGCTCGGCGATGGAGGCTGCGAGGGCCGCCCCCTCCCGCGCGTCGGCGAGCGGCTCGATCGGCGAGAGGCTCCGGCCGAGGGCTCGCGCGGCCATCGCGTCGAGCGCCTCTTCTGTGAGCGGCAACATGAGCGCCCCGACCTCGGGCGCGAGCTTTCGTCCGATGGCGAACCAGCCCTCAGGCAGCACCATGAGGCGGAGCGCCTCGTCGGCGGCGGGGGGCAACCTCGACAGGAGCCGCGTGCCACCGCGCGGCGGCAAGAGCACGTCGATCAGCAAGACGCGGGGTCGCGTGAGCCCCGCCAGCGTCAACGCCGTCGGCGCGTCGCGCGCAGGGAGCACCGGAAAGCCGAGCTTCGCGAGCGCGGTGTGGGCTTCGCCGAAGAGCCTCGCGTTGCTCGTCGCGAAGACGACCATCGGCCGCTTCTCCCAGGGGAGCGGCGCGGGCGGAGATGACCGTCGGCGTCGCTTGGGCTCGGCGCCCGGTGTCGAGACGGCCTTCATCGAGGCGACCGACGCCCGCTTGCGCGCCTTGGGGCGGGCGCGGGTGCGGTCGTGGAGCAGGTCGAAGAAGGCGACCTGCAGATGCACCGGGCGTCCGAGCGCCTTCACCAGCGCCCGGCGGCGCTCCACGGCCTCGAGCCACGTGTCGCGCGCGGTCGCCTCGTCGAGCGACGACGCGTCTCCGGCGAGCCGCTGCACGAGCTTCGCGTAGGGCTTCTGCTCGCGCTTGGCGGTGTCGCGCACCAGCTCGGCGAGCTCCTGATCGGTTCGGATGTGCGCGAACACGCCCTCGGTCGCTTCGCGGAGCGGGGAGCTGTCGGCTCTGGGGGGAGGAGGCTCGGTGGACTTGGGCATGCGTCGTCGAGATCGTGAGCCCCGAGCATCGCACCCTCCGCCCTCCGCGTGAACCCCGGGGGCCGCGGCGCCGCCGCTCGCAGACGCACGTCAATACACGCGCACGATCTCGTAGGTGCGTTTGCCCTGCGGCGCGGCGAGCTCGGCCTCGTCGCCCTCTGTGAGCCCGACGAGGGCGCGCCCGAGCGGGCTCTGCGTGCTCAGCGTCTGCGCCGTCACGCCTGCGGCCTCGACGCGCGCGCCGCCGCCGGCCGTCACCACGAGGTACGTCGTTCGTTTGCCCGCGTGCTCGAGGTCGACGAGCGCCGAGGCGCCGATGGGTGAGTCGCCGTCGAAGTCGCGGATCTCGATCGCGTCGATGCGCTTGATGGCCTCTTCGAGCTCGGCGACCCGCGCAGCCTGCCCACGCGCGATGTACGACGACTCCGTGGCGCGCATGTCCTTGTCGCCCTCGGCGCGGTTCTCCTCGTGTGTGGCGCCCGCGGCCGCGTCCTTCGCCGTGGCGACGGCTGCGTCGCGATCACGCCGGAGCTGATCTCGCAGGGCGTCGAGGAGGGCTCGCTTGACGTCGCGCATCGCAGTCCCGGCCGCGCCGGTTGGAGTGGGGCCTAGAGCGCGCCGTTGAGCGGGTCGTACTTGTCGCCGCCTTGCACGAAAGGCGACGCGCTCGTGCCCTTGTTGCGGCGGGTCGCCTTGACGCTCGACGGCGGCGGCGCCTTGGCCTTGCGGGCGGCCTCGCGCGCCTTGTCGGCGTCGAGCAGCGCCTTCTTCTGATCGTCGGTGAGGCGC
>JAGQJA010000391.1:0-881 GCA_020430845.1 Myxococcales bacterium
GACAGATGCCTGCCCGTCAGTGGTGCTCGGCCGGGGCCGCACCGCCCGCCGGGGCCGCGCCGCCCGCCGGAGCCGCTGCGCCGCCCGCGTGCTCCTCGACCGGGGGACGCCCGCCCGGGGCTTCCTTGCCGTCGGCCGGGTTGACGCGCACGTTCTGGAGCGGGTCGAACTGCCCGCGGTGATCGGTGTCGTTCATCGTGTAGGCGAAGAACACGCCGATGAAGAGCAGCCCCGACACGAACATGAGCGCGTTGAAGCGGTTGTCGTGGCGAAGGTGCATGAAGAAGGTGACGACGAGCGACGCCTTCATGCTCGCGATGACGATGACCGTCACCAGGTTGAGCTTGCCCAGGTCGACGTACGACTGGCCCACCGTGAGGACGGTGAGGATGAGCAGGCAGATGAAGATGCCGATGTAGAACGGCGCCGAGGAGATGTGGGCGTGAACCGCGCCGTCGTCTTGGTCGTGCTTCGCGGACATGGTCGCCTCAGATCAGGTAGAGGAGCGGGAAGAGGTAGATCCACACCAGGTCGACGAGGTGCCAGTAGAGCGCCGTGACGTCGACGGGGGTGAAGTACTCGCGCGAGAAGTCGCCGCGCATGTTCCGCATCAGGATCCAGATGAGGACGCCGATACCGACGATGACGTGCACGCCGTGCACGCCGGTCATCATGAAGTAGATGGCAAAGAACGACGCGCCCGAGGCCGGGAGCGACGTCCCGCCCTTGATGTGGTCGGCGTGCGGGTGGAAGTAGTGCCCCGGCAGCAGCCCCGCGTGGAACTTGTGCGTGTACTCGAAGTACTTGATGACCAAGAAGCCGCACGCGCACAGGATCGTGATGATGAGGTAGCGGCTCGTGGCCGAGCGCTCCCCGAGCTG
>JAGQJA010000391.1:975-2297 GCA_020430845.1 Myxococcales bacterium
GTCTCGGGGTACCAGCTGCGGTACACGCCGTAGGCGACGAACAGGCCGCTGAAGAACAGCAGCTCCTGGACGAGGAACGCCCACATCCCGATCTTCGAGGCCTCGAACTGCTGCGCGGGCGTGTCGAAGTGGTGCTGGAGCCACTTCGGGCCGTGGTGCCCGTGATCGTCGTGGCCGTCCGCGGGGTGCTCGGACGCGGCTTGCGTGCTCATCGTGAGTGTCTCCCTGTCATGGGGCGGTAGCTCGGCGCGGGAGCGCCGGTCAGCTCTCCTCGTCGTCGCTGTCGGCGTCTTCGTTCTTCGCCGGCGGCTCGCTCTTGGCCTTGGGGGGCTCGCTCTTGGCCTTGGTCGCGGCGCTCTTGAGCGTCGACTTGGCCGCGCCACCCTCGCCCGGCGGCTCCATGCCGAGCTGCCGACCGTGCGCGTCCTCGTAGCCCTCGTAGAGCTCTTCGTCGGTGCAGAGGTGGTAGTCGTACTGGCCGCGCGTCATCACGGGCATCTTGACGAAGTTGTGCAGCGGCGGCGGCGTCGGGGTCATCCACTCGAGCGCGGCCGAGCCCCACGGGTTGCGCGGCGCCTTCTTGCCCGAGAAGAGCGACTTCATGAACATGACGCCGAGCACCAAGAAGCCGAGCCCGAGGATCCACGAGCCCACCGTGCTGATCTGGTGCAGGCGCTCGTACTCGGGCAGGTAGTCGTAGTAGCGGCGCGGCATGCCACGCGAGCCGAGGATGAACTGGGTGAAGAAGGTCTGGTTGAAGCCCCAGAACACGAGGAACCAGCCGATGCGGGCCATGCCCTCGTCGTAGAGCTTGCCCGTGAACTTGGGCCACCAGTAGTGCAGGCCGCCCACGAAGCCCATGACGGTGCCACCCACCATGACGTAGTGGAAGTGCGCGACGACGAAGTACGTGTCGTGCAGGTGGATGTGCGTCGCGAGCATCGCGTGGAAGAGGCCGGTGAGGCCGCCGATGGTGAACTGGAAGATGAACGAGATCGCCCAGAGCATCGGCGACGCGAACGAGATCGAGCCCTTGTAGAGCGTCGCGACCCAGTTGAAGATCTTCACGCCGCTCGGGATGGCCACGAGGAAGGTCAGCGCGCTGAACACCATGGTGGCGTACTCGCTCATGCCGGCCACGAAGAGGTGGTGGCCCCACACGAGGAAGCCCAGGAGCGCGAGGCCCAGCGAGCTCATCGCGATGAACATGTAGCCGACGGGCTCACGGCGCGTGAACGTGCCGATCAGCTCGCTGACGACGCCCATGCCCGGGACGATCATGATGTAGACGGCCGGGTGTGAGTAGAACCAGAAGAAGTGCT
>JAGQJA010000392.1:0-4570 GCA_020430845.1 Myxococcales bacterium
GCGCGTGGGCGGGCGCGGGCGCGTGGGCAGGCGCGTGGGCAGGCGCGTGGCGCGTCAGCGGGCGCGGGCGCGTGGGCGTGCCGGTGGGTTAGTCGAGCTCGACGAGGATGGCGGTGATGTTGTCTTTGCCGCCGCGCTCGTTGGCGATGTCGATGAACCGCTTGACGGCCGCCGCGCCCTGGAGCGCCACGGTGGGCGCGACGTCGGCGTCGCGCAGGTAGCCGTGAAGGCCGTCGCTGCAGAGCAAGAAACGGTCGCCTGCCGAGAGCTTGACGATGCCGGTGTCGACCTGCACGTAGTCGCGGTTGCCGACGGCGCGCGTGATGACGTTGCGGTGCGGCGACTTCTTGGCCTCTTGCGGGGTGATGAGGCCCTGCTTGAGCTGCCACGCGATGAGCGTGTGGTCTTCGGTGAGCTGCTCGACGTGGTCGCCGTTGATCTTGTAGATGCGCGAGTCGCCCACCTGCGCCGTCACGGCGTACTCGCCCAGGATGAGCATCGCGCTCAGCGTGGTGCCCATCCCCGACTTGCCGCGGTCCATCTCGGCCATCGAGAAGACCATGTAGGTCGCGGCCTGGATGGAGCTCTCCATGAGGCGGCACGAGGCGCGGACGTCGTCCTCGACCAGCGGATCGGCGAGCTCGTGGAGGTTGCCGATGCCCCGCTTGACCATGCCGTAGACGGTCTCGACGGCCTCTTGGCTGGCGATCTCCCCCGCCGCGTGACCGCCCATCCCGTCGCCGACCACGTACAGGCCCAGGCGATCGTCGAAGAAGAACGCGTCCTCGTTGGACTGGCGCTTCCGCCCCACATCACTGAGGGCAGAGCCGGTTCGTCGGAGGGGTGGCATCGCGGCCGGTTCGCCCGGCGGAAGCCTCGGTTCGCTCATTGGCATCACGGTGTAAGAGACACGCTTAGCATACCGCACGCGGCGAGACGCGAACCATCGAAAACGAGTGAATGCCTTTCACGCGTTTGGCGCGTCGTGAGGGCTCGGGGGCGCTCCGGACGGCTCCGCGATGGGGTAGCGTACGCGTCGTGACCGCCCTCGCGAGGCCCAGGGCCAAGCTCGCGGGCCCCGAGCTGGGCCTCGCCTTCCTCGTCATCTCGGTCGTCGCGATGATGATCGTGCCGCTGCCGACGTGGCTGCTCGATCTCCTGCTCGCGGCGAACCTGTCGCTCTCGGTGGCGATCCTGCTCGTCGTGCTCTACGTGCCCGACGCGCTCGCCGTGGCGACGTTCCCGACCATCCTGCTCCTGACGACGCTCTTTCGACTCGCGCTCAACGTGTCGTCGTCTCGGCTCATCCTGCTCCAGGGCAACGCGGGCGAGGTGATCCGCGCGTTCGGGAGCTTCGTCGTGCGGGGCAACTACGTCGTCGGCGCGGTCGTCTTCCTCATCCTCACGATCATCCAGTTCGTCGTCATCGCGAAGGGCTCCGAGCGCGTCGCCGAGGTGGGCGCGCGGTTCGTCCTCGACGCGATGCCGGGCAAGCAGATGGCGATCGACGCCGAGCTGCGGTCGGGCACCATCGACGGCAACGAAGCGCGCCGCCGCCGACGCACCCTCGCGAGGGAGAGCCAGTTCTACGGGTCGATGGACGGCGCGATGAAGTTCGTGAAGGGCGACGTCATCGCGTCGCTCATCATCACGGTCATCAACGTCCTCGGCGGGCTCGCGATCGGCGTCGCGCAGAAGGGCATGCCCGCGGTCGACGCGCTCAAGCGCTACGGCCTCCTGACGATCGGCGACGGGCTGGTCTCGCAGATCCCCGCGCTCGTGCTCTCGACGGGCGCCGGCGTCCTCGTCACGCGTGTGGCGAGCGAGGAGCCCGACACGCCGCTCGGCGAGGAGCTCTCGCGCCAGCTCTTCGGCGTGCCGAAGGCGCTCAATGTCGCGGGAGGGTTCGTGTTGCTCCTCGCGATCGTGCCGGGCCTGCCCACCCTGCCCTTCGTCGTGCTCGGGATCGGGCTCTTCGTGGTCGCGCGCGCCCGCGCCAAACAGATGACACGGCAAGACCACCACGACGCCGTCACCCCCGAGGCCCCGCGCCGGCCCGGGCGTGGGCCCGCGTTCGTGCCCATGGTGGTGCCGTGGTCGATCGACGTCTCCGAGGACCTCGCGCACCTGCTCGACGACGACGACGCGCGCGGCGACGAGGCGGCCGGTCTGCGCGCGCGCTCGCTCGCGCTGCGCGAGCTGCTCTTCGCCGAGCTGGGCGTGCCCTTGCCACCGCCGCGCGTGCGCGTGCTGGCCTCGCTGCCGGCGGGCACCGGCATCGTCTCGCTCTTCGAGGTCCCAGCGCACGTGGTCTCGGAGCGGGCCGACGACGTCGCGTGGCTCACCGACCTCGAGCGTGAGGCAGCGTCGTTGCTCCGCGCCCGGGCCGCAGACTTCTTGGGTCTCGCCGAGACGCAGCGCCTGCTCGACGAGCTCGAGCAGCTCGCGCCCGCCACTGTCCGCAACGTGGTGCCCAAGCCCGTCTCGCTCGCGCTCCTGACCGACGTGCTGCGCCGGCTGCTCGAGGAGCGCGTGAGCGTCCGCGATCTGCGCGCGATCCTCGAGGCGCTCGCCACGTCGGCCCCCACCGAGAAGGACCCGCTCAACCTGACGGAGCTCGTCCGAGCGAGCATGCGACGAGCCCTCACGTTCAGGCTCACGCACGGCGCGCCGCAGCTCGGGGTCGTCCTCGTCGACCCGATCATCGAGGACACCGTCCGTCGCGCGATCACGCGCACCGCCGCGGGCGCGTTCTTGACGCTCGCGCCGGCCGCCGCGCGCGACGTGGTCCAGGCGCTCAAGCGGGCCCTCGACGAGGCGCGCGCCGACGGCGGCGTGACCGTCGTGCTCACCCAGCCCGACATCCGGCGCTTCGTGCGCAAGCTCATCGAGACCGACGCGCCCGAGGCGGTGGTGGTCAGCTTCGCCGAGCTCATGCCCGAGGTCACGCTCCGGCCCCTCGCGCGGGCGAACCTCTCCGGCATCGGCGGATGACGCCGTGACCCGCGCGCGCGTGAGACCGCAGCCGCGCGCGTGAGGGCGTTGACGCCGGACCGCGAGACGCCGCAGACGCACGCGTGAGACCGTTGACACGCGTGCGAGCGCTGACGCCGCGTGCGAAGGCTGACGGCGCGGTCGGCTCGGAGAAACGTGGCCGCGCGCGCTCCGCGCTCCGTGGAACGACCGTTGCACCAGGGCCCTCCGTGCGCCCTCGACACCTCCTGCCCCTCTGGGTCCTGCTCGCCGCGTGCGGCGGGACCACGATGCCCACGTCCGATCCGGGCGAAGACGTCACACCCTCCTCGCCCCCGGCGCCCGCCTCCGCGCCGCGGCCCGCGCTCGCCGCCGCGGTCGTGAGCCGCGCGACGTCGGTCGCCGACGGCGCTCACGTCCCCTTCGGCGAGCCGCTCGCCCTCGTCGTGCACGGCGCGAGCCCGGGCGAGCGCGTCGTGATCAAGGTCACCGCGATGCAGCGCACCGTCGCCTTCTCGTCGTGGGCCAGGTTCGAGGCCGACGCGGCCGGCATCGTCGACACGCGCGTCGCTTCTTCGCGCGAAGGTACGTACGAGGGCGTCGACCCCGACGGCCTGCTCTGGTCCGCCGTGCAAGCCAAGACGCAGGACGGGCTCGAACGCAACGCCGTTCGCTTCGTCGTCGAGGCCGAGAAGCGACCGAGCACCACGGTGACGGTGGGCCGCGACTTCGGCGACACGTCGACGCGCGTCCCCGTCGACGCGGCCGACATCGTCGGCGCGCTCTATGTGCCCCGGGGCGAGGTCCGGCGAGGCGTCATCGTCGCGTTCGGCGGCTCGGAAGGCGGGGCGTCGGGCGGCGAGACGTACGCCGCCTACTGGGCCGAGCGCGGCTACGCGTCGCTCGCGCTCGCCTACTTCGGCGCGATCGGCGTGCCGCGCCGCCTCGAGCGCGTGCCGCTCGAGTACTTCGAGCGCGCGATCGCGTGGCTCGACACGCGAAAAGATGTAGATGCATCTAAAATCGCGGTGATGGGCGGTTCGCGCGGCGGCGAGGCAGCGCTCGCGATCGCCTCGAAGCTCCCGCGCGTCGCCGCCACGATCGCGTTCGTCCCGAGCGGCGTCGCCTGGGGCGCGCCGACGAGCTCGGGCGAGATCGCCTCCTGGACCCACGGCGGCGCCGATCTGCCGTTCGTCCCGTACAGCGCGACCGGGCCCACGGTCACCGTCGGGCCCGGGGGAGAGCGCGTCGAGCACCACGCGCCCACCTTCGACGCGAGCCTCGACGCCGCCTCGCCGGCCGCGCTCGAGGCCGCGGCGTTTCGTGTCGAGGACGCCGCCGGCCCCGTGCTGATGCTGGGCGGGGCCGACGATCAGATCTGGCCGTCGTGCCGCCTCGGCGAGCTCGCGATGAAGAGACTCCGCGCCTCGGGGCACGCGGTCGCTCACCAAGACGAGTCCCTGTGCTTCGGCGACGCGGGCCATGGCCTCGGCTTCCCCGGCCTCTCGACCGTCGGCGCGGACATCGCGCCCGATCCGTGGGGCGCGGGCGCCTACCTCGCGCTCGGGGGCACGGCCAAGGGCACGGCGCGCGCGAG
>JAGQJA010000392.1:4687-6369 GCA_020430845.1 Myxococcales bacterium
TTGACGGGCGGCAGCTTGTCGGTACACCTCAAACCGATGGCTGGCGCCTGACACGTGTAGAGATCGCCCATGGTCCCGCACGGCACGTTCGAGAGCAGCCCCGTTCCGCAGCCGCTCGTGATCAAGCGGTCGACGCACTTGCTCCCCAAGACGGGATACTCCGTCGTGACGTTCCCGTCGCAGTTCCAGTCGCCGCGCGTCTCGGCCGTGGCGAGATCGCGGGTCAGCCCCGCGTCGGGGTTCGCGCGAAAGTCGAGGTCGTCGCAGTCCGTGCCTCCGGCCTCGCCACACGCGGCGTCGCGCGACTTGAACCCGTCGCCGTCGCAGTCGCACGGGTCGAGACACTGTCCGTCGGGGCCCGCCTCGATGGGCGGCTTCTCGCTGGTCGCGTCGACCGGGGGCAACGCGCCGTCGAGATCGGCGGTCCCGTCCCCCGCGCCGCCGTCGGGGAGCCCCGCCTCCGCGGGCGATGTGGCGTCGAACGTCACGTCCGGGAACGAGCAAGCGCCTGCGACGCCGACCGCGGGTGCCAGCATCAAGAACGCGGTCAGCCAGCGTCGGCTCATCGATCCTTGTGACATGGTCAATCGAGGTCCACGCGGAACGCGACCTGACCGGGCCCGACACGCAGACCGGTGCGGGCCGAAGGAGCGGTGAGGAGGAGCGCCGCGCCCGCGCCTCCGAGCACGATACCTGCCAGTCCGAACGCCGTCGTGAGCGTGCTCATGGTCTGCCCGCGCGAGACGGGATCGCGCGCGGACTCGCCGCACGGCGACGTCTCGTACGCCGGGCAGGCCGCCTCGAGGTCCGAGAGCGCCCCCTGCCGGAGGCCGAGCGCGACGCCGGCCGCGACGAGCGACGCGCCGCCGATGCCGACCGCGACCCACCCGGCGGGCCACTGCCACCCGCGATCGGCGGGCACCTCGCCGCCCCGCGAAGGTGACGACGGCGACGGCGACGGCGCTTCGGCCGGACGCTCGGGGCGCACCACACGCAAGCGCAACACCTTGTGCTCGCCCGCGGCCAGCGTGACGCTCTCCTCGACGGGCGCGCCGCCCTTGATCGCCGCGCGCAGACGGTAGGTGCCCGGATCCCGCTCGAGCTCGGTGCCGACGAGCGCCGACGGCAGGGTCGCGCCGTTCTCCATGAGCTCGAGTCCGGGCGTCGTCGCGCTCGCCGGCTGCTCACCGTTCTTGTCCGAGACGACGACGTCGACGCGCACGCTCGCGACGCGCGGCGCGAGCTCGGCGGCAGCCGCCTCTGCCTCCTCGCGCCACCCGGCGTACTTCTCCTCGGTGCTCGTCAGCAGCGCGCGCCGCAGGTCGAGCCACGCTCGGCGCGCGGACGCGGCGTGTCCGAGCATCTGTTCGCACTCCGCGATGTTTCGCAGGCTCCCGAGGCCCGACGGCATGAGCTCGAAGGCCTTGCGGAACAGCGGCGTCGCGTCGGCGCAGTTGTTCGCCGCGCGCAGCTCGCGGCCGCGCACGAAGAGATCCTTCGCGTCGTCCTCGGGCGTGGCCCACGCGCGCGCGGACGCGAAGAGCGTCACCGCGACGACGACACACAGGGGCGCTCTCCTCAAAGCACCTCTCCTTTCTCGAAGGGCTTCGGCTTCGTGCTCCGCGGGGGCGCGGGCGCGGCGGTCACCGGCGGCGGCGCGGGCGCGGCGGTCACCGGCGGCG
>JAGQJA010000393.1:0-7650 GCA_020430845.1 Myxococcales bacterium
CCGCCTTCTTCGCCGGCTTGGCCGCTGCCTTCTTTGCGGGCTTGGCCGTGCTCTTCGCGGGCTTCGCCGCCGTGCTCTTGGCGGCGGGCTTGGAGGCCGGCTTGGCCGCCGCCTTCTTCGCCGGCTTGGCCGCGCTCCGCCGCACGGGCTCGTCGTCGTCGGTGGCGGCATGCTTGGCGCCCGCGACCGTGCCGTTGATGGGCGCGCGCACGATGCCGTCGCGCTGGGTCGCGCGCGACTCGAGCGTCTCGCGCACCTTGCTGTCGAAGTCGTCGAACTCGAAGGGCTTGTCGATGTACGCGTCCGCGCCGAAGAGCGGGCTCGTCATCTGATTCAAGTTCTCGCCGATCCCCGTGAGCATCACGACGCCCGTGTGCGCCAGCGCCACGTCCTCGCGGATCTTGCGGCACACGTCCCAGCCGCTCATGCCGGGCATCATCACGTCGAGCACGACGAGATCCGGCAGGTGCTCGCGCGCGAGGCGCCACGCTTCGTCGCCGTCCGAGGCCTGGATGACCTCGAGACGCGGGTTCTGCATGGTCCTCAGGTGGCGAGCAACGAGCTCGAGCATCGACGGCTCGTCATCGGCGACGAGCACCAGCGGGCTGGACGGATTGGCCATGGCGGGGATTGTCGAAGACTGCGCATGGCCGGGTCAATAGTGCAGCGCTACTCGTCGCGGAACTTCGTCGGGACGGCGGAGGTCGACTCGACGAGCTGCTTGGAGGCGTTGACGTGCTTGACCATCGTGGGCATGTGGCCCTTGGTGAGCTTCAGACGGCCCTGCATCAGGGCTTTTGTGGGGTCGATCTCCCGCTTGATGACCTGTTTCCACTGGGCGTAGGGCGCCGAGACCACGAACGGGGCCGACGCCGTCGCCTCGGTGGCGGGCACGAGCTTGCAGTCCCGACACGTCCCCTGGTGCACGTCGAGGAGCATGGCGAGGTCCTCGGGGATGCCGAGCGAGGCGTCGGCCTGGACCACCATCGCCACGACGCCGTGCGTCCAGTCCTTTCCGGCCGTTTTGTAGGCGGGGTTGGCGTTGATCGCGTCCTTGTATGCGGCGACCCACTCGGGAGACGGAAAGTCTAGCGACATGGCGCGGAACCTACTCGGCCGACGCGCCGGGTCAAGCCTCCGCCTTCACGCGGCGGGTGACAGGAGGCCCACGGCGCGCCACACTCCCTCCCCGTCATGCGCGGCGAACCGAAGAGCAAGGTCCACGGCCGGGGCAACCCACGGCTCGACCGAGTCCTCGACTTTCTCGCGTTCGCGGCCAAGCCCATGCCCTTGGTGACGCTGCTCGACGGCGGGCCCCGGCGCATCGCCGAGATCTTCGACGCGGCCGTGTGCTCGCTCTACCTGGTCGAAGGCGACGGTCACACCCTCGTCATGCGCGGCAACGTCGGCTTCGCGCGGTCGGCCGTGGGGCAAGTGCGCCTGCAAGTGGGCGAGGGCATGACGGGTGAGTGCGTGGAGTACCTGCGGCCGGTGTCGAGCGCCGACGCGCGCAGCCACCGCGCCTACAAGGAGTTCGACGCGCTCGAAGAGCACCGCTTCCCCGTGTTCCTCGCGGTGCCGATCCGCGGGCGCTCCGGGCCCCACGGGGCGCTCGTGGTGCAGCGCGAGTCGAACGCGTTCACCGACGACGACGTCGCCCTGCTCGCGTCGCTCGGCGCGCTCATGGCCGCGGGCATGCGCCACGCCGAGCTGATCGACGCGACGCGCGAGCGCCCCATCTCGCGCAAGGCGGGCGGGGGCACGCGGCGTGTGACCCTGGCGGGGCGACCGTTCGTGCCGGGACGCGCGCTCGGCGCCATCGCCGCCTTGCGACGCCCCGCGACGCGACCGACAGAGCAGCGCGACGACGACGCGGTCCAGGCCGACGTCCGCGCCCTGCGAGGCGCGTTCGACACCGCCGAGAAGGCGATCCAAGGGCTCACGCACCGCGCCGCCAAGCTCGACCTCGGGCGCGACGCGGCGTTCTTGTCGACGCACATCGAGATCCTGGGCGACATGCGGCTCCGCGAGCGCGTCCAGGAGCTCGTCACCGACGGTGTGGGCATCGCGAACGCGCTGGGGCGCGTGGCGCGCGACGCGACGCGCACGGCGATCTCGCTCACCAAGGACCCCTTCCTCGAGGAGCGCGCGCGCGACGTCGAAGACCTCTGCGACGCGCTCGTGATGCTCGCCGCGACCGACAAACGCGCCGAGCTGCCCACCAAGGCCATCCTCGTGGGTGATCAGCTCACGGTGTTCGACCTCCTCATCTCGGCGCGCGCCAACCCGGTCGCCGTCGCCCTCACCGACCGCGCCGGCGGGCCCCGCACGCGCACGCTGCTCAAGCTGCTCGACGTGCCGGCGATCGTGGGCGTCGACGGGCTCTTTCGGTGGTCGTCGGACGGCGACGTGGCGCTCCTCGACGCGGACCACGGGCTCATGGTCATCAACCCGAGCAAGAGCGAGATGGCCGCGCTCCGCGAGTACAAGCGCTCGCACGCGTGAGACTCCGATGAAATGGATCTCCCGCCAAAGCTCGACCACAACGAGGGTGTCGATGGGGAGATGCTCGTGAGCACCGAATCGCCGAAGCCCCGGGAGCTGCCACCCACCATCCCGGAAGACGACGATGACGGGGATCGCCCGTCGATCACCGAGGTGAACGGCACGGTCGCGCGCTTCGAGATGGCCTACAGCCCCCTACAGGGGGAGCGGTTCGCCTTCGGTCCGCCGCTGCTGCAGCGCGTCCCGGCCTTCGTGTTCCTCGCGATCTCGATCGCCGTCGCGGTCGTGGCGCTCTACGCGCGCTTCGCCCCGAGCAACTCGGCCCTCTACGTGTGGATCGTCGAGGGCGATCGCAACCGACCGCTGGGCTCGGGTCCGCTCGCGGTCATCATCCTGCTGTCGGGCATCGGCACGCTGCTCAGCTCGGCGATGCGCGGCGTCGTGGTCACGAGCGACGGCGTCGAGGCGCGCGACGTGTTGGTGATGGGAATGCCGCGCGTCCGCAAGTGGACGTGGCCGCAGATCGATCGCCTCGTGCTCGACGACACCGGCGTGCTCCTCGAGCTGTGGAACGGGACGTACGAGCGCCTGCCGCGCGTGGCGAAGGGGCGCGAGCTGGCCGATCTGCTCTCACGCGTGGCCGCCGCGCGCGGACGCACCGTCACGCGGCTCGAGCCCGACACCTGAACGCCGCCGCCCCGCGTCGACCGTCACGTCACGACGACGCGCGCTGCCACTCTTCGCGCACGCGCGCGCGCAGCTCCGCGTCGGCCAACAGCTCGACCGCCGTGCGCGCGAGCGCCTTGGCCGCCGAGAGGGCCGTCTGCAGGCCGCGGTCCTGGATGGCCGCCTCGGCGAAGCGGTGCTCGTGGCAGAGCGCCTCGTTCTCGTCGACGATCGCCAGGTACGGGTGGATGCTCGGGACGACGTGGCTCACGTCTCCCATGTCGGTGCTCCCGGCGCCGACGCGTGCGTCCTGCTCGTGCGGGTGACGTCCGAGCGACTCGAGGTGCGCGCCGAACGCGCGCGCGAGCTCCATGTTGTTGCGCATGTCGCGGTAGCCCTCGCGGACCGTGATCTCGACCGACACGTCGCTGGCCATCGCGGCGCCCTTGGCGCAGCGCTCGACGATGCCGCGGACGCGCGCGAGCTCGGCGGCGTCACGCGCGCGGACGCTGAACTCGCACGCGGCGAGCTCGGGGATGATGTTGACCGCCTGTCCGCCGTTGGTGACGAACCCATGCACGCGCACGCCATCACGAAAGTGCACGCGCTGTCCGTCGATGAGGCGAAACGTGTCGAGGCACGCCGTGAGCGCGCTCTTGCCCTCGTGCGGTGCGGCGGCCGCGTGCGAGGGCGTCCCGCGGAACTTCATGGCGAGCCACAAGCTCGCGAGCGCGGGGTGCGCGAGGATGTCCCGGTCGAACGGGTGGAACATCATCGCGGCGTCGAGCCCCTCGAACAGCCCGGCGTTGATCATCTTGATCTTCCCGCCGCCCCCCTCCTCTGCGGGCGTGCCCAGCAGCACGACCTCGCCGCCGGTGCGGTCGACGACGCTCGCCGCCGCGAGGAACGCGCCCACGCCCGCCGCGGCGATGAGGTTGTGGCCGCACGCGTGACCGATGTCGGGCAGCGCGTCGTACTCCGCGAGGATCGCGACACGCGCGCCCCCCGCTCGCCCGTGTGACGCGCGCAGGTCGGTGGGCAGCGCCAGCCCGCGCTCGACCTGGAAGCCACGCGCGGCCAAGAGCTCGCTGATCCACGCGGCCGCCTTGTGCTCCTCGAAGCGCAGCTCCGGGTTCTGGTGGATGTCGGTGGCGAGACGCGAGAGCGCGGCCGATTCTTGTTCGACGGCGGCGTCGACGTCTTTGGCGATCTTGGGATCGAGGGGCATCTTTTTGCCGTCGCACGCGCGCAGATGGAGCGCAAGTCTCTCTTCACGCGCGGCCCGATGCGCTATGACGTCTGCGTGATGACTCGACGCGCGCAGGCCCCGCTCCGCCGCCGCGGGCGCGCCGCATGTGTGGCGCTCCTCGCGGCGGGTCTCGTCTCGTGCCGCGATCGCGCGCCGGCCGAGCCCACCGCGCCCCCGGCCAAGGTCGAACCGATGAGCTCGGGGCAGACCGCGAGCGCGGCCGTGCGACCGAGCGCGACCGCGAGCGCCACCCCGCGCTGGGTGATCCCCGATCGGGTGTGGTTCGAGGGCGGAGCGATGGGCACGCACGTCGCGTTCGCCGGCTACACCACCGAGACCGTCGACAAGGCGGGCGTCCGCGCGGCGTTCGAGGCTGCGCTCGCCGAGATCAAGCGCGTCGAGCTCCTCATGACCACGTGGCGCGACGACAGCGACGTCTCGCGGATCAACGCCGCGGCCGGCAAGGCGCCGGTCAAGGTGAGCGAAGAGACGTTCGCCGTCGTCAAGCAGTCGATCCACGCCGGGGACATCTCCGAGGGCACGTTCGACATCACGTTCGAGGCGCTGCACGGCCTCTGGAAGTTCGACGAGGACCTCGATCCTCACCCGCCCTCGGCCAAGGACATCAAGGCGCGCCTGCCCCTGCTCGACTACAAGGCGATCAAGATCGACGAGAGCGCGCGCACGGTGATGATCACCAAGCCGGGCATGAAGATCGGGCTCGGTGGGATCGCCAAGGGATACGCGGTCGACATGGCCGCCAAGGTCCTCGAGAAGGCGGGCCTCAAGTCGTACTTCGTGCAGGCGGGCGGAGACCTGCTCGCGCGGGGCAACAAGCCCGACGGCTCACCGTGGTCGGCGGGCATCCGCGACCCTCGCGGGGGCCCCTCGCAGTACTTCGCCAAGATCTTGCTGCAGGACCACGCGTTCAGCACCGCCGGCGACTACGAGCGCGGCTACGTCGTCGGTGGCAAGCGTTACCATCACATCATCGATCCGCGCACCGGCTACCCCGCCACGGCGTGCCGGAGCGTGACGATCTGGGCGCCCACCGCCTTCCTCGCCGACGAGATCGACGACGCGGTGTTCATCCTCGGTCCCGAGAAGGGCCTCGCGCTGGTGGAGTCGATCGACGGCGTGGGCGCGGTCATCGTCGACGCGAAGAACAAGATCCACGTGTCGAAGCGACTGCAAGGCCTCGTGCAGATCGTCGCGCTCCCGACCGACGGCATCTGACCGCTCTTTGCGCGGTCGCGGCCCGACGGGTCAGGGGCCCGCGTCGCCCTTGCCCGGGGCCGGCTCGGCCAGGAGCGACTGCACGAGCGCGTCGAGGCGCGCGTGCGCGCCGGGGTCGTAGCCGACGAACACCTCTCGCACGACGCCGCGTTTGTCGATGAGCAGCATCGTCGGCAGCGCGCTCACGCCGTAGCGCTGGGACGTCTCGGCGTTGGTGTCGATGACGACGGGGTATCGCATCCCGTGACGCTCCGAGAAGGTCGCCGCCTCTTCGGGTCCGTCGGTCGTCATGCCGACGACGCGCAGCCCCTGGGCCCGGTACCTGTCGCTCAGCGCGCTGAGCTTGGGCGCCAAGAGCTTGCACGGCCCACACCAGCCGGCGAAGAAGTCGACGAGCACGACCTGCCCCTTGAGCGACGCGACCGACGACGGCGCGCCGGCGAGGGGCGTCACGCGGACCCACGGCGGCGCGAACGCGCCCACGAGATCCATACGCATCATGTCGTCGACCGACGGACGGCCCGCGACGACGAGGCGCACCGGCTTGGTCTTGCCGGCCCGCGAGAGCACGAGGGCGACCGCGCCGCCCACCGGCGTTCCTCCGACGGCGCGGCTCACTTCTTCTGCGCGCGTCACGCGGTGGCCGTCGACCGACACGATGTGGTCGCCGACCGCGAGGCCCGCCTTGTCGGCCGGGGAGCTGCGGATGACCTTCTTGACCTCGACCCCAGCGGGACCCCCGGGGGCCATCACGACGCCGATCCACGCCGGGCGGATGGGCGCACGCGGCGCACCGGCCAGCGGGTCGACGACCACGGGCGGGCCTCCGGGAGGGGGCGCAGCGACGGCCGGCGTGATCCCGAGCGCGGCGACGACCACCGCGACCAAGGCCGCTCTGCTCGACATCCTAGAAAGAAACATCACGCTTGTTTGTTCATGGGACAAAAAGCAACGTGGCGCGACCCCAAAAGAGGGAGCGCGCCACGGTCAAGCTCGGCCACGGGGCCGGACGGATGCCAAGTCAGTGAAAGAAAGGATCGATAAGTAAGCGAGGCGTCCTGGAAGGGATTCGAGGACGAGCCCAGAGCAGCCCCTCTGGGTCGCGTACCGCCTGAAGCCACCAAGTAAGTGACGGCGCGCGCAGTGAGCATGAGCACCGTTCGTGCCAAGGGATGTTTTGCGATATATATCCAATGGTTAACGTCCGTCGACGCGCGCCTTGTGCCGTCGAGGGGGGACATCGAGGTCATGCACGACGGGCCTCCTTGCACTTTTTGCATAGATGGCACGCTTCTTCCGGCTCGGGCTCCGTTTCGCGGGGTCGCACGCCGCCTCGGAAAGCCGATTGACACCAGCGCGGCGCTGAGTACATTCGCGCCTCCCTCACGGGAAATCCCCTTGCGGGTTGCGCCCATAGCTCAGCTGGATAGAGCACTGGTCTACGGAACCAGTTGTCGGAAGTTCGAATCTTCCTGGGCGCGCTTCTCCTTCACCAGGGTCCGCTGTCGCACATGACATCGCGTGACGAGGCGTGGATGCTGCGGGCCCTCTCCGAGGCCGACGCGGCGGCGGCCAAGGGCGAGGTGCCCGTGGGCTGCGTCGTCGTGTCCGACGCAGACGTGCTCATCGGCGCAGGGCACAACCTGCGCGAGACGGCGCAGGACCCGACCGCACACGCAGAGATCCTCGCGCTCCGCGACGCGGCCGCGCAGACCAAGAGCTGGAGGCTCGAGGGCGCGACGGTGTACGTCACGCTCGAACCGTGTCCGATGTGCGCCGGTGCGCTCGTGTCTGCGCGAGTGCGCCGTGTCGTATACGGGTGCACCGACCCGAAGGCGGGCGCGTGCGACACGCTGTTCGAGATCGGGCGAGACGCGCGGCTCAATCATCGCTTCGAGATCGCGTCGGGCGTGCTCGCCGGCGAGTGCGCGGGACGCCTGACGCGGTTCTTCGAGAAGCTCCGGGCTCAGGGCAAGAAGTAGCGCGGAGCGGTG
>JAGQJA010000393.1:7706-19135 GCA_020430845.1 Myxococcales bacterium
CGTTGCGCCTCGAGGACGCGGCGACAAGCCGCATCGTGTGCATCTTCCACGCAGCGAGACCGTCCGTCTGGTTGCCGCGATCGTGCGGCTCCTTGGAGGTCTTGCCCACATGCTCAAGCTTCACCGTCTCGCGCTCCTCACCTTCCTTCCTCTCGCCGCCGCGTGCAGCAGCGGCCTCGGCGGCGTCGGCGGCTCGGGCTCGGGCTCGGGCTCGGGCTCGGGCGTCGAGAACACCTCCCCGGCGAAGGACGCGCTCGAGGATCCCAAGCACCCCGGGCTCGAGGCGTGCGCGCGCGGTGACGTCGCCGACAACCTCGAGATCGCCGTGAGCTTTCGCGAGAGCTGCCACGAGATGGTGGTGTGCGGTGGGATGGCGTCGTCGCTGAGCGGCGCCATCATCAGCCTCATGCTCGACCAGGCGCTGGGCAAGGCGTCGGCGCGCGGCGGCTTCACGTTCGACGGCAAGGGCACGTGGACGAGCGGCGGGTCTCTCGAGACGGTGCAGGACGGCACCGCGATGGAGCTGCGCTTCTACCTGGGGCGCGACACTTCGTTCGGAAAGAAGGGCGACCTCATCACGTTCGACCTCATGGACGTGGGGAGCTACTTCACCGGCGCGACGATCGCCGCCAAGGCCTCGATCGATCTGACCGGCAAGACGGCGTACGGGATGACGTTCGAGTTCACGGGCAAGAAGCAGGGCGCCGAGCTGCTCGGACTGGGTGACGCGCAGAGCGGCGTGAAGGTCGACTTCGACGCGATCGCGCGCGCCATCGGCGAGGTGAACGTCGAGGCGAAGATCCGGCAGGCCGACAAGAAGGGCCACTCGACGATCCGCTACGACCTCCAGTCGCCACGCGTGACGCTCTCGCAGATCAACAGCGAGGGAGACCTGCCGTTCGAGCTCGTCGGCCTCACCGGCTCGAGGCCCGACACGTCGCAGGAGATCAAGATCACCAAGTTCGACGTGCGCTATCGCAACACGGGCAAGGGCATCCTCGACGGCACGATCGCGTTCGACGTCACGGGCGGCGCGGGCTTCTCGTACAACGCCACGTTCGAGTACCCGCGGCGCAACGCGCCCGACGTCTCGCTCCTCTGCAAGTGAGCGGCGCGTGCCCCGTGCGCCGGCGCGTTTGCACCTCGGCGTGACGTGCGC
Organism: Myxococcales bacterium; assembly: GCA_020430845.1. GTDB lineage: Bacteria > Myxococcota_A > Polyangia > Polyangiales > Polyangiaceae > Labilithrix. The sequence continues at coordinate 8,866 of JAGQJA010000393.1, forward strand.
CGAGGGCGGGGCGGTCAGTCGATCGGCTGCCAGCCGTCGTCGGCGCCGTAGGGGTCGGTGCGCGAGCCGTGCACGGCGGCGCGGGGCTCGGGGCGCGGGTCGCCGGGCTTCATGAAGACGACCGGCTGAGCCGCCGCCTCGGTGGCCTCGGCGGGGGTGATCTTGCCGTTGCGCGCCGCGATCTCGAAGAGCGCGGCCAGGTGCTTGGACCACCGCTCCGACGGTTGCCCCGCGTCGCGCATGCGCGAGTAGCGCACGGGCGACGGCAGGATCGAGGCGAGGAAGAAGCTCTCGCCGACGTTGAGCTCCTCGGGCTTGCGACCGAAGTAGTGGTCGGCGGCGCGCGTGACGCCGTAGAGGTCGGGGCCGAACTCGACCACGTTGACGTAGAGCTCGAGGATGTCGTCCTTGCGGAACACCTGCTCGAGGTAGTCGGTGAGGATGACCTCCTCGATCTTTCGCGAGAGGGTCTTCTGCCGAGACAAGAAGAGGTTCTTCGCGAGCTGCATCGTGATGGTGCTGGCCCCCCGCACGAAGCGGCGCGCCTTGAGGTTGGCGAGGATGCTGCTCTTGATGGCCGGGTGGTTGAACCCGTGGTGGCGATAGAACGCGCCGTCCTCGGTGGTGAGCAGCGCGGCGACGACGTGGGGGCTCACGCCGCCGAGGTCGGTCCACGCCGATGAGCCCGGCCCGGTCGTGACGTCGAAGCTCGTGCCGTCGGGGTGGTAGGCGCGGTAGGTGAACTCGTGCGCGAAGCGCGAGCGGGAGAGCGCCGCGGGCACCTCCGTCATGCGGCAGCCATCGTCGACGGTGTACTCGAGCTCGAGCTTGTTGATCTGTGTCGTGTCGAACGCGATCCGCCCTCGCGCGCCGAAGGTGCCCGACATGCGCGACGGCTTGACGGTGGGGACGAGCGCGGCGGGCGCGGAGTCGAGCAACGCCTGACACGCGGCGGGCGCGATCTCGACGCCGAGGGCGAGCGCGAGCCGATCGTCGCTCTCTTCGACGCGACCGTGGGTCTGCACGTGCAGCGCGCCCATGTCGAAGCGCGCGTCGTCGAGCCGGAGCTTGCCCCCTTGTTCGACCACACCACGGCCCGAGACGCGGACGTCGAGGTCGCGGAGCGGCTCGAGCGCGAGGCGGCGGTTGGAGATGCCGAGGCCCGCGACGGCCACGCTGCCGTCGAAGGTGAGGGCGTCGCCGTTGGCGGCGAGCACGACCTGCCCTTTGCCCTCGACCGTGCCGCGGGCCACGTCGAGCAAGCCGCGCTGGCCCTCTTTGAGCCCGAGCAGCGCGAGCGACACGGGGCCGCCCGAGAGGCGCACTGTGACGTCGCCCGGGCCGAGCGGGATCTCGGCGTCGATCGACAGCGGGGTCGCGGCGGGACCGTCGCGCCGCGGAGCGTCGGCCTTGTCGGTCGAGAACGCGACGTGCACGCCGTCGCCCGAGCGTTCCACCGACAGCGGCCCCGGGCCGAGCGCGATGGGCTCGCCCTCGAGATCGACGCGCGCCTCGAGGCCGCGAATGGACACGCGGAGCCCGTCGGGCAGGCGCGAGAGCCCCGCGCCCGCGAGCGCGCCGACCTTTGCGCGCAGAGCCTTGGGATCGGGCAGCGGGACGAGGCGCTCTCCTCGAGCGACCGCGACGGGCGCGGGCGTGACCTTGGGCGCGCGCTTGCCACGACGCGTGACCGGCGGCAGCGGGGGCGGCGGCGGCTCCGTGGACGCGGACGCGCTCGAAGCGGTCACGGCGGCGCGAGGCAGGGACGCGACGACCACGGCGCGGTCGGCGTCGATGCGTCGCGGCGTGTGATCGGCGGCGAGCTCGAGGCGCACGCCCGAGAGCTCCACGCCGCGCCCTTCGTGTCGCGCGTCGAGGGCCCCCGCCGACAGCGTCAGCTCACCCGCGTCGCTGCGCGCGACGCCGAGCGACCTGCCCTCGATCGTGGCCCCGGCGAGCACGCCATGAAGGCTGATTTCTTCTATGGTTACAGGCGCTTTCTTGGTGCTCGCGGCGCCTTCGCCGCGGGGCGCGGCGTGCTCTCTCCATTGGCGCAGCTGCTCGGCGAGGCGCTCCGGCTCGCCGTCCACGCGCACCTCGCCCCCGCGGACGGAGACCTCACGGACCGCGAGCGACGCCGTCACGCCGACACGCACCTCGCTGAGCTGGGCCTCTACCCCGTCGACGCCCTCGGCGCGGGCGCGCACGCCCCGCAGGTACACCGCGAACCAGCCGGGACGCACCGACCCGACCTCGACGGAGAGGTGGCGCGCCTTGGCGACGTCGGCGATGCGCCCCCGCACGAGCGGCCCGAACGAGGCCGCGGCTCCCGCCACCACGAGCAAGAGCGCACCCGCCCCCACGAGGAGCCCGCGCCGCACGCGCACACCGCCGCCCTTGCGCGGCGCGTGGGCCGGCACGGCGGTGACGGTGGGGTCTTCGGTGCTGCGCGGGTGCATGCCCTCCCATGCTAACGCGCGAGGGGGCGCGGCTACTCGAAACCGGCGACGATCAGTCGAACGCGACCTCGAACGACTCGCTCCCGTCCCCTTCGAGGCGCTGCGGGATCGCGCGGAACAGCTTGATGACGTCCTGGCTCCAGTCCTCGCCGCGCACGCTCTCGAGATCGCGCGCGATCGCCGTGAGCTCCTTCTTGCGGTCCGAGGTGAAGCCCAACAGCTCCGCGAGCTTGTCGAGCGTGTCCTGCTCCTTCGGGTCGATGTCGTCGTCGACGCCCGTCATCCACGTGGCGGCCACGAACGCGAACGCCTTGTCGCGCGCGCTCAGTCCGTCGAGCAGCAGCTCTTCGAGCGAGATCGGCTTCTCGAGGATCTCGTCGAGGCGAGCGCGGAGCTCTTTGGTGAGGTTGAAGACGTCGGCGGCGGCCCGCACGCCGGTCTTCTCGGAGTCTTCGAGCCGGCCGTCGGCCCACGCCATGTGGATCATGAGGGCGAGGGTCTCGAGGCACGCGTCGGAGCTGAGTGTGAGGCGCTTCATGGCGCACACGAGCATACACGGATCCGCCGCACCGTGAAGGGGCGCGGCGCGCGGGGAAAGACGCGGGGCGAATCGGCCGGCGAACGCTCAGGCGTCGGCGTCGAGGGCGGGCATGGGGACGAGACCGATGCTGACGACGCTGTCGTCGGCGGCCACGTCGAACGAGGCCTCGACGTTGAGCAGGGTCTCGCCGCCGCGGCGGAGGCCGAGCGCGATGTGTCGGCGCTTCTCGCACGCGAGCCGGAGCTCGGCAAACGTCATGGTGCGACCGACGGGCGTGATGAAGAACTTCTGCCCGCGCAGAGACGTGAGCAGCTCGTCGACGACGTCTTGCACGCCGGGGTGCGTGGCCTCGGTCGTGAGCAGGTGCGACGCCATGGTGGCGGTGCACACGACGCTGTCGGCGCCGGCCTTGCGCATGAGCGAGATGCTCGACGGGTCGACGCACTCCACGACGGTGCGCACGCCGCGGTTGGTCGTCTCGACCTGGAGCACGGCAGAGAGCGAGAGGTCGTCCGAGTGAGCGTCCCCGGGGCGCTTGGCGAGGATGATGACGAGCGCGGCGTCCCCGACGCGGGCGCGGGCGAGCGTCTCGTCGCGCGTGGGGTTGCCCTTGACGAAGCGCACGCCGATGTCGTTGAGCGCGGGCGGCAGCTGCAGGAGGTCTTCGTCGACGACGACGATCTTCGCGTGGGGTCCGTACGCGTTGGGGTGGCGCAGCTCGTCACACACGCGCTCGACCTTCCCCTCGGAGGGATAGTTGAGGATGACGACGTGACCTTCGAGGTTCATCGATGACAGCCCCATCAGCTCGCGGCTCTTGAACTCGACGAGGCGCGTCGCCGCGAGCGACAGCACGTACCCCAGGATACCGATCCCGAAGAGCATCACGGGAGCGGCGATGACGTACCTGCCCGCGAACGTCGTCGGGGAGATGTCGCCGTAGCCCACGGTGGTGAGCGTGGCGAGCGTCCACCAGAGCCCGTCGGCGTAGCCCAGCTCGGGTCGCGCCGCGCCCTCGAAGTAGATGAAGCCCGTGGTGCCGTACGCCGCGACGGCGATCAGCAGCGCGACCACCCGCATGAACGACGGCGGGTCCTTGAGGAAGCCGTAGAGGCGGACGAAGAGCGGCATGGCTCAGCGCGCCGCAGCGTGAGGCCGGGCCGCGACCTGATGCGCGGCGAAGAAGTACGCGCTCGCCCCGAGCAGGGCGAAGAGGAGGGCCCAGAACACGACGGTGCCGCGATCCACGCGCCCATCGTACGCCAACGCATCGGCGGACGGCGAGCGCGCGGAGCGGCCGCGCCCCTCAGCTCGGGTCGGGCTTGGGGGTCTTGGGCGTGCTCGGCGGGAGCTCGGGCTTCTTGATGGCGTCCTTGGGAAGCTCGCCCGTCATCGACTTCATGAACGCGACGAGCACCTTCACGTCGGCGTCGGAGATGTCTTTGCCGAGCTGGTACTTGGCCATCATCTTGGTGATCTCCTCGAGCGAGTCGATCGAGCCGTCGTGCATGTACGGGCCGGTCTTCTCGACGTTGCGGAGAGACGGCACCTTGAACATGAGCTTGTCGACGTCTTGCTTGGTGACCTCGAAGCGGCCCTGGTCCTTGACCTCACCCGGCCACGGCTTCGCGAGCCCGAGCTTCTGGTACATGGTGCCGCCCACGTAGCGGCCCTGGTGGCAGGTCTGGCAGCCGACCTCGATGAACTTGTTGAAGCCGGCCTTCTCCTCGTCGGTGAGCGCCGCCTGATCGCCGCCGATGAACTTGTCCCAGCGAGACGGCGTGACGAGCGTGCGCTCGAACGCCCCGATGGCCTTGCCCACGTTGGCGAGCGAGATGGGCGCGGCCTTGTCCTCGGGGAAGGCCTTCTTGAACGCGGCCTCGTACTGCGGGATCGACTTGAGGGTCGCCACGACGCGCTTCTCGTCGGGCATCGCCATCTCGACGGGGTTCGTGATCGGCTTGGTGGCCTGCTCTTCGACCGTCGCGGCGCGCCCGTCCCAGAACTGCGCAAAGTGACCGGCCGCGTTGTACACGGTGGGCGAGTTGCGCGTGCCCGTCTGCTTCTTGTGGCCCTCGGAGACCTTCTTGCCGTCGACGCCGTACTTCTCGAGGTCGTGGCACGAGTTGCACGACACGTCGTGGTTCTTCGACAGCCGCGCGTCGAAGTAGAGCATCTTGCCGAGCTCGACCTTCTCGGGCGTGACGGTGTTGCCCGGCCCCTCCATCTTGTCGACGAGCGCGCCGAAGGCGTTGAGCTGCGCCGTGTCGACCGTCACCGGCTTGGGCTTGGCGCTCGCCGTCGGGGCGGCGTTGGCCGTCGTGGTGGCGGCGCCCCCTCCGGGCGCGGCGCCCTTGTCCTTGTCGCAGGCCCACAGCGACGCGCCCATCAGCGCGACCGTAAATAGAGTGCAATAGGTACGCATTTGCGCGGGAGCATGGGGCAATCGGGCGCGCGCGACAAGGGGGGTGACGGTGCTAACGGTGCTATACGCGCCTGATGCTCGACCGCTCCCGGCCCCGGCGGGGTCGGCCCGCGCCCCTCGCCGCGATGCGCTCGCTCCGCGGCCCGCGCGGGTCGATTCGTTACACGCGCGACGCCCTCGGCTACCCCACGATCTACGCGCGCGACTTCGACGAAGGCGCGTGGGCGCGAGGTTGGTTCCACGGGCACGACCGCGCCGCGCAGGTGCGCCTCGTGCTCGCGGCCGCCCGCGGCGAGCTCATGGCTGTGCTCGGCGACGTGCCGTTCGCCCGCGCCGTCGATCGCGCCGCTCGCTCGCTCGGGCTCACCAAGGACGTCGACGAGCAGCTCGGCCGCGTCGCGCCGCATGTGCGCGCGTGGCTCGACGTGTACTGCGACGGATTCAACGCGGGTCTCGGTGAGCGCGGCCGCCCGCTCCTGCTCCGCGCCCTCGGCCTCGGCGCCGAGCCCATGCACGCGCGATCGGTCCTCGAGATCTATCGCATCGTGTGCTTCTTCGGGCTGACGTCGATGCAACAGCTCGCCGAGGTGTTCGTGGCAGAGCTCGTCTCTCGCGAGGCGCCGGCCGAGCTCTTCGAGCTCATCCTCGGCGACGCCGCGCGCGGCCTCGATCTGTCGCAGCTCGACGGGCTCACCTTTCCGCCCGAGGCCTCGCTCATGGGCGCGCCTGGCGGCATGGGGTCGAACGCGTTCGCCGTCGCGGGCAGCGAGAGCAAGAGCGGCGGTGCGCTGCTCATGGGCGAGTTCCACATGGAGGTCGGGCGCTTTCCGCCGTCGCTCTACGCGTCGCACACCGAGCACGACGACGGCACGTACTACCAGGGCATCGGCGTGCCCGGCTTCGCATGGCTCTCGTGCGGTCGCACGCAAGACGTGTCGTGGAGCTACGTCTTCGGCCACGCCGACAACGTCGACGTGATCGCCGAGCGCTGCGAAGGCACCAAGTACCTGGCCGGAGAGGCGTGGCACCCGCTGCGCCGCCGCGAGGAGCGCGTGTGCGTTCGCGGACGCCGCGCCCCCGAGCACTGGGCCATGTGGGAGAACGACTACGGGACGTTGCTCGGGGACCCCACGGTGCCGGGCGTCTATCCGTGCGTGCGGTGGGCGGGAGCGGCGCAGCTCTCCGAGGACGTCGAGACGACGTACGCGTGCCAACGCGCGAAAGACGTCGACGAGCTCGTCGAGCTCAACCGGCGCTTCCGCGTGCTGTCGCTCCAAGGCGTGTTCGCCGACAAGACGGGCCGCATCGCGGAGGTGCACGCGGGGCGCGTCGACAAACGTCCGGCCGGGTGGACGGGTGCTTACCCCTGGCCCGCGTGGACCATGACCACGCGCACGATGGAGGCCGACGAAGCGTCGCGCCCGCCGCCGACGCTCGACGCCAAGCGCATCGTGGCCGCCAACCAGCGACACGCGAGCGCCGAGGGCGCATCGTGGGCGACGTTGCCCGAGCCCGACTACCGCGCGCGGCGGCTCGAGGAGCTGCTCGAGCACGTGCACGACCTCGAGGGCATGGTCGCGTGCTCGTACGACGATCACGACGGGTGCGCGGCGCGCATGCTCCCGCGATGGTTGCCCCTCCTCCCGCGCGACGCAGACGCACGCGCGCTCGGCGAGTGGATGGGGAGGTCGTCCGCGTCGGGCAAGCGCAGCGCCGCGGACGCGCGCGCGCTCGGGCTCTTCCACGCGCTGCACCACGAGCTCGTGCGCGCCGTGCTCACGCCGTGGATCGGCGCCAAGGGCACGGCCCGACTGCTCGACGACCTCGGCGGCCTCTTGCTCTTCCAGCACCACATCGATCGCGCGCTCGCGCTCGAGCGTCCCGACATCCTCGACGAGGGGCGTCTCTCGGACTTGCTCGCAGAGGCGTGGCCCCTGGCGCGCGCGGCGACGCGGACGTCCCCGGTGAGCACGCGCTTCGTCGATCCCGTGACCGAAGGTCGCTTCGGCCGCGCGTTCGGCATGTGCAGCGCGCGCATCGAGCTGCCGGGAGGCCCGTGCTCGCCCTTCCAGAGCCGCGAGGTCGTCTTCGAAGGACGGCGGCTCGTGTTCGGTCCGTCGTTCCACTACGTCGCCGACATGAGCGAGCGTGGCGGCTACTACCACCTGCCCGGCGGCGCAGCCGAGTACCCGGGCGGCGCGGGCTACGGGCGCGGCATCGACGCGTGGACGAGCGGCGAGCTCGTCCGACTCGGCCCCGACGTCGACGGCGCGCCGTCGCGCGTGAGCAAGCGCTGACGCGACGCGCGTGAGTGACCCGGCGTGTGCGCAGACGGCGTTCGTCGAAGGGCTCGGGCCCTGAGGCCGGCCGAGTGGGCGCGCGACGCGGATGAGCCGTGGAGGCTCGCCGCGCTCCGATGGACGAACGACGTGAGCGCGTGACGATCCACGCAGCCGTCGAGGGCGCGGGGAGGGCCGGGTGCCGTGTCCGCTGCGGGCGTCCGCGAGGCGTCTCCGCTGGACGAAGAATGCAGATTCTCCGGATTCTGCCGTTGCCCCCGGAATCGCGCACAAATGCATACATTCACTCCACGCGGATCTCACCCTGCGCACGCGTGTTGCAATGCCTCACCTCGAGAGGGTCTCAACATGGGGAGCAGGTGGAGGAGCCGCTTGGATGTTTGTGCGCGATCGCCGTTTGGCAGTGCTTTTTCTCGTTCTTCCCGTCGTGGCGACGGTCGCCGTGGCGGGCTGCTCCGCCGCGGATGACCAGAGCAAGATTCGCCCGCTCGCGGGCGCAGTGACCGAGGGGTCCTCGTCGTCGAACGAGACCTCCATCGCTCAGCCCGGCGAGTGCGGGGCGTCGGGAGACATCATCCCCGACCGCTGCGACGGGAAAGAGGACGGCGTCTACTGCAGTCTCCTCTCCGACTTCGCCGCGTACGAGTGCAAGGGCGGACAGGTCCTCAAGGGCCTGCAGTGCGGCACGGGCAAGTGCCTCGGCGCCGACCTCGGCGGCAACATCCAGTGCGGCCAAGAGGGGGACCAGGCCCAGGGCCTGATGGGCGCCGCGCCTCCCGGCCCCAAGGACCCGCTGACGACGTACGCCGAGGAGTGCCAAGCCGAGGTGGGCCTCATGCCCGAGTTCGACTGCATGGACTTCCCGGAGCTGGACACCACGCAGGACGGCAGCAAGCTCACGGTGCAGAAGAAGGGCGCGGGGCTCGAGGTGGTGCGCGCAGACGGAAAGGCGCTCCAGACGATGTCCGACAAGGTCACCCCGCGTTGCGACGACCCGTCATGGGCGGCGACGCCGTGCTGGCCGGGCACGCGCGTGGGCGTGCTGAACGGGCAGAACGGGTCGACGTGGGCCGTCCTCTGCAGGCGCGGGGAGATGCAGCTCTCGACCGACAAGGACTTCGGCCTGGTGGGCGTCATCGCCCACAATGCCAAGACCGGCGGCACGTGCTTCTTCGATCGAGGGCGCGGAAAGGTCGTCTCGAAGACCGACCCCGCAAAGAAGACGGTGTTCCCTCAGCCGGGCGCGGCGAGCAAGACGGTCTCGACGGCGGCTCAGCTCACGTGGCTGCCCCCCGACAAGCCGCCGGCGTTCGAGAACTGCCTGGCCTGCCACGGCGCGGGTCCGTTCATCCGCAGCTCGTACCTCCCCAAGGAGATCCGGCGAAAGCTCTCGGACGCGATGGACCCCACCGGCGCCTACAAGATCGTCGGGAGCGTCTTCCAGAAGGAGTGGAAGATCACCACGCCGCAAGAGCTCGCGCCCGCGGGCGGTAGCTGCTCGGACGGTTGCCACCGCGTGGCGAACCTCCCGCAGACGATGATGTTCGCGCACCTGACGTTCGGCGGCCCCGAGATCGACGACAAGTCGAGCGACTCTCGGCTCGCCAAGGACGCCAAGGGACAGCCCACCCGCTGGCCGCTCGGCTACTTCATGCCGCCGGGCGACCGAGGCAAGGGCACCCTCGCGACGTGGACCAAGAGCAACGGCGGCGACCGCGACGAGATGCTCAAGTGCTTCTCGGCGAAGAACCCGAAGGCCGCAGGCTGCACGCTCACGGCGTTCATCGACGGGCTCTAGCCGCCCCGTAGCGCCTCGAGCCAGAAGCGAAAGAGCCCGCGCCCCGTCTGGGTCGCGGGCTCTTTTCGTGGAGACAAAATGCCGAAAGCCCGAGAGGGGTGAACCTCTCGGGCTTGGCAGGGAAATAATCCCGGCGGCGTCCTACTCTCCCACACGGCTGCCCGTGCAGTACCATCGGCTCCGAAGAGCTTAACTTCCGAGTTCGGGATGGGATCGGGTGTGGCCTCTTCGAGATCACCACCGGAAACTTGTAGGGCCGCGTGCTCACGAAGAGCTCGCAGGCGAGACGCGGTTTCCGAGGTCGCGTTCTCTGTAATCCGTCTTCCGCATTGCGGGGAGACCCGGACTTGCAGCCCGAGTCCTACGCGTGACCTCACGCGTTGGCGAACGACTCTTCATCGAGTGTTCTCTTTGTTGGGTCGGCTCGCCAGCTCGAAGGCTCTCGATGGTTGCCTTGGAGACATGACTAAGCCGCACGGCCTATTAGTACTGGTTAGCTCCGTGCCTTGCAGCACTTCCACACCCAGCCTATCAACCTTGTGGTCTACAAGGGGCCTTTAGAGGCTTGCGCCTGGGATACCTTGTCTTGTGGCCGGCTTCCCGCTTAGATGCTTTCAGCGGTTATCCGTTCCGCACTTGGCTACCCGGCTATGCTACTGGCGTAACAACCGGATCACCAGGGGTGCGTCCAACCAGGTCCTCTCGTACTATGGTCAGCTCCACTCAAGTATCCTGCGCCCACGGCAG
>JAGQJA010000394.1 GCA_020430845.1 Myxococcales bacterium
AGGTCATCGACGGCAAGAGCGAGCGCGGCAACTACCCCGTCGAGAAGCTCAAGATCCGCCAGTGGTCGCTGCGCATCACCGAGTACGCCGACAAGCTGCTCGAAGGGCTCGCCGCGCTCGACTGGCCCGAGACCAAGGTCAAGCAGGCGCACTGGATCGGTCGCAGCGAAGGCGCGAACGTCGACTTCGAGATCGACGGCCACCCGGGCAAGAAGATCACGGTCTTCACCACGCGCGTCGACACGCTGCCTGGCGCTACGTACGTCGTGCTCGCGCCGGAGCACGCGCTCGTCGGTGAGATCGTGGCGCCCGCGCAGCGCGAGGCCGCCATGGCCTACGTACAGGCGTCGTCGAAGAAGACCGACATGGACCGCTCCAACCTCGAGCGCGACAAGACCGGCGTCTCGCTCGGCACCTTCGCCGTCAACCCCGTCAACGGCGAGAAGATCCCCATCTGGATCGGCGACTACGTCATCGGCAGCTACGGGACGGGCGCCGTCATGGCCGTGCCCGCGCACGACGAGCGCGATCACGCCTTCGCGCGGACGTACGGCCTGCCGATCATCGACGTCGTCGCGCGGGCCGACGGGACCGACGTGAGCTCGGCCGTGGACGCCTTCACCGACGACGGCGCGGTCAACGCGGCCGCCGTCTCGCGCAGCAAGGCTCCGCTCACGGTGGGGATGACGAGCGAGGACGCGCGTCGCGCGATCACCGGCTGGCTCGCCGCAGAGGGCAAGGGTGAGGCGAAGGTCACCTACAAGCTGCGCGACTGGGTGTTCTCGAGGCAGCGTTACTGGGGCGAGCCCATCCCGATCTACTTCCCCGTCGAGTGCGACGGCGACCCCCGCGCGCCCGGCGCCGACGTCACCGTGCGCTACGACCAGCCCATCGCCGTCGAGGACTCCGAGCTGCCGCTGCTCTTGCCCGACCTCGAGGACTTCGCCCCCACGGGAGACCCGATGGGCCCGCTCGCGCGCGCGATCGACTGGCGGTTCTTCCAGAAGGACGGCAAGTGGTTCGCGCGCGAGACGAACACGATGCCGCAGTGGGCCGGCTCGTGCTGGTACTACCTGCGCTATCTCGACCCGAAGAACGCCGACGTCGCGTGGAGCGCCGAGGCGTACGACGCGTGGATGCCGGTCGACCTCTACATGGGCGGCGGCGAGCACGCCGTGCTGCATCTGCTCTACGCGCGCTTCTGGCACAAGGTGCTCTACGACCTGGGACACGTGAAGCACCCGGAGCCGTTCACCAAGCTCGTGCACCAGGGCCTCATCTTGGGCACGTCGTATCGCTACTACGAGGTCGAGGCCACCGGCGCCACGCTCGCCGGGACCACCAAGGTCGTCCGAAGCGAGGACGGCCAGGAGCTCCGGCTCGCCTCGGGGGAGGTCGTGCTCGAGCGGTGGGTCTCCGAGGACGAGATCGAGATCGCGAACAACCGGCCCGTGCACAAGAAGCTCGGGATCGACGTCGTGATGGTCGCCGAGAAGATGAGCAAGTCGCGCGGCAACGTGGTCAACCCTGACGACGTGGTGGCGCGCTACGGCGCCGACAGCCTGCGCCTCTACGAGATGTTCATGGGCCCGCTCGAGCAGGTGAAGCCCTGGCAGACGAGCGGCATCGAGGGCGTGAGCCGCTTTCTCGATCGCGTCTGGAACGTCTGCAACGGGGCGATCACCGACGACCCGGCCGCGTACGACGCCGAGACCAAGAAGGCCGTCCACAAGGCCATCAAGAAGGTCTCCGAGGACATCGACGCGCTCCGCTTCAACACGGCGATCAGCGCGATGATGATCCTGGTCAAGCAGCTCGGCGCGCTCGACGCGACGCCGCGCGAGGCCGCCAAGACCCTGGCGCTGTTGGTCTCGCCGTTCGCGCCGCACATCGGCGAGGAGCTCTGGCAGCGCCTCGGCAGCGCGACCACGCTCGCGGAGGCCGCGTGGCCCACGTTCGACGCCGAGCTCGTCCGTGAGTCGCTCGTCGAGATCGGCGTGCAGGTCAACGGCAAGGCGCGCGGCGCGGTGCTGCTCGCCGTCGACGCGACGCAGGACCAGGCGCGCGAGCTCGCGCTCTCCGAGCCCAAGATCAAGGCGTTCACCGACGGCAAGCAGATCAAGAAGGTGATCTACGTGCCCGGCAAGATCCTCAACCTGATCGTGGGGTGAGCCTCTCGCGGGCATGCGGCGTTGCCGCTCGCGCGGGCGTCGCGCTCTCCGCCTTCGTGGTGCTCGCGGGCTGCGGGTATCGGCCGGTGGTCGGCGCGTCGTCGGGCGCGGCGTGCCACGTGGTGCTCGCGCGCTCGTTCGTCGCCGACGCCGTCGCCACAGAAGAGGTGCTCGCGGGCATGCGCGAAGAGCTCGCCCGCCGCGGCGCGCTCGAGGCGGGGCAGGGGCACCCGCGGTGCGTCGTCGAGGTGCTGCGCATCGACGAGGCGAGCGAGGGCCTTGCGGCCGTCGACGGCCCCGAGGGAGCGGCGCCTGCGGCGCGCGCGGTTCGCGTCAGCGTCGTGGGGCGCGCGTGGCGAGAGCAAGACGCGTCCGGCGCGCCGAGCTCCGACACGGGGGACGTGCGCGCGGCGTCGATCTCCGCGCCGGCGCCCGACGCGCGTGGGGCGGTGTTCAACCACGGCGACGCCTCGAGGGCCGCCGCGCGGCGTCTGGGGCGCGCGCTGGCGTCGCGGCTGCTCGGTTTGCCCGCCGCGAGCGAAGAGTGACCGTAGTGTGGGGTGTGTGAGAGGTTTCGTGCTACTGTCCCGCCGCCATGATCACCGTGGGGTGCGCTGGATTCGGGCAGTACGCCGCCACGCGGTTCTTCAAAGAATTCGCGTTCTTGGAGGTCCAGGAGACGCACGTCGCGATCCCGGGCACCGGCACCATCAAGCGGTGGCGCCGCGAGGCCCCGCCCGATTTCCGCTTCGCGCTGCTCGCGCCGCGTGAGATCGGCCAAGAGGGGTTCCGCAACGGCAAGGTCGTCGAGACGGCCCTCAAGGCCATCACCGACGTCGCCAAGTCGCTCAAGGCCGACACGGTCGTGTTCGTGTCGCCGCCCGAGCTGGTGAAGAACCGAGCGAACAAGGCCGAGGTCAAAGAGTTCCTCCAGATGGTGCGGCGCAAGTTCGGCCGCGTGATCTGGGAGCCTCCGCCTGGGTGGGATCCCGACGACGGCGCGCAGATCGCCATCGACGCCAAGGTCATCCCGGCGCGCGATCCGCTGCTGCACGGCCTGCTCGACGCGCCCGAGGCGTACTACCGCCTCGCCGGTCCGGCCGGCCACAAGAGCCGCTACGAGGACCCGGCCATCGACAAGCTCGCCGAGCTCGCGTCCGAGGCGACGCACGAGCAGGCGACGTACGTCTTCACCAACGTCGACATGTTCGCCGACGCCAAGCGCTTCAAGAAGGCGATGAAGATGCCCTGACCTCTCGCGAGGTCAGGCGCACAAAACGCGACGAGGAGGCCGGCACCGCGCCGACCTCCTCTCCGC
>JAGQJA010000395.1 GCA_020430845.1 Myxococcales bacterium
GCGACGGTGAAGTCGATGCCCGTGCGCGTCATGAGCGTCGGGGTCACGAGCAGCTCGAACTTCTCGAGCGGGCCGTGGAAGTGGGGCGTGAGCGGCGCCACCACGGGGACGGAGCCCGGCGGCGTCGTCGCGCCCCGCTCGAGCCACGCGACCCACGCGGCGAGGCCGAGCGCCGGCACGAAGGCGCGGCCTCGCACCACCCGCGCCGCACGCGCGCCGGTCGCGATCGCGCTGACGCCGCACGTGAGCAAGAGGAGCAAGAACGCGTGCCCGTGGGCCACGAACGCGAGCGGCGCGTAGAGCCCGACGACGATCTCCTTGGTGCGCAGCGACCGCGCCGTGCCCACGCCGGCAGCCGCCGCGTCGACGCCCGCGAGCAGGTCGAGCCACAGCACGAGACCGACGATCATCACGGCGACGCCGAGCAGGTAGCTCGCGAATCCGAGCAACGTCATGAGCCCGAACGAGAGGGTCACGCCGATGAAGCCGAAGGTCGGTGAGGTCTCCCCGAAGAGGCGACGCCGCGCGAAGACGAGCGCCACAGGTGTTGCGACGACCGGGAGCGTGGCGAGCGCGCGCACGGCGCCGACAGGACCGACCACACGGACGAAGCCCTCGCCGAGGAAGCGGAACAGCGAGTACGGCCCGATGTGCGGCGCGAGCACGAAGAACTGCTGCTCGAACGCCGAGTCGGCGAAGCGGTGCCGCATCGCGATGAGGCCGGCGTGCGCCGGGAGGTCTTGGAAGGGCAGCGCCTCGAACAACCAGAAGACGAGCGTGGCGGCGACGACGACCGCGCAGAGCGCGCCCCAGCGCGGTCCGTCGGACACGCGCGCGCCGACGGCGCTGCCCGGCGCAGAAGCCGGTGCGTCCTCGACGAGGGCGGACGCCTCGCTGGAGCTCGCCTGAAGGCCCATCGCTCGCCTTAATGACGCGGTTTTGTGGTCGCCGCTAGTGTGCCTACGGTTCACACATCCCGACACGGGATCGCGGGCGGAATCCGTAACTCAGACGTGAGGTGATATCAACGGGGCGGCCCTTCCTGGTAAGGACGATATCTGGGACGCCCCCATGTTCGCCCGACTCCTACGAGGCTCCTTCGGATCTGCGCGTGGCCGGCTCGGCTCGCCGCTCGCGTGGGTCGTGCTCGTGGTGGGCGCGCTGAGGCTCGTCGGCCTCGGGTGGGGGCTGCCCGCGTCCGACGGCTGGGACAACGACGGGATCGCCCCCCGGGACTTCCTCGCGGGCCTGGTCGAGACGTACACGCCCGGGAGCTATTTCACCTATCCTCCCGCGCACTTGCTCCTCTTGGGGGTGGTCACGGCCCCGGTGACGCTCGTGGCGCTCCTTCGCGCACCGTCGCTCGCCGCCCCGGACGTCGTCGGCGAGATCATCAAGGTCCCGTACATGACGACGATCGCCTACGTGGCGCGCGCCGTGTCGTGGGCCATGTCGCTCGGCATCGTCGTGCTCGTCGCGCGGATCGCCGAGGAGATCCGCGCCCACGAGCTCGGCGTCCGGCCCGACGCCGACCCCGAGCACCTCGCCGAGAGCCCGAGCGCCGCCCGGGTGCGCGCGGCGGGCTGGCTCGCGGGCGCCGTGGCGGGCGTCAACGCGACGCTCACGTACTACGGCAAGACGACCAACCTCGACGTCCCGTACCTCTTCTGGTCGCTCCTCGCGCTGCTCGCGCTCACGCGGGCCGTCGCGCGACGCGAGCCGCGGTGGCTGCGCACGTTCGCCGTGACCGCGGTGCTCGCCGTCGGCACCAAAGACCAGGCCTACGCTCTTTTTCTGCTGTCGGCCCCGCTCGTGCTCGCGACGTGGCTGACGCTCGACGGCTGGGCGCGCGGCGAGGCCAGGCGCGTGCTGCGTGAGCTGGCCATCGCAGTCGGCATCGGCGTCGCCGCGCTGCTCGTCGTCGACGCGATCGTCCTCAACCCCACGGGGTTCCGCGCGCGGCTCGCGTTCCTCGCGGGACCGGCGAGCCAAGACTTCGCGCACTACACCAACGACTGGGCCGGTCGCCGTGGCGTGCTCGCCGACATGGCCCTGCACTACACGCGCTACTACCCGCTGGCGCTGCTCCCGGCGTTCCTCGCGGGGCTCGCGGGCGCGATCGTGTCGTGGAGGCGCGCGCCTGCCACACGCGCCGCGGCGCAGGCCGTCGTCGCGCTAGCGCCGCTCGCGGCGGGCGTGTCGTTCATCGTGGCGTTCAACTTCGTCGCGAGGCGCACCGAGCACCGCTTCATGCTCCCGCAGATGACGCTGCTCGCGGTCTACGGTGGGCTGGGCCTCGAGCCGGCCGTGGTCCACGCGCGGCGCGCCGTCCGCCTGGCGGGTCAGGCGTACGCGGCGATCGCGTTCTCGGTCGCGCTCATCGCGTGCGCCTCGGTCGACGCCGCGCTCGTGCTCGACCCGCGCTACGACGCGGAGCGCTGGCTCCGCGAGAACGCGCGCCCCGGAGACGTCATCGAGGTGCACGGGCTCAACGTGTACCTTCCACGCTTTCCGGAGGGCGTGCGCGTCACGCGCGTGGGGCCCGAGCCGCCCGCGCGGCGCAACCCGCTCCCGGGGGTGACCGAGGTGGTGGCGCCGTTCGGCGACGCCGAGAAGCGCGCGCCGCGGTTCATCGTCGTGAGCGAGGGTTGGGTGTGGCGCTACCTGCTCGACCCCGACGGCGCGCAGATCCCGGGGCGCATGCTGCCGCCGACGCAGATCGCGTCCGGCCGTGAGCCCGACGGGTCGACGTTCTTCCAGGGGCTCGTGCGCGGCCAGCGGGGCTTCCACGAGGTCCACAAGGCGCGGTGGGTGAGCACGTTCTGGCCGCGGATCGACATCCACGCGAGCACGTCGCGAGAGATCTGGATCTACGAGCGCAACTGAGCGCGCTCAGCGCGCGACGGCGCCGCCGCGGACGAGCGCCGTGTCGCCGATGGTGACGTCGTGGCTGCGGCCCACCGCGGCGAACGCGGTCGCCGCCGACCACGTGGCGCCCGTGACGCGGCTGTTGGGATCGCCCACGATGAGGTGCAGGCCGGGCATGTGCTGATCGACGTGCGCGTCGCCGAGCGGCTCGGTGATGCCCGCGTTCAGGCCGAGGACCACGGCGCCGACGCGGCTCGAGTTGGGCGACACCTCGAAGACACGCTGGATGTCGGCCTCGAGCTGGGGGAGCCCGGGGGCCGAGACGTTGGTGACCGTGCCGTGCATGACGTCGAGCACGACGGGCGTCTTGAGCGCGCCCTCGCGAGCGCCGAAGAACTCCCCGACGCACGCGTCGGCGACGAACCGCCCGTGGACGGTCTCGGGGTGGGCGAGCAGCGAGCCGGTGGGGAACGTGACCGCGCTACCGGGGCGCACGCGGCCGAGGCGCGGCACCCACCGCGTGGAAGCGGAGACGGTGACGCGGAGCGACGTGCCCGCGGCGCTCTCGACCGTGATCTCGCCGCCGACCTCGACGAGCTTGAGCCGCTCGAGGCCGAGAGACGCGAGCTCGGCGAAGTCGACGCTGCAACCGGCGGTGAACGCGGCGGTCGAGACGCCGGCCATGTGCGCGTGTCGGCCCCGGCACGCGGCGACGATGTGCAGCAGCTGCTCGCGCATCGATCCCTCGGCGTGCGGTGCCGTCGCCACGAAGGCGCTCGCCTGCGACGCCAACATCGCGCGCCGTATCGCGTCGGGGAGGACCTTGTGAGGTCGCATCCCGCTGTGGTTCGTGGCCTGGCTGCGAAGGATGTCGAGGCGCAGGCTCGTGGCGTCGGCGCCGGCGGCCTTGGCGGCCTGCTCGAGGGCGAGCGTGAGCTCTTCGCTCGAGTCGTCGCCCACGACGACGAACCGCTCGCCCTCCACGATCTTCAGGGCAGTGCGCACGAGGAGCTGCGCAGAGGTCAGACAGTCGGCAGACATGGGATGCGGGATGCTATCCCGGAACGAGCGGCTCGGGCCATGAAACGTCGCCAAACTTGGCCCGTTGGGAGCGGGGAGACACCATGGGGGCGTGCTGCTGGTCGGCCCCGCGTCGTGGCCCGCGTTGCTTTGGGAGCTCGCCCGCGGCGGGCTCGCGTGGTCCTTCGCGAAGCGCTTCTGGATGTACGCGGCCGAGCACACGGCCGTCCCGTCGGTGGTGCTGGCCGCCGTGGCCCTCGTCGTGGGGTGGCGGCTGCTCAAGCGCGTGAGCCGGTTCATCGTCGAGGTGGCGCTGGTGGCCGCGCTGCTCGCGGCGGCGACCGAGGCCGGGTGGATTCGTTGGTGAGCGACCCGCGCCGCGTGGCTTGAGCCGGGCGCGGGCATCTCCTAGAGTCGCGCGCCATGAACCTCTCCGACTGCAAGATCATCGTCTCCGGGGGCGGCTCCGGAATGGGTCGTCACTTCGCGCTCCGCATCGCCGAGGCCGGCGGAAGCGCCGCCGTGGGCGACGTCAACGAGGTGGGCCTGGCCGAGACCCTCGAGGCGGCCAAGGGAAAGCCTGGCAAGGTGCACGCGCGGCGGCTCGACGTCAGCGACGAGGCCGACGTGGCGTCGTTCGTGGCGTGGGCGCGCGAGTCGATGGGGGGCCTCAACGGCCTCGTCAACAACGCCGGCATCTTGCGCGACGGCCTGCTCGTCAAGAAGGACCGCGAGACCGGCAACGTGAAGAAGCTCTCCAAGGAGCAGTGGGATGCCGTCATCGGCGTCAACCTCACGGGCGCCACGCTGCTCGCGCGCGACGTCGTCGCGAGCATGGTCGAGACGAACACGCGCCCGGGCGTCATCGTGAACATCTCGAGCATCGCCCGTCACGGCAACCGCGGTCAGTCGAACTACACGGCCGCCAAGGCCGCGCTCGCCGCCAACACGGTCACGTGGTCGAAGGAGTTCGCTCCGTTCGGCATCCGCGTCGGCGCCGTCGCGCCCGGCATGATCGAGACGCCGATGACCCAGGGCATGAACCAGAAGGCCCGCGACGCGCTCGTGGCCGCGATCCCGGTAGGCCGGATCGGGCTCCCCGAGGACATCTGGGTGGCGGTGCGCTTCGTCATCGAGTGCGACTACTTCAACGGTCGCACCATCGACGTCGACGGCGGCCTGTCGATGTAGACGCCCGCCGCAGGCGGTGGGTCGAGCCGGGCTCCGTGGGCGTGTTCCGCGGGGCCCGCGCCCATTTTGTCGGCCTGCGAAAACCGCAGCATTTGCGCGTCTGTCACAATAGCCGTGTGGTCAAAGCTCTCACCTGCTTGGGGTAGGCGGGATATTTTCTATTGCGGATCATAGGTTTATGCGTCACACGGTGGAGGAGGTAAGTGTGACGTTTGTGTGACGGTCTGATGACGGCAGTCGAGCTTCCAGGGCAGGCGCTCAGCGCGAGGGACGAAGGCGGGGCCGCGGTGCGGCTCGCGGTCCACGACGCGTCGCGCCTCGAGTGGAGCCTCTCGGTGCCGCTGCCGCGCAAGGGGCCGCTCACGTACGCGCTGCGCGTCGAGCTGCGCATCCCGTCGAACTCGTTCGTGCGCCACGCGCCCTGGGAGCAGATGCAGTCGTTCACGCGCCTCGACGGCGCGGCGATGCAGCTCTCGGGCGACGCCGTGAGCATCGACCAGCTCCGCAGGGGCGCGCTCGGCATGGCCGCCAAGCTCTCGCGCGCGAGCGAGGGCTTCTCCCGGCACTGCCGCCTCGCCGGCTCCCTCTTCGCAAAGGCCCCGCACGAAGAGCTCAAAGAGGTCCTCGAGATCTGGCTCCAGGCGGCGCTCCGCCTCACCCACGAGACGCGGGCCACCGTCACCACCGTCGCCGCGGACGACGAGGCCGAGGTGCGCCGCGAGCGCGACCTCGTCGACGAGTACATCAGCGTGCGTCTTCTCGAGATGCTCGCCTCCGCGCAGCGCTCGCTCTCGGCGCTCACCGAGTCGCGCTCGCGGCACGCCGCGCGGCTCGCGCGCGTCGGAGAAGAGATGGAAGAGGTCGTCGCGTCGGCGCTGGCGGCCGAGCTCTCCTACCGCAAGGGCCGCGGCTTTCCGTGCGCCGACCCAGACTCCGCGCACGCCCTCGAGAACTACCTCGACCGCTCGAGCAAGCTGAAGAAGCACTTTCAAGAGGTGCTCTTCCTCGAGCGCGAGTCCTACCAGGTGGCCGATCGCGCCTACCACTGGGTCGCCGGGTTCTTCGCGCTCATCGCGTCGACGTGGGCCTTCATGTGGCAGATCGCGCTCGTCGACCGGGCGACCAACGCGCAGACCGTCAGCTCGGGCCTCGTCACCTTCGCCCTGCTCGCCGGCGTCGTCTACGCGTCCAAGGACCGCCTCAAGGAGATCGGCCGCAACTGGATGACCCGCCGCGTGCACCGCGTGTGGGGCGCGCAGCGCGTCACCAAGTACCGCGCGCCGGCGCG
>JAGQJA010000396.1 GCA_020430845.1 Myxococcales bacterium
TCCTCGCGGCGAAGCCCAAATCGGTTTGGCTGCAGCAGGGGATCCGCGACGACGCGTTCGCGCGCGCGCTCGCAGACGCCGGTATCACGGTCGTGCAAGACCGCTGCCTACTCGTCGAGCTCAAGGTCCGCGAGGCCCTCGCGCGCCGACGTAACCAGACGTAGTCAACGCGCCTACCCTTTCGCGTCTCGTTGGCGCCTCGACGCAGTGCGGCGCGTGCGTCGACGCCGAAGGGCGATAGGGTTTCGCGCGCTGGGGAGCGCCGGCCGTCAGGTCGGCTTCACGTCAGGGGTCCATCATGACGGAGGAGAAGAAGCACAACGCCGCGACGCCGATCTCTCGGCGACGCGCGCTGCACGGGCTCGGCGCGCTGGGCCTCACCGCCACCGCCGCGTGCGGGGGCTCTTCGGTCGACGCGCCGAGCGATCCGGTCGACCCGACGCCGGGCGCGACCAAGCCGCCCGAGGGCGTCGCCGGCACGCCGCCGGCTCCCACGCCTCCGCCGGATCCCGCGCCGTCCGCGCTCTCCCCCAAAGAGCTGCTCGCGGGCATCGAGCACATCATCGTGCTCATGATGGAGAACCGCTCGTTCGATCACTTCTTGGGCGCGCTCAAGTCCGACGCGGGCTACGCGAACAAGGCCACGGTCGACGGTCTCAAGGGCGACGAGACCAACCCGGCCCCCGACGGCTCGCCGGTCTCCGTCTTCAAGATGTCGAACTTCACGCCCGAAGACCCGCCGCACTCGTGGCAGGCGTGCCACGCGCAGTGGTCGGGCGGAAAGAACGACGGCTTCGTCAAGGAGCACGCGGGCGCCAGCCAAGACGAGGTCATGGGCTTCCACGACCGCAGCCAGATCCCGCTCTACTACTGGTTCGCCGACAACTTCGCGGTGTGCGACGCGTGGCACGCGAGCGTGCTCGGGCCCACCTGGCCCAACCGCTTCTACCTGCACTCGGCCACGTCCAAGGGCAAGAAGGACAACACGCCGTTCCTCACGGGCGCCCCCGACACGGTGTGGGATCGTCTCAAGAGCAAGGGGCTCTCGTACAAGAACTACACGGCCGGACCGGCCGCGTTCTACACCGGCGGCTACGCGGGCAAGCTCCTGCAGATGAACCCGACGGCGCGCATCAGCCAGTTCTTCGACGCGGCCAAGAGCGGCACGCTCCCGTCGTTCTGCATCATCGACCCGGACTTCACCGCGAGCGACGACCACCCGGCGCACGACATCATGCGCGGTCAGGCGTTCGTCGCCAGCGTCTACAAGGCGCTCGCAGACAGCCCGGCGTGGTCCAAGACGCTGTTCATCATCACGTACGACGAGCACGGCGGCTTCTTCGATCACGTCCCGCCGCCCCGCACGACCGACGACGACCCCGAGTTCGAGCGCCTGGGCTTTCGCGTGCCGGCGTTCGTCATCGGGCCCACCGTCAAGAAGGGGTACGTCTGCAAGACCGTGCTCGAGCACTCGTCGGTGGCCGCCACGCTCAAGACCCGCTTCGACATCGCGTCGCTCAGCAAGCGCATGGACGCCTCGAAGGACGTGAGCGACTGCATCGACCCGCAGAAGGTCAAGGCGCCGTCGCTTCCGCCCACCGGCATGCCGCAGGTCGCGATGACCAAGGCGCGCGCCCTCACCGCCGGCGTGGGGCCGTGGAGCCAGCCCACGCTCGCGCGCATGATCGACGACGGCGTCGTCGCGCCGATCGACGATCGCTCGCACGAGGCGCGCATCGGCGAGTGGCTCGACTACGCGGTCGAGCTCGGCGCCGTCCGACTCGTCGGACCGTAGTCGGCGAAAGCTGGTAGGCTTTGTCGTTCGCATGACAGAGCCGACCCCAAACGCGACCTTCTCGCTCGGCGTGGGCCTCACGAACGCGTGCAACCTCGCGTGCGCCCACTGCTATCGGTCCACGGGGACGGACGAGCTGTCGATCGCCGAGCTCCTCGCGTCGGTCGACGCGCTGCCCACGCGCGCGGTCAACTTCGGCACGGGCGAGAACGGCCTGCACGCGGACTTCGGCCGCGCCGTGCGCGAGCTGACCGACCGCGGCATCGCCGTCACGATGACCACGAACGGCTTCAGCGCCGAGGCCCTGCCCGACGATCTGCTCTCGCGCTTCCGCGACGTCGAGTTCTCGATCGACTACCCCACACGCGAGGCGCACGACGAGGCGCGCTCTGCGGGCAACTGGGACCTCATCGAGGCCCAGATGGCGCGCTGCGCCGAGCTGGGCGTGGCGACGACGATCGCGTGCGTGCTCATGTCGACCAACTACAAGGCCCTGCCCGACCTCGTGCACCTCGCGGGCGAGCGCGGCGCCCTCTTGCGCGTGAACGTGTACCAGGCCGTGCACCGCGACACGTTCTCGCTCACGTACGACCAGTTCTGGGACGCGTGGAAGCACGCGTTCGAGGTGGCCGACCTCATCACCTGCGGCGAGCCCATCCTGCGCGCCGTGCTGGCGCTCCCCCGCCCTGCCGGCGCGGGGTGCGGCGTATCGACCGTGCGCGTCACGCCCCGCGGCGCCGTCGTGCCCTGCGTCTACGGCGCCGACGCCGCCCTGACGATCGCCGACCTCGTCAGGCTCGGCCCCGCCATCGTCGACGAGGAGCCGTTCAAGCGGCTCGCCCTCGTGCCCGAGAGCTGCAAGGCGTGCCCGCACGTGGCCACGTGCGGCGGCGGGTGCCCGAGCCGTCGCGCGCTCCGCGGCAACGTCGACCAGCCCGACGAGTTCTGCCCGTACGCGAGCAAGCGCCCCGTGTCGCTCACCGCCACGCTCGGCAAGCTCGGTCGAGAGCTCCCCAAGGCCGCGAGCGCGTGCACGACGATCCTGCTCCCGCGCGAGGCCCCACGCTCTCGCCGCCACCTCTGACGGCGCGATCGCTCAGGCCGTGACGCGGATGCGCGCCGGCCCCTCGGTGAGGTGCCCCACCACGGCCGCGCACGGCGCGCCGCGATCGATCAGCGCTCGCACGAGCTGCGCCGCCTTCTTCTCGGTGACGCTGATGAGCAGGCCGCCCGACGTCTGCGCGTCGCAGAGCACGAGCTGCGCGTTCTTGTCGACCTTGGCGGCGTAGTCGACCCACTCGCCGAGGAAGCGCCAGTTG
Organism: Myxococcales bacterium; assembly: GCA_020430845.1. Lineage (GTDB taxonomy): Bacteria > Myxococcota_A > Polyangia > Polyangiales > Polyangiaceae > Labilithrix. The sequence goes on from JAGQJA010000396.1 coordinate 3,115, forward strand.
GCGTGCGTGCCGCCGGGGACGACGCCGTCTTTGACGTACTTCCACGCCGCGCCGATGACGGGCACGTCGGAGAGCTTCACGTGGGCGGTGCACCCGCTGGCGGCGACGACGTTGCGCAGGTGTCCCAGGAGCCCGAAGCCGGTGACGTCGGTCGCTGCGCGCACGCCGACCTCGACCATCGCCTCGCACGCCGCGCGGTTGAGCGTGGCCATGAGGGAGATCGCCTCCTTCATCGCGCGCTTCGTGTCCTTGTCCTGCTTCGACGCGGTCGACACGATGCCGATGCCCAGCGGCTTGGTGAGAACGAGCACATCGCCCGGGCGCGCGCCCGCGTTCGACACGATGCGCTCGGGGTGCACGGTGCCCGTGACGCTCAGGCCGTAGATGGGCTCCTCGCTCTTGATCGTGTGACCGCCCACGATGTCGATGCCCGCCTCGTTGGCCTTCTCGGCGCCGCCGCGCAAGATCTCCGCGAGCACCTCGGCGTCGAGCGACTCGTCGGGGAAGCCGACGATGTTGAGCGCCGTCAGGGGCCGGCCGCCCATCGCGTACACGTCGCTCAGCGCGTTGGCCGCCGCGACCGTGCCGAACGTGTACGGATCGTCGACGATGGGCGTGAAGAAGTCGGTCGTGAGCACGAGGGCCACGTCGTCCGAGAGGCGATACACGGCGGCGTCGTCGGCCGTCGCGCTCCCCACGAGCACGTTCGTGTCGGTGACCTTGGGCAGCCGACCGAGGAGCGGCAACAAGTAGCCGGGCGGCTGCTTGGCGGCGCATCCGGCGCGCTTCGCGACCTGCGTGAGACGAACGGACATGACGGCCCTCCTGACCGCGTCGACCTTAGAGCGGCGCGCCCGTGGTGCCAAGCGCGGCGCCGGGCGCGCTCAGGGGTCGAAGACCTCGGCGGGCGGAGGCTTGGGCGCGTCGGGCTTGGGCGTCGCCGGCTTGGGCGTCGCGGGCTTGGGCTTGCCCGCGGGCTTGGGCTTCGCGGCAGGCTTGGGCTTGCTCGCGTCGTCGGGGGGGCTCGGGGCCGGCGTCTCGGCGCCACCTCCGCTCACGCTCACGCCGGGGACCGCTTGCTTGATGGCCTCGACGAGCTCGTCGGCCTCCTTCGCCTCGCTGCGCGCGCGGCTCGCGAGCTTGGTGCACACACGCGTCGCGCCGGCGACCTCACGACGCACGGTGTCGCGCTCCTTGACCTTCTTGTCGTCGGCCTTCTCGGCGCCCATGTTCTTCTTGTCCTCGGCCGCCTCCTCCTTGAGCTCGGCGCCCTTCTTCGAGAGCGCCTCGAGCGCGTCGGCGGCCTTCGCCAACTTGCGTGACCGCGCCGCCTCGGCGTTCGCGGTCTGCGCGGCCGGGCCAGCGACCTCGTCCTTCTTCGTCTTGAGCACGTTGAGGATGCGCGACTGCCCGGCCGTCTCGGTCAGCCCGAGCGCCTTGACGAGCGGCGCGCGCGAGGACTTCTTGTCGTCGTCCCAGGACTCGGCGGCGATTTGCTTGTCGTGGACCTCGGCGAAGAAGCGGTCGTAGCGGGGATCGCCGCTCTGATAGAGCTCGCCGTGCTCGATCTTCGAGTTGCCCAAGAAGAGATCGCATGCCGGGCTCGCGGCGAGCGCGAGGGCGAGGGTGACCGCAGAGAAGACACGACGCATCGTGCCCAGCATACCCGGCCGAGCGCCCGGTCGGGCCGGACGCCGAGTCGTTGCACCATGGACGGAAGATTACCA
>JAGQJA010000397.1:0-6397 GCA_020430845.1 Myxococcales bacterium
ACTACCGCTTGGCCGTCACCAGCACGGACCTCGTGCGCAAGGACTACGCGACCGGCGGCTCGGGCGGCTTCGTCACGAGCCCCGCCACGTCGTGCTCCGGGGGTCCGGCCCGCGCGTGGCTCGAGCGCACCGATCCGACGGTGGCGTCGTCGTTCGCGTGCCGCGCGGGGCTCGGCACGTCCGGCACACCGAACGAGAAGCCGCTCGGCGCGCTGCTGCTCGCGGTGACCGACCGCGAGGCCGATCAGAACCGGAGCTTCGTCCGCGACGACGCGCTGCTCGCCTTCGTCATCCTCACCGACGAAGACGACTCCAGCGGCAACGCGCCGACCACCGACGGGCTCGTGGCCGAGCTCGACCAGCGAAAATCACTCCGCGGCCGCTGGGCGGGCGCGGTCATCTCGGGCCCCGAGGCCGACGCGTGCGGGGGCGGCTCGTTCGGTGGCGGGGCCGAGAAGGCGCCGCGGCTGCACGACTTCGTCGCGAAGGCGGCGGACCCCGCGACGGGAAAGAACAACGTCATCTGGCGCACCATCTGCAACGACACGCTCGACGACGCGGTCAAAGACGCGCTCGACACCTTCACCGTGGCGTGCCGCGAGCTGCCGAGCCTCCCGCGATGACGGCCTTCGCGCGCTCTTTCACCTCGTGCATCGCCGCCGCGGCGCTCGCCGGCGCCTGCGCCACGGCCGAGACCGCCCTCAGCACCGACGAGGCGACCACAGCGCCGCCCGACGCCGCGCCGCCCGCGCTCGACGCGGGGAACAAGCCCGCGCCGGTCGCGCCCGCGGACGCGTCGGACGGGTCGACGTGCGAGGCGCCGTGCGGGCTCGCGCCGCAGTGCGGCTGCGCGGCGGGTCAGACGTGCGACGTCGACGTGAGCGGGGCGCGCGCGTGCGTGACCGGCGGATCTCTGAAGGTCGGCGTCGCGTGCCTCTCGACGCGCGAGTGCGTCGCCGGGCTCGTCTGCGCCGACGGCGTGTGCCGCCAGCCGTGCGCGACCGTCGGCGCGACGTGCACCGGCGACCGCGCCGGCACCTGCAAGACGTATGCGGTCGCACCCACAGACGGCGGGGCGCCCGGCGTGACGTACACGGCCTGTTCCGTCACCTGCGCGTACGACAAGGAAGACGCCTGCGGCTTCGAGCCGAACGCCCTGCTCGCAGCGGCGTGCGTGTATCAACCGAGCACGGGCGACGTCGAGTGCGCAAAGGTGAGCCGAGCGCAGGTACAGAGCGGACTCTGCGAGGCAGACGCGCAGTGCGGCGCCGGCCGCGTCTGCGTAGAGCGCCCCGACTTCAAGACGTGCAGGCGCCTCTGCAAGCCGGGTGATCCGGCGGCGTGCGGCGGGTGCACGGCGTTCGCACCGCCCCGAGTCGTGGCGGGCGTGGCGTACGGCTACTGCCCCTGATCGCGCCTTCCGCCCCCGCCGCGCGCCGCGTACGCTCGCGGCATGCAGATCGAGTTCATCGGGGCGGCGCAGACGGTCACGGGATCCAAGCACCTCATCCGCACCAAGCACGCGGCCGTGTTGCTCGACTGTGGTCTCTTCCAAGGCCGTCGCCGCGAGTCGATCCAGATCAACCAGAACCTGGGCATCGACCCGCGCGAGCTCACGGCGGTCGTCCTGTCGCACGCCCACATCGACCACTCGGGCGCGTTGCCGATGCTCGTCAAGAAGGGCTACGACGGCCCGATCTTCATGACGCCGGCCACGCGCGACCTGTGCGCCGTGATGCTCGAGGACGGCGCCCTCATCCAGGCGCAGGACGCCCGCTACATCAACCGGAGCATCGAGCGCGACGGCGCCGACATGGACCCGGTGCAGCCGCTCTACACGGCGGCCGACGTCGTGCGCGTCCTCGAGCGCGCGGTGTGCATCCCCTACCACCGGACGCTCCCGGTGGGCCGCGGCGTCGACCTCACCTTCTACGACGCCGGTCACGTGCTCGGCAGCGCCATCACGGCGCTCGACGTCGAAGAGGACGGCAAGCGCCGGCGCGTCGTCTTCACCGGGGATCTCGGGCGCCAGCGCATTCCCATCCTGCGCGATCCCGAGGTCGCGCCCGGCGCGTCGGTGCTCATCAGCGAGAGCACGTACGGCGATCGACTGCACAAGCCCATCGAGCAGATGGAAGACGAGCTGGGAGAGGTGCTCACGCGCACGCACGCCCGCGGCGGCAAGCTAATCATCCCGAGCTTCGCGCTCGAGCGCGCACAAGAGGTGCTCTACGCGATCAAGTCGCTGCGGCTCGCCGGGCGCATGCCCAAGATGCCGGTCTACGTCGACTCGCCCCTCACGGTGAAGATCACCGACGTCTTCAGGCTCCACCCCGAGTGCTTCGACACCGAGACGCGCGAGCTCATCGAAGGGCGCGAGTCGCCGTTCGACTTCGAGGACCTGCGCTACGTGTCCGACAAAGAGGACTCCAAGGCGATCGACGCCTCGGACGAGCCGTGCGTGATCATCAGCGCGAGCGGCATGTGCGAGGCCGGGCGCGTGGTGCACCACCTCAAGGCCACGCTCGAGAGCGAGAAGAACACCATCGCGATCGTGGGATTCCAGGCGTCTCACACGCTCGGGCGTCGCATCGTCGAGCGGAGAAAGCGCGTGCGCATCTTCGGCGTCGAGCGAGACCTCCGCGCCGAGGTCGTGGTCCTCAACGGCTTCAGCGCGCACGCCGACCAAGCCGATCTGCTCGCCTACGCCAAGGCGTGTCGAGAGCAGGGTCCGCTCGAGACCATCGCGCTGGTGCACGGCGAGCCCCGCGCCCAAGACGTGCTGCGCGGCAAGCTGCGGGAGGACGGCTTCGCCCGCGTCGAGGCGCCTGCGCCCGAGGCGCGGATCGAGGTATGATCAGACGATGTCCCTGTGCCGCGCTTCGCTGCCCGCCGCGCTCGCCCTCGGCGCCGTCTGCGCGTGCGGCAGCTCCGACTCGGGGCCCGCCCCCCGCTCGACGCTCGTAGGCATCGACGCGCGTCCGGCGAACGCCTCGTGCACGGCCAAGCCGCCCCCCAAGCTGCTCAGTCAGACCGGGTGCGTCGACGCGAACGACCCGAAGAAGCCCGCGCCTGGCGTCATCCCGTACGCCGTGAACGTGCCGCAGTGGCTCGACAACACGGGCTCCGACCGAGGCATCGCGCTCCCCGACGGCGCCGTGATCGCCGTCGACGCGGCGACGGGCCGACTCACACCTCCGGTAGGCGCGGTGCTCCTCAAGACCGTGGGCGCGACCCGACGCGTCGAGACGCAGGTGCTGATGCGCGAGGGCGGTGGCTGGACGACGGCGTCCTACCGGTGGCGCCCCGACGAGTCCGACGCCGAGCTCGTCGAGTCCCCCTCGGTCACGACGTTGCCCGGCGGGCTCGAGTACCGGTTCATGTCGGGCGCCGAGTGCCTGCAGTGTCATGTGAGCGGCGCGGGCACGGCGCTCGGCTGGAAGGGGCCGCAGCTGAACGGCGTCTTCGCGTATCCGGGCGGAAAGAGCGCGGGACAGCTCGAGACCTTCGAGCACATCGGGATCCTCGAGCGTCCCGTCCCCGCCGCGGCGTCGACCCCGATGCCCGGCCTCGGCGCGCCCGCGAGCGCCGAGCGACGCGCGCGCGCGTACCTCGACGCGAACTGCGCGCACTGTCACTCCGCAGGCCTCGACCTGCGCTTCCAGACGCCGTTCGCGCAGACGGGCACGTGCAACGTCGAGGGCCGGAGTCCCGTGCCCGGTGTCCAAGGGGAGACGATCCTCGCCCCGGCAGAGCCGTCGCGCAGCCTGCTCTCCGTCCGCCTGCGATCGTCGGCCCAGCTCCGGATGCCGCCGCTCGGCTCGCGCGTGGCCGACCTCGACGCCGCGAACGTCGTGGACGCGTGGATCAAGGGCATCGCGAGCTGCCCGTGATGGCGTCGACAACGCTTTGCAATCCACCCTGGGCTGGACGACGATGAAGGGCTCGCCATGCGAAACCTCGAAAGCTGCCGAGACCTCACCGACGCCGACATCGACGCCGCGGTGGCCTCGAGCGAGACGATGGGCGCGCTGCTCAGCCTCATGGAGCGCCTCGCCAAGCCCGAGCAGGGCGCCCCGAAGATCCTGAGCGCCATCGCCCGCATCGCCGCGTCCGAGTGTGTGTGGATGGACGGGGATCTGCGCGTCGAGATCGACGGAGACGCCCAGCGCACCTCCATCGCCGTCCTCTCGGAGCTCGGCGCCGGCTTCCGCGAGGCGGTCTTTCCTCGCCTCAAGCTCGACGTCCCGCTCGAAGAATTCTCGCGCGCCATCCGGCTCGCGCCGCAGCTCTACGCCCCGCTCGTGCAGGTCAAGCACCCGACGCGCATCGTCCTCGTGGGCGCCGCCGCGAGCACGGGCTCGCTCGCGCCGCCCGTCGAGATCGCCGAAGAGAGCATGCGCAGGTCGCTGCCCCCGACGGTCCGCCGCCCACGCGTGAGCGAAGCACCCGCCTCACGCCCGTCGAGGCGCCCGACGCGCCCGCCGGCGCCCGAGCTGCGCGCGATCGACGATCCGCCGCGCAGCACGAACGACGTGCTCATCACCGAGCTCGACGATCCCGGCGTCCCCGTCACCCCGCGCAAGTCGCCGATACCCCGCAAGGTCCCGGGGTGGGAGCACGTCAAGCCCACCGTGCGCCGCATGCCGGCCGTTCGTGTCCCCATCGTCAGCGAAGAGGGAAACGAGCACCCGACGGTGACCAAGATGCCCGCCGTCAAGGTGCCCAAGAGCCCGCCGGCCGAGGCGCCGGGGCAGCGCCCCACGGTCCGCAAGATGCCCGCCGTCAAAGTGCCCAAGCGCTGACGGGGGCGGCGCGCCTCACGTCCAGCCGAGCGGCAGCGGGCGCGGAGGCACCCAGCCGCCGAACGCACGCTCGAGCTCCATCGCGACGGCGATCGTCGCGTGGTCGCGTCGCCGACCGCCGATGACCTGCACCCCCAACGGCTTGCCGCGAGGGTCCAGGCCTAGCGGCACTTGCGTGGCCGGCAGCTCCATCACGTTGATAATTGCAGTATACACCCATCTGAACGGGAAGAGCAGCGGCTCGCGGTGGCGCGGCGCGGGGATCGCGTGCGAAGGGAACAGCATCACGCCGTCTTCGCCGAGGAGCGCGTCGAGCCTGTCTCGCAGGGCGACGCCGCGCTCGCGCAGCTCACGACTGCGCTCCGGGAAGAGCTTGGGGACGCGCTCGACGAGCGCGAGCAGGACGCCGGGCAGCGTGTATCGCGACGTCGGGAGCGGGGCGCGCGCGAGCTCGCGCCAAGGGTCGAACGGGCCGCCGTCGGCCATCAGGTCGCGAAACGACGGTCCCTCGGCGTCCTCGAGCATCGCCGACCAGATCTCGAGCGAGGCACGAAGCTCGGGGATCTCTGTCTTGACGACGCGGGCTCCGCGCCGTTCGAGGTGACGGAGCGCCCGCTCTTGCGCCGCGCGGAGCGACGCCGCGACCCGGACGCGGCCGTTGTCGGGCACGTCGTGGACCACCAGCTTGGAGAGATCGACCGAGGCGGGATCGCCGAGCTCCGGCTCGATGCACCGCTCCTCGATGCCGTCGGGCCCGGCGAGGATCTGCAAGAGCGGCATCAGGTCGGAGGCGCGCCGGGTGATCGGCCCCGTGGTGACGTAGCGCTGCGCCACGCCGTGCGCGCCCGGGTACTGCCCGGTGTTGGGCACGAGCCCGCCGGTGGGCTTGTGACCGAAGACGCCGTTGAAGAACGCCGGCATACGGATCGAGCCGCCGACGTCGGAGCCCAGACCGAAGGGGACCGCACCGGCGCCGACGATCGCGCCCTCGCCCCCCGAGCTGCCGCCGGCGGTGCTGCCCAGGTGAAACGGGTTGTTGGTGCGCCCGTAGACGGCGTTGGACGACTCCATCCACATGCACAGCTCGGACACGTTGGTGACGCCCAGGGGGATGGCGCCGGCCGCGCGGAGTCGGGCCACGGCGGTGGCGTCGGAAGTGGAGACCCGGTCGCGGCGCGCCCAGAGGCCCGACGAGTTGGGCATCCCGGTGAGCGCGAACGCCTCCTTGATGCTGCACGGCACGCCCAAGAGCGGCGGCAGGTCGCTCGCGCGTTCGTCGGCCACGCGCGCGTCGGCCTCTCGCGCCTCGGCGCGCGCGGCGTCGAAGCGATCGCGGACAACCGCGTTGATGTGAGGGTTCACGCGGCGCGTGCGCGCGATGTGCGCTTCGACGACGTCGGTCGCCGTGACGCGCCGCTCGCGGATCGCGCGAGCGAGCTCGGTCGCCGATGCCGTCCACATCTCTCGCGCGCGCATCGTCAGACGCGCTCGAGCTCGAGCTCGACGAAGATCTGGACGACGTCCTTGACGCGGAACGCCCCCATCGGCCCCTTGATCTGCGCCGACCCGAGCGCCGAGAGCGACACGTCGAG
>JAGQJA010000397.1:6606-20178 GCA_020430845.1 Myxococcales bacterium
AGGGCCGAGGCGTCGACCGCGCCCGACTTGCGCGCCCCGACGACCTCGATCGACTCCACGGGCAGCTCCAGGTCGAACGACGCGCGGCCGTCGGCCTGGCGGAGCGCGTGGCCAGACACCTTCGCCGTGAGCTCCAGGTCGTGGGCGAGCTTGGCGAAGAGGCCCTCGGCAAACGTGTGTATACGCACACGACTACCGGTGCCGACGACCTCGTAGCGCTCCTCTGTCGTGCTCACGAGCCGGAGTATACTCGCCCACCATGCCGTTGCTCTATGGCCTGCGAACGTCGCCCTGGACCGCGAAGGTGCGGTGGGCGCTCGACCATCACCGCGTCGCCTATCGCTACCGGGAGCACGTCCCCCTCCTCGGCGAGCTCTCGCTGCGATGGCGCGCGGGCAGCCTGCGGCGCAAGGCCACCGTGCCGCTCTTCGTCGACGGCGACCTGCTCCTCACGGACTCGCTCTCGATCGCTCGCCACGCCGACGCGGTGGGCGCGGGAACGCCGCTCTTGCCCCAGCCGCGCGCCGAAGCGATCCTCGAGCTCGACGCGGAGGGCGACGCCATCCTGAGCGCCGCGCGCGGACGTGTGCTCGCGCGCGTGGGGGCCAACGCCGACGCGCGCCGCGAGGCGCTCCCGCCCGGGATGCCACGCGTCCTCGGCCCGACGACGGCGCTCGCGACGAGGTTCATGGCCCGCAAGTACCAATCCGACGCCGACAGCGACGACAGGATGGCGCGCGCCGTCCGCCCCCGCCTCGAGGCGCTCCGCGCGCGACTCTCGGGGCGGCGATACCTCGCCGACGAGTTCAGCTACGCCGACGTGTCGGTGGCGTCGGTGCTCCACTGCCTTCGGCCCCCGCGTGAGCCGTGGTGCACCTTCGGCGCCGGGATGCGCGAGGCGTGGACGCACGACGGGCTGGCGCGCGAGTTCGAAGACCTGTTGGCGTGGCGCGACGGGATCTTCGAAGCCCACTATCAGCCGGCGTAGCCCTCTTCGCCGTGCTGCGTCGTGTCGAGGCCCTCGCGCTCGTCGGACGCCTCGACGCGCAGGCCGACGAGCTTGTCGACGAGCTTGAGCAGCCCGAGCGTGAGGATCGCCGAGTACGCCGCCGCGACGACGCACGCGAGCACCTGCACGCCGAGCTGCTTGAAGCCGCCCGAGAGCAGGCCCGGCGCGCCGACGGCTTCCGTCATGCCCGGCAGCTCGCGGCGCACGGCGAAGACGCCCGTGAGGACGGCGCCGATGAGGCCGCCGACGCCGTGCACGCCGAACGCGTCGAGCGAGTCGTCGTACTTGAAGCGGTACTTGGCGAGGACGGCCGCGTAGCAGCCCGCCCCGGCGATCGCGCCGATGACGATCGCCCACCCGGGAGACACGAAGCCGGCCGCCGGGGTGATCGCCACGAGCCCGGCCACGAGACCCGACGCGACGCCGAGGGCCGTGGCCTTGCCGCGGTGACGCCACTCGACGAACAGCCAGGCGAGCGCGCCGCCGGCCGCGCCGAGGTGCGTGGTGACGAACGCGAGCGCCGCGAGGTGTCCGGAGCTGAGCGCGCTGCCCGCGTTGAACCCGAACCAGCCGAACCAGAGGATGCCCGCCCCCGTGAGCGTCATCGTGAGGTTGTGCGGGAGCGGCCTCTCTTGCGGGTACTTGAGCCTGGGCCCGAGCACCAGCGCGCACACGAGCGCCGCCGAGCCCGCGGTGAGGTGCACCACCGTTCCGCCCGCGAAGTCGAGCGCGCCCATCTTGAAGAGCCACCCGTCCTCGGCCCACACCCAGTGCGCCACGGGCGCGTACACGACGAGCGACCACAGCGTGGCAAAGAGCAGGTACGCGCTGAAGCGCATGCGCTCGGCGAACGCGCCCGAGATGAGCGCGGGCGTGATGACGGCGAACATCATCTGGAACGCGCAGAACGCGAGGCTCGGGACCGAGCCGTGGTTCTGCCCGATCATCCCCGAGAGCCCGACGTGCTCGAGCCCGCCGACGAGGCCCGCGTGAGAGCGCCCGAACGCGATGGAGTAGCCCACGAGCGCCCACACGACGCTGAGCAGCGGGATGGCCGCGATGGAGTGCATGAGCGTCGACAGGACGTTCTTCTTGCGCACCATGCCGCCGTAGAACAGCGCGAGCGCGGGTGTCATGAGGAGCACGAGGGCGGCGCTCACGAGGAGCCAAGCCGTGTCCGCGGCGTTCATGCGAGGCAGTCTATGAGTCCCGATGTTTCGGGCGCGTTTCGGGCGTGTGGCGCCTCTACGCCGCGCCGGGTGACGTGCGCGGGCGCCCCGGGCCGACCAACGGCGACAAAAGGCGAGAGGGCGCGCCCGCGACACGAGCACGCCCTCTCTCTTTTCGGATCGCGGAGCACGTGCTCACGCGACCGGCCGCGGGATCAGGCCCGCTCGAAGAGCGCCGCGGCGCCCATGCCACCGCCGATGCACATCGACACGACGGCGTACTTGCCCTTGCGACGCTTGAGCTCGTAGAGCGCCGTCGCCGTGAGCTTCGCGCCCGTGCACCCGAGCGGGTGACCGAGCGCGATGGCGCCGCCGTTGACGTTGAGCTTCTCGTCGGGGATGCCGAGCGTGCGCTGGCAGTAGACGGCCTGGCTCGCGAACGCCTCGTTGATCTCGAAGATGTCGATGTCCTTCACCGAGAGACCGGTCTTGGCGAAGAGCTTCTGGATCGCGGGCACGGGCCCGATGCCCATGATCGCCGGGTCGACGCCGACTGTGACGAACATCTTCAAGATGCCGAGCGGGGCGATCCCCAGCTCGTCGGCCTTCTTGCGGCTGGTGACGAGCGCGGCGGCGGCGCCGTCGGAGAGCGGCGAGCTGTTGCCCGCCGTGACCGAGCCCTTCTGCGAGAACACCGGCTTGAGCTGCGAGAGCCCCTCGAGCGTGGTGTCGGGCCGCACGAGCTCGTCGTCGACGAACGCGACAGGCGCGCGCTCGTTGCCCGAGAACTTGAGCGACGTCACGCTCACGATCTCGTCGGCGAAGCGTTTGGCCTCGCGGGCGGCCGTCGCCTTCTGGTGGCTCTTGAGGGCGAACGCGTCTTGGTCGGCGCGGCTGACCTCGAACTTGGCGGCCACGTTCTCGGCGGTGATGCCCATGGGGGTGTACACCGTCGAGAAGCGCTCCATGGCCTCGGGCGAGACGCTCAGCTTGTTGCCGGTCATCGGCACCATGCTCATCGACTCGACCCCACCGGCCACGACGAGGTCGTACGACCCCGTCGCGATGCCGCCCGCCGCGAGCGCGATCGCCTGCAGGCCGCTCGAGCAGAAGCGGTTGATGGTCATCGCCCCGGTCTCTTGCGGGAGGCCGCCGAGCATCCCGGCGACTCGCGCGACGTTGAGCCCCTGCTCGCCCTCGGGCATCGCGCAACCGAGGACCACGTCCTCGACCGTCTCGGCCTTGACCTTGGGCACGCGCGCCATGAGGCCACGGATGACCTCGCCGGCGAGCTCGTCGGGCCGCCGCTGCGCGAGCGACCCCTTGTGCGCGCGACCCACGGCCGAGCGCACCGCATCCAGGATTACGATCTCCGTCGTCATGGGTCTCTCCTAGTTCCGCAGGGGCTTGTTGTTCATGAGCATGTACTGCATGCGCTCTTGGCTCTTGGGCTCGCCGCAGAGGCTCACGAAGGCCTCGCACTCGAGCTCCAGGATCTCGCTCTCGGTCACCTCGCGCGCCGCCCCGCCCTTGCCTCCGCAGAGGACCTCGGCCAGCTTGCGCGCGATCTTCGCGTCGTGCTCGCTCGCGTAGCCGCCGGCCACGAGCGTGTCGACCATCATGCCCAACGTCGCGATGCCGCTCTCGCCCGGCAGCTTGTACGCGCGCGGCGTCTGCGGGTGGTAGCCGCTCTCGGCCATGCCGATCGCGCGCGCCTTGGCCTCGGTGATCTGGCGGGCGCGATCGAACGACACGCCGTCGGTGCGCCGGAAGTACCCGAGCCCCTTCGCCTCTTCTGCGCTCGTGGCGATCTTGGCGAGCGCGATGTTCTTGAAGGTCTGCGTCACGTACTCGTACGTGCTCACGTTGGTGCCCTCGGGGATGCCCTCGAGCGAGCGCCACAGCATGTTGAGCGTGCCGGCGCCGCCGGGGATGAGCCCCACGCCCACCTCGACGAGGCCCGAGTACGTCTCGGCCGCGGCCTGCACGGCGTCGCTGCCGTAGCAGAGCTCGAGACCACCGCCCAAGGTCATGCCGTACGGCGCGGCCACGACCGGCACGCGCGCGTACTTGAGGCGCTGCGTGGCGGCTTGGTAGCCCTTGACCATCGTGCGGATCTGCTCCCACTCGTTCTGGCTCGCGGCCATCACGACGAGAAGCAGGTTGGCGCCCACGCAGAAGTGCTCGCCCTCGTTGGCGATGACGAGCGCGCGGAAGTCCTGCTCGGCCTTCTCGGCGGCCTGCGAGAGCATCCCGATGACGTCGGGGTCGATGCTGTTGGCCTTGGTCTTGAACGTGAGCCCGAGCACGCCGTCGCCCAGGTCCCAGGCCTCCGCGCCGTCGTTCTTGAGCACGGGCGCCGAGCCCTTGCGCAGCTGACGCACAGTGGCCGTGCGCGGGTCGACCTCGCGCTTGACGTACGCGCCCTTGATGAGGTCGAACACGCGCCCGTCGTCGGTGTAGAACGACGCGGCGCCCGCCTTGCGCATCTTCTGGATCGCGTCGGGCAGCTTGTGCCCCGCCTTCTCGATCGCGGCGGCCGTCTCCTCGAAGCCGAGCGCGTCCCAGACCTCGAACGGCCCGAGCTCCCAGCTGTAGCCCCAGCGCATCGCGTCGTCGACGGCGACCACCGAGTCGGCGATCTCACCGATGCGGCGCGCCGAGTACGAGAGGCTGCGGTAGAGCACCTTGCGCGCAAAGGCTCCGGCCTTGCCCTCGTCGGCGACGAGCTTCTTCACGCGCTCCTTGGGGTCCTCGATCTTCGAGAGGGCCTTCGTCGTGGCCTTGATGGCCTCGTCGCCACCCTTGGGGCGGTACTCGAGCGTCTTCGGGTCGAGCGTCTCGATCTGGCGATCCTTGCCCTTGCGGTAGAAGCCGCCCTTGGTCTTGTCGCCGAGCATCTTCTTCTCGACCATCTTGCGCACGTAGTCGGGCACGACGAACACCGCGCGGTCCTCGTCGTCGGTGAGCGACGTGTGGCAGTTGTCGGCGACGTGCGCGAACGTGTCGAGGCCGACCAGGTCTGCGGTGCGGAAGCTCGCGCTCTTGGGGTGCGCCATGGGCGTGCCCGTGATCGCGTCGACGTCCTCGGGTGCGAGGCCGTCCTCGAGCATCTGGTGGATGGTCGCCATCATGGCGTGCGCGCCGATGCGGTTGCCCACGAAGTTCGGCGTGTCCTTGCCGATGACGATGCCCTTGCCGAGCACGTCCTCGGCGAAGCGGCGCGCGTGCGCGACCATCGCCGGATCCGCGTCGGGGCCGCTCACGACCTCGAGCAGCTTCATGTAGCGGACGGGGTTGAAGAAGTGCAGGACCACGAAGTTCTTACGGAAGCCCTCGCTCCGCCCCTTCATCATGTCCGCGATGCGCAGGCCCGACGTGTTCGACGCGACGATGCAGTGCGCGGGCACGATCTTCTCGAGCTTCTCGAAGAGCGCTTGCTTGACGTCGAGCCGCTCGATGACGGCCTCGATGACGAGGTCGCAGTCGGCGAGCTTGGCGAGGTCGTCCTCGGTGTTGCCCACCTGCACGAGGCGCGCGTTGTCCTTGTGGTAGAAGGCCGCCGGCCGCGCCTTGAGCGCGTTCGCGAGGCCGCCCGCCGAAAAGCGATTGCGGGCCGCGGGGTCCTTCTTCTCGGCGTCCGACAGGCCGGGCGGCACGATGTCGAGGAGGAGCACCTCGAGGCCTGCGTTCGCGAAGTGGGCAGCGATCCCGCTCCCCATCACGCCCGCGCCGATGACGGCTGTGCGGCGGATCGGTCTGGTCATTTTTTTCACCTGTGATGGAAAAAACTCTTGGGGGCGGAAACACCCACACTGTGGGCCCGCGCCCCGGGGGGATCCGCATGTGACCCCGGTTGGATGCCCCGCGCAAGCCGCACGTGGCACTTGGCGCCCGACAGTGCTGCTCGGCGCCGTTCCACATGTGGGACAAAAAAAACGAGCAACTGCGTGGCGTGAGGGGCGATGGGCCACTGTCACCGCGTAAGACCCCGACGCGCCGATCACGGGTGGCACAGCCCTGCCGTTCACAGCTCGCCCGGCGCCTGACGATTTTGCCCCCTTCTCGCGCGACTTCTGTAATCTGAAAATTGGCCGAGCATGCCGGCATAGGGGATGCAAGGTCAAAGTCATCAGGGCAGCAGCACCAGACCCTTACAACCACTACAACCTGGAGATTCGAAAACCATGCGCCTCTTCTCTCTCGCCGCCCTTGTCGCCATCGTTGCTACCGCCGCCGGCTGCGCCGTCGAAACCGTCGTCGAGCAGGCCCCCGAAAACGAGCAGGAGGCCAAGAGCGCCGTCCTGACCACCCCGCAGATGGAGCGGAAAGCTGGCGACCTCATCGCCCAGCCGTTCGATCGGCAGTTCGACCAAGACCTCGTCAACCGAGTCCAAGGGCTCGGCAACGACACCACCATCGACCGCGACTTCACGCTCGACACGAAGGGCACCGGCCTCCGCGACGAGATGAACCGCAAGGCCGCGGGCATCGGCAACGCGGACATCCGCGACCAGAAGACCCCGTTCGGCGCGCAGTGAGCTGGTAACTCGAGCGATCAGCGACACGTCGAGTGACCAGGCGCGGGCCCCGGAGTTTTCCGGGGCCCTTTCGCTTTTGTCCGCCCCGATCGGAACATTGCATGGTCGCTCGCGCTGTCTGCGGCGGTGTGCGCCGACCGCGCCGGTGTGCCGCGCGTGCGCACCGCGGGCGACGTCAGCGCCGTGTGCCGGCTTGGAGCGAAATGCGCCGCGCGATCAGCGGAAGCCGCGCGGCGTGAGCCCGCGCAGGTACGTGACGAGCCCGTCGAGCTCGGCCTGATCGACGGTCCACTTGTGGCCGCCGGGGACGTTCTCGATGGGACGCTGGGAGCTCGCGCCGATGCCCGCCGTGATCGTCGCCTGGAGGATGGGGTCGGCCGCCGCGGCGAGGGCCGCCGGCGAGTGATCGATGCCCGTCGCCGAGTGACACTGCAGGCACGGCGGATCCGCGCCCGCCCCGTTCTTGTAGCGCTGCTCGCCCGCCGCCCACCGCCCCGCCGCGTACTGCGCGACAGAGATGGTGGTCGTGGCCGTCTGCCCACCCGAGGCCGCGCGAATGGTGAAGTCGCCCGCCTGCTTGCACACGACGAAGAAATAGCGCCCGTTGTCGGGAGGGTTGCCCTTGTTGACCAGCTCGACCGGCTGGAAGTCGAGCGCGCCCGGCACGTCGCTGGTGAGCTTGAGGTCGGCGCCCGCGCCGTACACGGCGAAGGGCACGCGGAAGTCGTGCGTCCCGTCGAAGCCGCCGTAGAGCGGGTCGGCCGGGCGGATGTTGACGAAGCCGAGGCCCGAGTCCTCGGGAGGAGCAGAGTCGAGCGTCGCGTCGAGGGGGGTGCGCCCGCCGTCGCCCGGCGGCGTGGTGCCCGACGAGCCCGAGCTCGAGCCCGTCTCGGACGAGCACGCGGCCAGCGCGACGATGGACACAGCCGCGGCGAGGACGCCGCACTTCAAGGCAAGCAGCTTCATGGATTCCGCGCTCCTGATGACGAGGGCAGCAATCGACGTACCGGCTGCAGTTTGCCACGGGCGCACGCCCAGCGCCGCCGATCGTGCGCAAAAATCGCGGTACATGCAGGATGCACGTGACCCGACGGGCGGGGCATCACACATCCCCTCCGGATCGCGCGGACACCACCTCGGGCTCGTCGGGCGCAATCACGGCGGCGTCGTCGGTCGGGATCTCGAGCACGCCCTCCCAGCGCGCGACGACCGCCGCCGCGAGCGCGTTGCCCGTGAGGTTGAGCGCCGAGCGCGCCATGTCCATGACCTCGTCGACGGCGAGGATCATCGCCACGCCCGCCTCGCCGGGCAACCCGAAGCCCTGACACGTGGCCGCGATGATCACGAGCGTCGCGCGCGGCACGCCCGCCACGCCCTTGGACGTGAGCATGAACGTGAGCACCATCACGATCTGCGTCGAGAGCGGCATGTGGATCTTGGCCGCTTGCGCGATCGCGAGCGACGCGAGCACGAGGTAGAGCGTCGAGCCGTCGAGGTTGAACGAGTAGCCCGTGGGGATGACGAAGCTCGCCACGCGTCGCGGCACGCCGAATCGCTCGATCTCCTCGAGCAGCTTGGGCAGCGCCGCCTCGCTCGAGGCCGTGGAGAAGGCCGTGAGGGCGGGCTCCTTCACGTGGCGGAAGAACCGCCGCACCGGGATGCGAAAGAGCAGCATCACCGGGATGAACACGCCCACCACGAGCAACGCGAGCGAGCCGTACAGGCTGAGCACCAGCACCGAGTAGTGCTTGAGCAGGTCGAACACCGCCGGCCAGCCGCGCACGGTGCCGTCGCCGCCGCCGCCCGCGGCCATGTGGCTCACGTTGTACGCCATCGCGCCGAACACGCCGATGGGCGTGAGCGTCATGATCATGCCCGTGTACTTGAACATCACCTGCGCGACGCCCTCGAAGAAACGCAGCACCGGCTCGCCGCGCGGCCCCGCCTTGGTGAGGGCGATGCCGAACAGCGTCGCGAAGACGACCACGGGCAAGATGTCGCCTTCGGCCGCGTGCTTGATCACGTTCGACGGAAAGGCGTGCAGCAACGTCTCCCAACCGCTCTTGGGCACGGCGAGCTGCGTGTGAGCCTCGACCTTGAGCGGCAGACCGTCGCCGGGCCGCACGACGTTGGCGACCACGAGGCCCAGCACGAGCGCGATCGACGTGACCACCTCGAAGTACACGAGCGACTTTGCGCCCATGCGTCCGACCGCCTTGAGGTCGCCCGTCTGCGCGATGCCCGTGATGATCGTCGAGACGAGGATCGGGACGATGATGCCCTTGATCAGGGCGATGAACGACTTGGAGCAGAACCGAAAGAGCTCGTACGCGAGCGGGTGTCGGTCTTGCGGGAGGAACCCACCGAAGACGACGCCGAGCACGATGCCCAAGAAGATGTAGAAGGTGCCCGTCCGGTACCAACGGCGGGGCTGCCTCGGAGTCTCCTCCGCGCTCGTCACGCGTCGCTCCCCCTCAGCCCACGTCGACGTGGGGCACGCGCGCCGGCCGCTCCGCGCGTCCGTTCATCTTCGAGGGCTCGCCCTCGCGCGCAGGCGCCGGTTCGTCGGTGACGGGTCGAGCCGCTCGAGCCGCCGCGTCGCGGCGCTGACGCTCGCCGAGCGCCCGGATCGCGGCCAGGCACCGGTCGGTCGCGGCGACCTGCGCAGACAGCATGTTCGCGCGCGGCGCGAGGTCGGAGAAATCGATGGGCTCACCGAAGTACATGTCGATCGGGTGCTCTCCCGGCGCGAGCCAGTTGGCCTTGAGCTCGCCCGTGATCGACTGCCCCATGCCGAGCACGAACACCGGGATGACCTTGGCGCGCGTGGCGCCGATCGCGACGCGACCCACGCCGGGGTGCGCCTTGAGCAGCGTGTACGGGTCGTCGCCCTTGTTGCGGGTGCCCTCGGGGTGGATGCCCACGATGGTCCCGATGTCGTCGCGGTTCAGCTCGTCGATGCAGCGCGCGACCATGTAGTTGTTGAACGCGCGCTTGCTGCGGTCGCGCATCACGGGCGGGAACATGCGCATGCTGCTCATGAGCATGTTGACCGCAGGCCCGAGCGGGTGGTCGTAGAAGAACGTGCTCCGCGTGGGGAAGAAGATCCGACGGCGCAGCTTGGTGCGCCAGTAGAGGATCGCGGAGATCGAGAAGAAGTCGAAGAACGACCTGTGGTTCGAGACCAAGAGGACGCTGTCCTTCTTGCCGAGCCGGGCCACGTTCTCGAGGCCGACCACGTTGAACCGGCGCGACCCGCAAGCGTAGATGAGCGCGCCGACGACCAGGCTGTTCTGCGCGGCGCTGATGAAGGTCAGCTCGGGCCGCGCCATCGTGTCGGCGATCTTGAAGGCGACGCGCTCGAGGGTGGAGAGCGGCGCCAGCTGTTCGGGCGTGGGACGGAGCGGAGCGCGCACGGGGCGGTTGTCTTAACGTCCAGGCGCCGGTGCGTCGAGCCGAAGCGACCAGATGTGCGCCCGCGCAGCCCACACGAGGTGGGGCGGAGCGCGCCAAGGTGTGCCATGTGCGCCGAGATCGGGCGCCAGCGTCAGGGCCCGCAGACCTTGCGCGAGCCTCAAGCACTCTGAACACTTGGCATTTTCGTGTTGTGCCAGGATGGAACGGGCCTCGCAAAGGGCGGGCCCGAGGAGATTGAACGATGAAGCTTGCCACTACCTCTATCGCCCTGCTCGCTGCCCTCGGCGCCACCGCCGCCGTGGGGTGCGGCTCGAGCTCGACGACCGAGAACGTCGGGTCTGCGCGCGCCACCCTGCACCGCTCCAAGAACTGCGGAGACCTCATCGGAGGCCTGCGGGCGGACGCCAAGGCCAAGATCAACCGGTCGATCGATCGCCAGATCCAGGCGATCCAGAAGTGCATCGCCAACTACGGCGAGTCGCGCTGCACCGGCGGCTACTACTACGGCGGCGACGGGCGAGCGGTCGACGAGGCCGCCACGGGCGCGCCCGCCCCGAGCGCCGGCAACGGCAGCTCTTCGAGCGGCGGGACCGGCGGCTCGGCGCCCCCCGCGGCGCCCGCGCCCAAGGCCGAGAGCTACTCGGAGACGAACACGCAGGTGAAGGGCGTCGACGAGGCCGACATCGTCAAGACGGACGGCTCGAGCCTGTTCGTGCTGCACGGCAAGGCGTTCAAGATCGTCAAGGCGTGGCCGGCCGACCAGCTCGCCGAAGGCACGTCGATCGACATCGAGGGCACGCCGAGCGAGATGTTCGTCGCCGACGGCAAGGCCGTCGTGTACTCGACCGTCAACGGCGCCGGGGTCTTCCAGGCCGCGGGCATCGAGCCCAAGCCCGCGTATCGCGACTACTCGTGGGGCTGGGAGGGCGGCGAGGGAGACGTGGCCGTCGCGGAGTCCGTGCCGTACTACCCCGGCGGTGGCGGCAGCGCGCCGTACGTCCCGCTCACGAAGATCACCGTGCTCGAGCTCGGCGCCGGCGCGCCCGTCGTCGCGCGAGAGGTGTACTTCGAGGGCCGCTACCTCGACTCGCGCCGCGTCGGCACGCACGTGCGCACGGTGCTGAGCGGCAACGCCCACGGCCCCAAGCTCAAGTACAGCATCTACGACCTCTACGCCAAGGCGAGCGGGTCGCCCCCGCCCCCGCCCACGACCACGGGCGGTAGCAGCGGAGCGGGCGGCGCCGAGCCCGTCCAGCAGCCCGAGACCCAGTACCCCAAGACGGGCAGCGAGATGATCGCCGCGCTCAACCAGCTTCGCGCGCAGAACCTGGCGACGATCGACGCGAGCCAGCTCTCGGACTGGCTGCCGACCACCTTCACGAAGAACGGGACGAACATCTCGGCGCAGACCGTCGCGTGTGAGGACTTCTACTTCCCCACGGCCGGGACCACGGCGAGCGGCCTCACGGAGGTCGCGTCGATCGACCTCGCGACGCCGAACGCGCTGCCGCGTGAGAGCGCCATCCTCGGCCGCGCCGACACCGTGTACGGGAGCGCCGACACGCTCTACCTCGCGGCGCGCGCGTACGTGGAGCCGCCGATGACGGCGATCGGCGGCGACGGTGACGTCGGCGTCGGCGTCAGTGAGCCCCCTTCGGTGGGCGTCGCCGAGCCGTCGCCCGCGCCGCCGCCCTCGAGCGGCGGATCGACGAGCGGCAACGTCGGCACGCGCGCGTTGCCGGCCGATCCGGGTGTCATCACCGCCTGGCCCACCAACCGCACGCACATCCACAAGTTCGAGTTCGCGACCGACGCGCGCTTCCCCAACTACGTCGCGTCGGGCACCGTGCTCGGCCAGGTCAAAGACCAGTTCTCGATGGACGACCGCGACGGCATGATGCGCATCTCCACCACGGAGAACCGCCGCTACGTCGACCAGAACGGTCGCTGGGTCTCGCCGTCGCGCGCCGGTCAGCCGCAGGATCGCCCGGGCAGCGTCAACCACGTCTTCGTGCTCGGCGCGCAGGGCGACGAGCTGAAGAAGGTGGGCGACGTGGGCGAGCTCGCGCCCGGTGAGCGCATCTACAGCACGCGCTTCGTCGGGACGCGCGCCTACGTGGTCACGTTCCGTCAGGTCGACCCGCTCTTCGTGATCGACCTCTCGACGCCCACCAAGCCGCTCCTCAAGGCCGCGCTCAAGATCCCCGGCTTCAGCGAGTACATGCACCCGCTCGACGACACGCACCTGCTCACGATCGGTCGCGACGCGACCGCGACGGGGCAGCAGCGTGGCCTGCAGCTGCAGATCTTCGACGTGACCGACGCGACCAACCCCCAGCGGACGCACCTCTTCACGTACGCGTCGACGCAGTACGGGCAGAGCGAGGCCGAGCAGGACCACAAGGCGTTCACCTACTTCGCCGACAAGCAGATGCTCGCGTTCCCGTTCGTCGGGTACAACAACAACGGCGCGGGCGGCATGCGTAGCTCGCTCGAGCTCTTCAAGGTCGACGTGGGCGCCGGCTTCACGCAGGTGGGCAGCATCGACCACACGAGCCTCTTCACGCAGAACCCGCAGGGGTACTGCGGCGGCTACTACGGTCCGCAGGTGCGTCGCGGCGTCTTCATGGAGGACTTCGTGTACAGCATCTCGTACGGCGGCATCGTCGTGCGCAAGACGACCGACCTCGCGGCGCCGGGCTCGCAGCTCGCGCTCACCGCGCCGCAGGTGAACCCGGGCTACGGCCCCACGTGCGGCGGGCCCGTCCCGGCCGACGGGTTCTGATCGCACGCTCGGCGTGAAGGCGGCCGGCCGCGGTGCAGAGTGCGCCGCGGCCGCTGTCTTTTTGTGGTTCGGCGGCGACGCAGGATCGTGCGCGCGTCGCGCTCACTTCGCGCGGACGAGGCACCCGGGGTTGAGGATGCCGCTCGGATCGAGCTCGCTCTTGACCGCCGCGAGCGCGCGACCGAAGAGCGGCGAGCGCTCCTTGTCGGCCCACGGCAGGTGGGTGCGGCCGACGGCGTGGTGGTGCGTGATCGTGCCGCCCGCCGAGAGGATGGCCTCGGACGCGGCGCTCTTGATCGCCTCCCACTGCTCGATCTCGGCGCCCTCGCGCCCGGGCGCGATGAACGTGTAGTAGGGCGCGGGGCCGTCGGGGTAGACGTGCGTGAAGCGCATCGAGAGCACGCCGCCGCCGCACGCACGCTGCATCGCGCCCTGCACGGCCTCGGTGATGGCGGCGTGGAGCGCGGGAAACGCCTGCCACGTGCACGCGGTCTCGAACGTGTCGCAGACCGCGCCGAGCCGTACGAGCGCGCTCTGTAGGTAGGGCGCCTCGAAGAAGGCCTCCTTCCACGTCGCGGCGAGCTCGGCGTCGCGCGAGCTGGCGGGCGGCGCGGACGAAGAGAGCGGAGGCTGCGAGAGCGGAGGCCGGGA
>JAGQJA010000397.1:20273-22126 GCA_020430845.1 Myxococcales bacterium
TCGACGGGGTGATCGGCCGACTCGAACGCGAGCAGGAGCACGGCCCCGCCGTCTCCCACCTTGTGGAGCATCGCCTCGGCGGGGTCGAGCACGCGACAGTTGGACGGGTAGAGGTCGGACTGGGCGAGCGCCTGCGCCGTGAGCACGGCGTCCTCGAGCTTGCTGAACGTGACGCTCGCGGACGAGCGCCACTTGGGCCGCGCCTGCACGCGCAGCCACGCCTCGGTGATGATCCCGAGCGCGCCCTCGGAGCCGAGCACGAGCGCCTCGGCGGTGGGGCCGGCGCCGCTGGCCGGGAGGCGACGCGTCTCGACGACGCCCGCGGGGCTGACCATGCGCACGGCCTCGACGAAGTCGTCGATGCGCGTATGAAGCGTGGCGTAGTGGCCCCCGGCGCGCGTGGCGATCCACCCGCCCACGGTCGAGAACTCGAAGCTCTGCGGAAAGTGACGGAGCGTCAGGCCGTGCGGAGCGAGCTGAGCTGCGAGGCCCGGGCCCATCGCCCCCGCCTGGACGCGCGCGGCCCGCGACGCGACGTCGACCTCGAGCACGCGGTCCATGCGCGTCATGTCGACACACGCCGTGCCGCGAAAGCGCCCCTGCGCCACGTGCTCGACGCCGCCGACGACGCTCGTGCCGCCGCCGTAGGGGACGAGCGCGACCGACTCGGCCGCGCAGAAGCGGAAGAGCAGCGCGATCTGCTCCTCGGTCGTGGGAGAGAAGACCCAGTCGGGCGCGGACGCGAAGTCGCCGCGGAAGCCGCGCACTTGATCGGGGTAGCTCTTGCCTCGGGCGTGCAGGACGCGCTCACGCTTGTCGGTCGTGCCGAAGGCGCGCAGCTCGACCGGCGGAGAGAAGCGGGGCTCGGCCAGCTCGATCGCGTCGAGCGACGGGAGCGGACGAGGGCTCACCTTGGCGCCGAGGGTCGAAGCGAGCCGCGCCGCGAGCTTGCCTAGGGCATCACCTGCGGTGTGCCTCTCTTCTACCCCCCAGCCCCAGTAGCTGCGGACACCGGCCATCGAGCCAGAGGCTATCAGATGTGGCGCCCCGAAGTCGCGATCCTGTCAGAAGGAGACCGCGGGCGCGGTCTGCGCGGCCGGCGACGCCGAGAAGTAGACGCGCGGCTGGAAGGGCTTGCCGGTGGCCTTGTTGACGGCCGAGCCTTTGATCTTGCCGAGCTCGGTGTTGTAGAGGCCGACGGCCTTGTTGTACTCCTCACGCGCCCGCAGGATGCGGTTCTCGGTGCCCTCGAGCTGCTTCATGAGGTCGGTGTAGTTCGAGCTGGCCTGGAGCTTGGGGTAGTTCTCGTTGGCGATGAGCAAGCGCGAGAGGGCGCCCGAGCTGAGCTTCTCTTGGGCGGCCATGAACGCGTTGACCTTGGCCGGATCGGACAGGTCCTCTGCGCTGAGCTTGATGCTCGTCGCCTCGGCGCGCGCCTGGGTGATCTTGGTGAGCGTGCTCTCTTCGTACTTCGCGGCGCCCTTGACCGTGGCCACGAGCTGCGGAATGAGATCGGCTCGACGCTGGAGGTTGGCCTCGAGGTCGGCCCACTTCTGGTTGCACGCCTCGTTCTTGGCGACGAGCTCGTCGTAGCTCTGGCAGCCCGGGGCGATGAATACCGCCGCGAGCGCGAGCACCAACAGCTGAACCATACGGATTACGAGAGGTTGCGTGCGCATATCGCGGGGAACCGTAAGGAGGATGTGGGCCGTTTGCAAGTCCACGCACGCCGCGAGGCTGCGCGCCGTCGCGTATGTGACCGCCGCGCTCGTCGTGCACGCGCCGTTCGTCGTGTGGGTCACGCGGGCGCCGCAGCTCGCCGAGGGGGTGGCGGCGCCGGGTCTCGGAGAAGC
>JAGQJA010000398.1:0-3188 GCA_020430845.1 Myxococcales bacterium
CGCGCGCACGCCGTGCACCCCATCGTCGACCTGCAGATCGAGTACTCGCTCGCCAGCCGCGCGCCCGAGGCGAAGATCTTCCCCGTGCTCGCGGAGCTCGGCATCGGCGCCACGCTCTACGGCGTGCTCTCGCGTGGGCTGCTCTCGGGCAGCAAGCCGCAGGGCAAGGGCGACTTCCGCGCGTACCTGCCGCGCTTCGCCGGCGACCACGGCGCGCACAACGAGGGCGTGGTGGGCGAGCTGCGCAAGTTCGCCGAGGCCCGCAAGATGACGCCCGCGCAGCTGTCGCTGGCGTGGGTGCTCGCCAAGCAGCCCACGTTCGTGCCGCTGCTCGGCGCGAAGACGACGGCGCAGCTCGATGCGCTCGCGGCCCTCGACACGCCGCTCTCGGCCGCCGACGTGGCCGCCCTCGAGGCGCTCGTGCCGGTCGGCGCGGTCGCGGGCGATCGTTACGCGCCGCAGCAGATGCAGCACCTCGACAGCGAGCGCTGAGCGACGCGCACCGTTTGCACCCTCCGCGCGCGCGGTGCGCGGAGGGCGTGGTCACGCCGCGATTTTTCGGGCCGTGGGGCTCGCACGCGCGTTGCATGGCGCGCGCCCGAAGCGAGGGCCCCATGGCGATCGACTACGCATCGAAGATCCCGAACAACGTCGACCTGGCGCACGACAAGCAGCTGCAGCGCGCGCTCGAGCAGTGGCAGCCCAAGTACCTCGAGTGGTGGCGCGACGTCGGGCCCGTCGAGAGCGCGGGCTGGGACGTCTACCTGCGCACCGCCGTGAGCGTCGACCCCAAGGGCTGGGCGCACTTCGACTACGTGAAGATGCCCGACTACCGCTGGGGCATCTTCCTCGCGCCGCCCACGCAGGACCGCAAGATCGCGTTCGGTCGTCACAAGGGCGAGCCCGTGTGGAACGAGGTGCCGGGCGAGTACCGCAGCACGCTCCGCCGCATCATCGTCACGCAGGGCGACACCGAGCCGGCGAGCGTGGAGCAGCAGCGGCACCTCGGCGCCACGGCGCCGTCGCTCTACGACCTGCGCAACCTCTATCAGGTCAACGTCGAAGAGGGCCGCCACCTCTGGGCGATGGTGTACCTGCTGCACGCGTACTTCGGCCGCGACGGCCGCGAAGAGGGCGAAGAGCTGCTCGCGCGCCGCTCTGGCGACGAAGACAAGCCGCGCATCTTGGGCGCGTTCAACGAGCGCACGCCCGACTGGCTCGCGTTCTTCATGTTCACGTTCCTCACCGATCGTGACGGCAAGTACCAGCTCGCCGCGCTCGCGGAGAGCGCCTTCGACCCGCTCGCCAGGTCCACGCGCTTCATGCTCACAGAAGAGGCGCATCACCTCTTCGTGGGCGAGAGCGGCATCGGGCGCATCCTGCAGCGCACCGTCGACGTCATGAAGGAGCACAAGGTCGACGCGCCCGATCAGGTGCGCGCGCACGGCGTCATCGACCTCGACACGGTGCAGCGCTACCTCAACTTCCACTTCAGCGTCACGCTCGACCTCTACGGCTCGGAGGTCTCGTCCAACGCGGCCACGTTCTACACGTCGTCGCTCAAGGGGCGCTTCGAAGAAGAGAAGATCGACGACGACCACGACCTGTCGTCGCTCGACTACCCGTTGCTCGCCGTCGAGGGCGGCAAGCTCACCGAGCAGCGCCTCAACGCGCTCACCACGCTCAACGAGCGCCTGCGCGACGACTACATCGCCGACTGCCAAGCCGGCGTCGACCGGTGGAACCGCATCCTCGACAAGGCCGGGCTCTCGCAGCGCCTGCGCCTCCCGCACAAGGCGTTCAACCGCAAGATCGGCTCGTTCTCCAAGGTGCGCGTCTCGCCCGCGGGCGAGCTCGTGTCCGACGAGGCGTGGCGCGCGCAAGAGAGCCGGTGGCTGCCCACCGACGAGGACCGGGCGTTCGTGCGGTCGCTCATGGGGCCCGTGCGCGAGCCGGGCAAGTTCGCGAGCTTCATCGCGCCGCCCAGCCGCGGCATCGACAACAAGCCGCAGGACTTCGCCTACGTGCGCTTCGACTGACGCCATGACCGGCCTCGCGCGACAGCACCTCATCGACCCCGAGGTCTGCATCCGCTGCAACACGTGCGAAGAGCACTGTCCGGTGGACGCGATCACGCACGATCGGCGCAACTACGTCATCGCCTTCGACAAGTGCGACGGGTGCGGCGACTGCCTGCCCCCGTGCCCCACGGGCGCCATCGACAGCTGGCGCCAGGTCGTCACGCCGTATCCCGTCGAAGCGCAGCTCACGTGGGACGCGCTGCCCGAGGACGTGGTGTCGGCCAGGAGCGACGGCGCCGCGGCCGTGATCGCCGCCGAAGGGTCGATCCCCGAAGAGGTGCGCGCGCTCACCGCCGAGGCCGCGCGCTCGAGCGGTGTCGCGCCGCCGCCGTGGTCGGCCGCGCACCCGTACGTGGGGCTCTACGGGCCCGAGCGTCCGGCCAAGGCCACCGTCACGGGCGTCTACCGCCTCACGGACGAGGGCGCGGGCAGCGACATCCGCCACGTCATCCTCGACTTCGGCAAGACCGCGTTCCCCGTGCTCGAGGGCCAGTCGATCGGCGTGTTGCCGCCCGGCGTCGACGCCATGGGCCGCCCGCACCACGTGCGCCTCTACTCGGTGGCGAGCCCGCGCGACGGCGAGCGGCCGCGCCACAACAACCTCGCGCTCACGGTCAAGCGCGTGACCGAGGACGCCGACGGCAAGCCCGTGCGCGGCGTGGCGTCGAGCTACCTGTGCGACCTGTCACGCGGCGACGAGGTCGACGTCATCGGCCCGTACGGCGCGAGCTTCTTGATGCCCAACCACCCGGGCGCCAAGCTCTTGATGATCTGCACGGGCACGGGGGCGGCGCCGATGCGCGCGATGACCGAGCGGCGTCGTCGGCGCGCGGCCCTGCGCGAGGGCGGCGAGATCTTGCTCTTCTTCGGCGCGCGCACGCCCGGGGAGCTGCCGTACTTCGGGCCGCTGCAGAAGCTCCCGCGCGAGCTCATCGACGTCGAGCTGGCGTTCTCGCGCGTGCCGGGCGTGCCCAAGGCGTACGTGCAAGACCGCATCCGTGCGCGCGCCGACGACGTGGCCCGGCTCCTGGCCGACGACGACACCTTCGTGTTCGTGTGCGGTCACAAGAAGATGGAGCAGGGCGTGGGCGAGGCGCTCGCCGATGT
>JAGQJA010000398.1:3280-5048 GCA_020430845.1 Myxococcales bacterium
CGGCGACGCGCGCCGTCAGGCCGCCTTGCGCATGCGGTTGAGCATGCGGTGAAAGCTGCCGCGCCCCACCTGCGCCAGCTGCGCCGCGCGCGAGATGACGTTGCCGGCCCGCTCGAGCACCGCGGGGAAGTAGCTGCGGTCGAAGTGGTCGAGCGCGATGCGACGCGCCTCGTGGTACGGCAGGTGCGAGAGGTCGCCGCCGCTCGAGCAGCCGAGCGAGTCCTCGAAGAGCGACGCGTCGTTCATGCCGAGCACCACGTAGCGCTCGACCACG
Source organism: Myxococcales bacterium (assembly GCA_020430845.1). Classification (GTDB taxonomy): domain Bacteria; phylum Myxococcota_A; class Polyangia; order Polyangiales; family Polyangiaceae; genus Labilithrix. The sequence continues at coordinate 3,555 of JAGQJA010000398.1, forward strand.
TTGCGCAGCTCGCGCACGTTGCCCGGCCAGCGGTACGACGCGAGCATCGCGGCGAAGTCGGCGGGCAGCTCGGCGCGCTCGTGGCCCGGGATGCGCCGCAAGAACGCGGTGGCGAGCGGCACCACGTCCTCGGGGCGATCGCGCAGCGGCGGCACGGCCACGCGCACGACGGCGAGGCGATAGAAGAGGTCGGCGCGGAAGGTGCCGCGCTGCATGCCGTCGGACAGGTTCTTGTTGGTCGCGGCGATGACGCGCACGTCGACGTGCCTCGTGCGCTGTCCGCCCACGGGCCGGATCTCGCGCGCCTCGAGCGCCCGCAGGAGCTTGGGCTGGAGGTCGGGCGACAGCTCGCCCAGCTCGTCGAGGAAGAGCGTGCCGCCGTGGGCCTGCTCGAACGCGCCGATGCGCGACCGGTCGGCGCCCGTGAACGCGCCGCGCTCGTGGCCGAAGAGCTCGCTCTCGATGAGGTTGGCGGGGATGGCGCCGCAGTCGAGCGCGACGAACGGACCGTCGGCGCGCGCCGAGTGGGCGTGCAGGGCCTGCGCGAGCACCTCTTTGCCCACGCCGCTCTCGCCCTCGATGAGCACGCTCGTGTCGGTGGGGGCGACGCGCTCGAGCGTGGCGAAGAGGTGGCGCATCACGTGCGAGACGCCGATGGCCCCGCCGAACCCCGAGCTCTCGCTCAGGGCGAGCTCGGTGGTCTCGGCGTCGACGTGGAGCGCGAGCGTGGTGCCGCCGATCGTGACGGGCGAGCTGGCGCCGAGCAGCACGTCTTGCACCTTCATCGCGCCGACGTACGTGCCGTTGGTGCTGCCCTCGTCGCGCAGGTGCACGCCGCCCTCGCGCAGCGACACGCGCAGGTGCTCGCGCGACACCGTGTCGTCGTGGATGCGCATGTCGGCGCCCTCGCCCGAGCCGATGATGAAGAGCGGGCGGTCGATGCGCGCCGTGGCCCCCTTGGACGGGCCGTCGAGCACGACCACGTGCACGGCGCGGACGCGGAGCGTGGGCCTCGCGCGGTCGTCGATGAGGTGGGTGTCGGCGGCCTCGGTGAACGGGGAGGAGATCGTGTGCATCATGCCATCACCGGATGCGCGTGAGGGTCTGGGGGTCGAGCACGCGGTCGTAGAGGGCGATCTCGTCGATCGCGCCCGTGAGCCGCTCGCCGAAGACGAAGCGCTGCTCGGTGGGAGAGAACTTGGAGAGCTGCACGGTGCGGCTCTGCCGGCCGTCGGTGTAGAGCGTGGCGCTCGTGGCGCTCCACGTGACGACGAAGAACTGCCACTCGTCCCACGCGAGCGCGAAGAGGGTGGGGGTGCTCGCGGAGGGCGGGAACGTCGCCCAGAGCTGCGTGCTGCCGCCGCTCGGCATCGTGATCGACACGTGCGCGCGTGTGTCGTCCTCGGCGTCGAACAGGCCCACGTCGCGCACCGTCGAGGCGCCGAACGGGATGAGCACGTGCATCGCGAGCGTGCCCTCGGTGGGGAAGGCGGC
>JAGQJA010000398.1:5117-5514 GCA_020430845.1 Myxococcales bacterium
CGCGCCGCGCCGCTGATGACGCCCGCGAAGCGGCCCGTCGCGTCCTGGACGGCGTTGCCGCTCGGCTCGTCGAACGACCAATAGCCCACGAGCCCGTCGGCCGAGGTCGACTTGGCGGGCGCCGTCCCGGTCTTGTCGGTGCCGGGATCGCTCGTGGTGCCGCCGCCCTTGTCGCTGGGGGCTTGTGCCGACTTCTGCTTGTCGCGGTCGACGAGGGAGTCGTCGATGCTCGCGAGGCACGCGGTAGACGATGCGATCGCGACGAGCGCGGCTGCGCCGAGGAGAGAGCGAGACATCAGAAGCGACCTCCGAGCGTGGCCCCGCCGGCGTTCGCCGACAGGGTCAGGTCACGGCGCTGCCCCGTCCGCGTGTCGGACCGAGAGCTGAGCACGAGCAC
>JAGQJA010000399.1:0-171 GCA_020430845.1 Myxococcales bacterium
GGTTCGACAACCCGGCCAAGGCGCTCCTCACGACGGTCAAAGAGGCCGTCGACAACGCGCTCGACGCCTGCGAAGAGGCCGGCATCCTCCCCGACATCATCGTCGAGATCACCGACATCGGTGAGGGCCGCTTCCGCGTCGCGGTCGAGGACAACGGGCCCGGCATCGTCA
>JAGQJA010000399.1:210-1615 GCA_020430845.1 Myxococcales bacterium
AAGCTGCTCTACGGCTCCAAGTTCCACCGGCTCAAGCAGTCGCGCGGCCAGCAGGGCATCGGCATCAGCGCCGCCGGCCTGTACGGCCAGCTCACCACGGGGCGGCCCGTCGTCATCACGAGCACCACCGGCAAGGGCCGGCCGTCGTTCAGGATCGAGCTCCGCATCGACACCAAGCGCAACCAGCCCGACGTCGTCAAAGACGAGACGATCGACTGGGAGGGCAAGACCCACGGCACGCGCGTCGAGATCGAGCTCGTCGCCGCGTATCGCGGTGGCCGCACGGGCGTCGACGCCTACCTCGAGCAGACGGTCGTCACGAACCCGCACATGTCGCTCTTGTACGTCACGCCCAAGGGCGAGCGCCGCGACTTCCCGCGCGTGTCGAACGAGCTGCCCCGCGAGGCGCAGGAGATCAAGCCGCACCCGCACGGCGTCGAGCTCGGCATGCTCCTCAACATGCTCCAGGACTCGTCGAAGAAGACCGTCAAGCAGGTCCTCACCGACGACTTCTCGCGCGTGAGCCCCGCCGTCGCCGAGAAGATCTGCGAGATCGCCGGGGTGAAGTCGAAGACCAAGGCGGGCGCCGTGTCGGGCCCCCAGGTCGACGCGCTCCACAAGGCGCTCGGCGAGGTCAAGGTGATGGCGCCGCCCGCCACGTGCGTCGTGCCGGTGGGCGAGGCGCTCCTCGTCGAGGGCCTCAAGCGTCGTTTCCCCGCGGCCGAGTTCTACGCGTCGACGACGCGCCCGCCGGCCGTCTACCGGGGCAACCCCTTCGTCGTCGAGGTCGCCGTCGCGTACGGCGGCGATCTCGCCAGCGACGAGCCGGCCGACGTCATGCGGTTCGCCAACCGCGTCCCGCTGCAGTACCAGCCCAAGGCCTGCGCGATCAGCGAGTCGGTCTACGACACGAACTGGCGCGCGTACGAGATGCAGCAGCCCAAGGGCGCGCTCCCGATCGGGCCGCTCGCCGTCGTCGTGCACCTCGCGAGCGTGTGGGTGCCGTTCACCAGCGAGGCCAAGGAGGCCGTCGCGCACTACGACGATCTGCTCAAGGAGATGCGCCTCGCGCTCCAGGAGTGTGGCCGCAAGCTCGCCGCGCACATCCGGGCGCGCGCGCGCGCCGAGAGCCAGATGAAGCGCCTGGGCATCTTCCAGCGCTACATCCCCGAGGTCGCCGCCGCGATGGCGACGATCCTCGGTGGGAGCAAAGAGAAGATCGAGGGCTCCTTCAAGAAGGCGCTGCCGCGCTTCGTCCACGTCGCAGAAGAGAAGCCCGCGGTCGAGGAGAAGGCGCCCACGCCGACGACGCCGCCTCCGCCTCCCGACTCGATGCCGCCGCCTGCGCTCGACGAGGCCGCGCCGGCCGTGTCGAAGGCCAAGGGCAAGGCGCCCGCGGCGAAGG
>JAGQJA010000399.1:1742-8167 GCA_020430845.1 Myxococcales bacterium
GCGAAGAAGGGCAAGGCGCCCGCGGCGAAGGCGCCGGCGAAGAAGGGCAAGGCGCCCGCGGTCAAGGCGCCGGCGAAGAAGGGCAACACGCCCGCGGGCAAGGGCAAGGCGCCCGCGAACAAGGGCAAGCCCACCAAGGGCGAGCAGCTCTCCTTGATCTGACGGAGCCGGAGGCGACATGGCGGTGGCGAAGAAGGCTGCGAGCAAGAAGACCGGGGCGTCCGACAAGGACGCCAAGACCCGAACGAAGATCGAGCGCCTGGCCAAGGACGCGCTCAAGGTCGTCGAGAAGGGCGACAACCCCGCGCTCGAGATCCGCATGCGCGCGCTCTCGAACGTCTCGTTCAACGAGAAGCGGCGCATCATCGAGCTCGGCGACAAGAAGCAGTCGCGCGAGTTCTTCAACACCGCGATGGCGCGCAAGTTCATGCAGACGTTCTTGGTGGCGAACGGCTGCAAGACGCTGCTCGACGAGAACAAGACCGTGAGCATTCGTCAGATGTTCTACATGACGAAGCACACGCTCAAGGGCACCCAGGAGAACACGTTCGAGGACCAGAGCGAGAGCGACCCCATCATCGAGGACCTCGAGGTGACGGTCGACGCGCTCCGTGAGGAGCTGCACCTCTTCGCCAACAAGCGCGGACTCATCACGGGGCAGCTCACGGTCAACGACGCGGGCGACGAGATCGATCTCACGCGCATGGGGCGCGGCGGCTGGGGCATCCCGTCGATCTGCGAGGACGACAACCTCAAGTTCGTCTCGTGCAAGGCCGAGATGATCCTCGTCGTCGAGAAACAAGCCGTGTGGCACCGCCTCAACGAGGACCGCTTCTGGGAGCGCCACAAGTGCATCCTCATGACGACCGAGGGGCAGGCCGCCCGCGGCGCGCGACGGCTGCTCCAGCGCATGTCCACCGAGCTCAAGCTCCCCATCTACGCGCTCGTCGACAACGATCCGTGGGGACTCTACATCTACTCCGTCCTCAAGCAGGGCTCGATCAACCTCGCCTACGAGTCGATGCGCATGGCCGTGCCCACGGTCCGCTTTCTGGGGATGAGCGCGAACGACTACAAGAAGTTCAACCTCTCGCCCGCGGTGCAGATCAAGCTCAACAAAGAGGACATCAACCGCGCGGAGCAGATGAAGCGCTACCCGTGGTTCAAGGACAAGAAGTGGCAGAACGAGATCACCGCCCTCTTGAAGAACGGCTTCAAGATGGAGGTCGACGGCTTCCTCACGAAGAGCATCTCGTTCATCACGGAGGAGTACATCCCCAAGAAGCTTCGCGATCGCGACTGGCTCTCGTGAGCCCGTCCGCGCGCGCGCGCACCGGAGATCGCCCATGAAGCTCGAGACCGATCGCGACGCGACGGAGTGGGTCTACGCGGCCAAGGCGCTCGCCGTCGTGAGCGCGTACATGGAGCTCGGCATCTTCGCCAAGCTCGCGGCGGGGCCGGTCCGGGTCTCCGAGCTAGGGCTCGACGCGCGCGCCGCGCTCACGACGCTGCCGGTGCTCCGGCACGTGGGTCTGGTGGCAGGCGACGCCGACGTCGTCACGCTCACGCCCGCGGGCCGGCGCGCGCTCGAGGCGGGGGATCTGCCCACCGGCCGCAACCTCGAGGCGCTCCGCGACCTGAGCCGCATGAAGGACGTCTTGCTCCACGGCGGGCCCGTCGTGGGCGACGACGGCAAGAGCAAGGGCACGACGGGCGGCACCCGCGCAGACGATCCGGCGGCGACCGCGCGTTTTCTCGACATGCTCTACGCGTCGAGCGAGTCGGCCGCCGCGACGACCTTCGCGTGGCTCTCGCCCATGCTCGCGGCGCGCTCGCGCGTGCTCGACCTCGGCGGCGGTCATGGCCGCTACCTGCGCGTCTTCGCCGACGCGGGGCACCACGGCACGCTCTTCGATCTGCCGCACGTCGTGACGTACGCGAGGGGCCGGCACGGCGACGCGATCGACTACGTGGAGGGCGACTTCCACGAGAGCCCGCTCGGCGGACCGTACGATCTGGCGCTGCTCTCGAACATCATCCACGGCGAGGGGGACGCCGAGGTCGAGCGGCTGCTGGGCAGGCTCGCCGCGGCGCTCGCGCCGGGCGGTCGCGTCGCGATCAAGGACATGTTCCTCGACGAGCAAGCGGCCGGGCCCGCCAACGCGGCGTTCTTCGGGCTGACCATGCTCTTCATGACGCGCGCCGGTCGCAGCCCCTCGTTCGCCCAGCTGCGCGGCTGGCTCGCGGCCGCCGGCTTCGGCCCGCCGCAGGTCATCCTGCTCGAGACGCACAGCCTCGTCGTCGCGCAAAAGGCCTGAGCTCCCGGCCGTAGCGAAATTCATGAGTCAACACGCGCCCTTCCATCGGGTGCGGCAAGATGCCCCACTTGCTCGGTCGTGCGCGAGCTGGAGCGTGGCCCGTGATAGGTCGATGAGATGACTCCCCGACTGCCCGACTCCGCCAAGCTCGCGCTCGAACGCCTCAAGGCCGGAAACGCACGTTTCATCTCGCGCGACGTCAACGTCGACGCGCGCGTCAAGCACCTCGACCGGGGCGAGCTCGCCAAGGGTCAGGCGCCGGTGGCCGCGATCCTGGCGTGCGCCGACTCGCGCGCGCCGATGGAGATCCTCTTCGACGAGGGCTTCGGCGATCTGTTCGTCGTCCGCGTGGCGGGCAACGTCGTGGCCCCGAGCATCGTGGGGAGCCTCGAGTTCGCCGTCGGCAAGCTCGGCGTCTCGCTCGTCGTCGTGTGCGGACACTCGAACTGCGGCGCGGTCGGCGCGACGCTCGCCGCGGTGCAAGGGGAGGGGGGCGCGCCGACCGACACGAGCATCGGCGACATCGTGGAGCGCATCCGCCCGTCGGTCGCCGAGCTGGTGCACGCCGGCTTGACGGGAGACGTGCTCCTGCAACGTGCCGTACGCGCCAACGTACGCCTCGCGGCCGATCACCTGCGCCACGGCAGCACGCTGCTCGAGCGGCGGGTGCTCGGCGGTGAGCTCGGCATCATCGGCGCCGAGTACCAGATCGAGACCGGCAAGGTGGAGTTCTTCGAGGAGCCGGGCGTCTGAGCCGGCCCGCGGCGTGCGCTGCGTGAGAGTACGCGGCCTTTCGCCGGTCGTTGCGGTAACATCACGCTCATGGTGCACACGACGCTCTTCGTAGCGACGGACGAGGACCTCGGGCGCCTCTTCCCGTCGTTCCGTCAGCCGCTCGCGGAGCCCATCACGCGCGTCGGTCGCAACCCGCTGTCGGGGCAGATCATCGGCGCGAAGACGTGGGACCCGGGCGCGGAGCGACCGTCTCCCGTGCCCGCTCCGCCGTCGGTGCGTCACCGCGACGGCGCCGCGGTGCGCCCGCCCTCCATCCCCGCGATGGACGCGGTCGGCGAGAAGCTCGAAGAGAGCGCACCGCACCGCCTTCGCGCGCTCCCCCACGTCGCGACCGCGTGGGTGACGGGCATCGAGCTCGGCGCGCTCGCCAAGGTTCTCGCCGCAGAGTCGGCGCCCGCGCGCATCGTGGAGCCGCGCGACGACGACGGCTTCATCGACAGCCTCTCGTCGGGCGCGCGCGCGCCTCTGGCCGCGCTGGCCGACGACGACATCCCCGGCGCTGCCGAGCGGTGGGCGCGGGAGCTGGGGCGCACTCCCGACGACGCGCACGTCTGGGCCATCTGGGCGCTGCGCGCGCTGGCCCGTGAGGCGATCGCGACGGGCGGAAACGTCTTCGTGCACATCGCCAGCTGAGCTATGGCCCTGGCGTGATGCCCCGCGCTCGTTACCTCGCCGCGCTCTTCTTCGTCTGGACCTCGATCTTCGCGTCGGCGTGCGCGAGCGAGCCCGGCGCCGCTCCCGGAGCGGTCGACGGCGGCCCCGAGGGCGACGCGGGCGCGGCGGTCGACGCGGGCGACGCCGGCGCGGCGGTGGGCGACGCGGCGGCCGACGCAAACGATCGCCCGGACGCGCGCGACGACATCCTCGGGACGCTGTCGGGCACCTGCGGCGTCATCGCGGCCGAGCTCGCGAAGCCGACGCCCGCGTTCGTCGAGAACACGCTCTCGTTCGCGGCCGGAGAGCAATACGCCAAGCCGTACCTCACGCCCGGCGGTCAGACCCTCTTCGACGCGGCGAACGCCGGGGGGAGCTCGACCGAGTCGGAGGTGATGAGCTTCGAGGTGCTGCACCACTGCGACGGCGCCACGCTGCTCAAGACCGAGACGCAGATCAAGTACGAGGCCCCCGACGCCGGCTCGAACGCGATCACCGACATCCTGGTCGAGATCGCGGGCCAGAAGGTCGGCGTGAGCGTCACGCGCGCCTACAAGCCCGCGAACCTCGGGTACACGGACGCCGACGCCGTCACGCTGCTCACCAAGAAGCTCGAGGGCGTCAACCGCTCGAGCGAGCGCGTGCTGCCGGCCGACAAGTGGGTCAAGCAGGTGCTGCACGTCTTCGCGGCGACCGACGCGCAAGAGGCCGCTGTGCGGCGCGTGTGGCCCACGCTCGACGCGGCCCTGCGCGCCGACACCGTCGTCGTGCTCACGCGCACGACCGGCGGAGGCTTCGTGTACTGCGATCCCGATCCGGCGCTGGGCTCCGAGTGCCCGTGACCGGTCACTGACACACGGCGGCCGTGTAGCCGGTGTCGACGGCCCAACCCGCGCCGACGGAGAGCGTGCCGGTGTACGCGTTGCCGGAGGCGTCGACGAACGACGTGCCCGCGCCGTCGTCGAGGTGCCACAAGGCCAACGTGCTCGCGTCGACGGCGTGGCGTCGCGCCGGCGTGAAGCTCGCGGCGTAGCGCACGACGGTCGAGATCCGGACCTCGTCGATCGCGCCCACCAGACCGTCGGCGCCCATCGTCGTGCCGCCGAGGACGACGGCCGCGTTCGCGCCGATGGTCGTCGCGGGCCCGGTCGCCGTCGCCAGGAGCGCGCCGTCGAGGAACACGGTGTTGGTCACGACGCCCGCGGCGACCGAACGGCAGCCCGCGAAGTGGTGCCAGCTCCCGTCGCTGCACGCCGTGTTGTCGGCCGTGGCCGCGACCGACGCGCCCGCGACCTCGTGCGCGAACGACACGCGTCCCGTGACGCCGCCCACGTCCTGGCAGCGAAGGATGAACGCGCCGTCGGCGGCGGCCCCGTAGGACGAGGCGATGACCGCGTCGCCGCTCGCGGGCGGTCCGACCTGCGCCCACGCCTCGACGCACATGTTGCCGCGGGGCAACGCGGCCGTGATGCCCGCGATCGAGCCCGACGCGCCCGCGGGCAACGTCACCCAGCGTCGGCGCTCGCAGCTCTCGCAGCCGTCGCACTTGGCGTCGTTGCTGTCGTCGCACTGCTCGCCCGGATCGGTCGCGCCGTTACCGCACGCGTCCGTGTTGGTGAGCGCCAACGACGCGCTGCGCCCCGCGTAGAGCGCGTCGCCGCTCGTGGTCACGCCGACGTCGACGACGTAGGCCTGGTCGCCGTCGTCGACGTTGTCGGCTTGCCCCGTGATCTTCACCGTCTGCGCGACGTTCCAGTCGGCCGGCTTGAAGACGAGCTGGATCTTGTCCGGCTTTCCCTCGGTGGGCTTCGTCGAGGTGATGGGCACGGTGACGTCGGCGAGCGGCTGGCTCGCGAGCTTGACGTCGAACGTGACGCTGCCGCCCGTCTCGGTGGTGGTGCTCGATGGGGCGGGCGCCGAGACGAGGAGGCCGGCGGTGTCGTCGTCGACGTTCACGAGCGCGACGTCGGGCGGATCCTTGCCTGCGTAGAGCGCGTCGGCGCTCGTCGCGGCGCCGAGCACGAGCGCGTAGGCCTGATCGCCGTCGTCGACGAGCTCGTCCTTTCCGGTGACGGTGACCGTCTGGGCGTCCTTCCAGTTGGCCGACGTGAACACGAGCTCGGCGACGTCGACGGTGGCCTCGGCGGGCTTGCTCACCGACACGGGGATCTTCACGTCGGCCAGAGGCTGCGACTGCAGCACGACGGACACCGTGACCTTGCCGCCGGCCTCGGTCGTCGTGTTGCCCGGAGTCGGCGCGCCGACGGAGATGCCGGCGGTGTCGTCGTCGACGTTCACGAGCGCCACGTCGGGCGGGTCGATCGCCGCGTACTTGGGGTCGGCCGACGTCGCCTTGGCGAGCACGATGGCGTACGCGACGTTGCCGTCGTCGACGTCGTCGGGCTGTCCCGTGACCGTGACCGTCTGCGGGATGCTCCAGTCTCCCGGCGTGAAGACGAGCTGCGTGACGTCGGGCTTGCCCTCGGCGGGCTTGCTCGAAGAGACGCCGATGGTGACGTTCGCCGTGGGCTCGCTGCCCAACCGCACGGTGAACGTGACGGTGCCGCCCGCCTCGGTCGTCTGGTTGCTCGGCGCGGGGGCGCTCACTTGCACGGCCGCCGTGTCGTCGTCGACGTTGGTGAGCGCCACGGCCGGCGG